>CAZFQG010000018.1:0-48804 GCA_964520785.1 uncultured Planctomycetaceae bacterium | reverse complement strand
CCACTTTCATCGCGATGTCGACGTGCGTCGGCGCGCCGTTTCCTTTCGGAGGTCGGAATTGATTTATGTTTCGCCGTGCCCTTTCGGGCCTGTACTTTTTGGCCACCCTGCAGTTTCTCTCGAAGCCCTGGCGCATCGCCTGCTTCGCCGCGTTGGGGGTGTTGGCCGGGTTGGCCTTGACGGTCGGGAAGGTTTCGCGGGCGACCTCCTATCTTAGTGACGCGCCGGAGACCTGCGTGAACTGTCACGTCATGCAGCCGCACTACGCCTCGTGGCAGCGATCCAGCCATGCGAATGTCGCCACCTGCAACGACTGCCACGTCCCCCACCAAACGCTATTCCACGCCTACGCCTTCAAGGCCCGCGACGGCCTGTACCATTCGGCCATTTTCACCGCGCGGCTGGAGCCGCAGGTGATCCGGATATCGTCGGGGGCCATCCCGGTGGTCGAGGAGAACTGCCGGCGGTGCCACGAGCGAACGATCGGCGAGGTTGCCCTTTGTACCCACGAACGGGGCGACCCGCGTTGCTGGGACTGCCACCGGGAGGTCCCCCACGGCCGCACGCGGAGTCTTTCGGCCACTCCCCGGGTGATCGTCCCGGAGCTTCCCTCGGTGTTGGAGAGTCACGCCCCGCGAATCGGCGGCCGCGAACCACGAGAACAGAAGACCCATTCCCATGAGTAAGTATCGAAAAAGAAAACGGATTCCCCTTCCGAAGGCCGCCCCTGGCTGGGCTGGGTCCTTTTCGGCGCGACGGCCGTCGCCATTCTCCTGTTGGGCCTGCTGTTCGCCTCGATCATGGAACGTCGGAACGAGGCAAGGCTTCCGGCGCAGCTCGTTCCGATCGATCCGCTGGAAACGGACAGCGCCGAGTGGGCGGCGAATTTCCCCAGGGAGTATTCCCGTTACCGGGAGATGCGGGACGACACGACGAAGACGAAATACGGCGGGGCGTTCCCCCGGGACTATTTGGAGGAAACCCCGGCGAACGTCATCCTCTTTTCGGGTTACGGCTTCGCCAAGGACTATCTCCAGGCGCGGGGGCATGTCCACGCGGTGGAGGACGTGACCGAGACGAAACGGATCACGCCAAACACCCCGGCGACCTGTTGGACCTGCAAGAGCCCCGACGTACCGCGGAAGATGGTGGAGTTCGGTGAGAAAAAGCTCGCGGACGAAGAGGCGTCTTTCCACGAACTTCTCCTGGCGGGGGCGGGTGACTTTTACGCGACGAATTTTCACGAATTCAAGGACGAGATCACCCATCCGGTCGGATGTCTCGACTGCCACGATCCGCAAACGATGCAACTGCGGATCACCCGGCCGGCCCTGATCGAGGCGTTCGAACGTCAAGGCCGCGACATCAACCGGGTTTCGCACCAGGAAATGCGGTCTCTCGTCTGCGCGCAGTGCCACGTCGAGTACTACTTCAAGAAGGAGGGGGATTACCTCACCTTCCCCTGGGACAAGGGAACGACCGTCGACGACATGGAGCGATATTACGACGAGGCGGAGTTCTCCGACTGGACGCACGCGATCAGCAAGACGCCGATGGTGAAGATGCAGCACCCGGACTACGAGGTCTACTCGACCGGCATCCACGCCTACCGTGATATCGCCTGCGCCGATTGCCACATGCCCTACCGGACCGAAGGGGGCGTGAAGTTCACCGATCACCATATCCGCAGCCCGCTCTTGGATATCTCCAATTCGTGCGCGGTCTGCCACCGCTGGAGCGAGGAGGATATCCGCGGCCGGGTGGAATCGATCCAGGACAAGGTCCGCGACGGCCGTAACCGGGCGGAAGGGGCGATCGCCAAGGCCCATTTCGACGTCGCCGCCTGCATGGAGGCCGGCGCCACCGACGAGGAACTGGCCGCGCCCCGCGAGCTACTCCGCAAAGCACAACTCCGCTGGGACTACGTCGCCGCGAACAACGGCATGGGATTCCATTCCCCCCAGGAATGCCAGCGCGCCCTCACCGCCGCCGTCGACCTGGCCCAACAGTGCCGCGTCGAATGCGGCCGGATTCTGGCGAAGAAGGGCTACACGAAAGAAGTGAACTACCCCGATTTCTCCACCAAGGAGAAAGCCCAGGCACTAAACGAGGCATTCATCGGGGGAAAGGGGCCGAAGCTGCTCCAGTAGGTTCCGGAACCCCCGACGGAACTGCGTCAAGCCGTGAATTCCTCACATCAACGAATAAAGACTCCCCACGTAGAACATGGCGATACGCAAAATCAAAAAGACAAGAATCGCGGCAACCATCGCCCAGACGGCGAATCCGCCGATGGTCGCGAGAATCTTGATCGCGTCCCGGGCATACTCCTGGTATTGCCGCGCGAGGAGTCCCATCGACTCGGTGATTCGTCCTCCCTGTTCGCCCGCCTGAAGGGTATCGAGGAATTCGCGGGGGAATCTTCCCGTCGAAGAGAACGCCTCATACACGCTGTTACCCTGGAGGATGGAGTCGGTGATCGGTTCGCCGAGTTCGTCGTAGAAGGCGTTTCCGGACGTAGCGAGTGACAGTCGGATCGAGCGGACGACATCCAGGCCGGCGCCGAAGGTAAGGTTCATCGCCCAGGCGACGCGGGCCAAAGCGAGCGTGTGCAGGGCCCCCCCGACGGCGGGAACCCTCAGCATTGCCTTCTGGACGCGGTTTCCCCAAAGGGCACCGGCGCGGATCGCGTGATAGCACGCGAATCCTGCGCCGCCGACGGCCGCCAGAAACAGACAGTAGACGAAGAGCCCGCTCGTTCCGATGAGCCCGAATCCCAAGATGTCGACCGCCTCACCGCCGGCCGGGGCAATCACTCCGAGAATCCAGATCAGGAATCCGACTACACAGACCGCGAAGATCAACTGAATGGCCGGCCAAGTGATTGCCGCCAAAAAACCGCGACGAACGCCGCGAAGGTGCTCATAATAAACAGCCAACTGATCCAAAACGGAATCCAGTCGTCCCGTCTCTTCCCCGAGATGGACCAGATCACGAAACAGGACGGGGAAGTACTCGCCCGTCTCCGGAAGTGCCCCTTCGAAAGACTGACCTGCTTGGATTTGGCGCGCGAGTTCCTCGAGGTTCCGCTTGAAAGCTCCAGGCGCAGCGGAGTCGCGCTCGCGCTCGAGGATGCGCCGGATATCCACCCCGGCGGCCAGTTGCGTCGCGAGCCGTCGGCAGAACATGGCGAGCGTTCTCAGGGGAATCCGCGGTTCGAACAGGCCGCCGGTCACGTTGACACCCCGCGTTGTGGTTATATGCTACCGCTCTAGTGGAAATTCACCATCCAAATCGTCGTCGGCATCGCTTTCCTCCGGCACGAAGGCGACCGGTTCATCATCCTCGTCGTCCGGCGCCAGTTCATCCAACAAGTCGTCGTCGATGTAGTCGTCTTCCAGACGTCGCTGTTTCTTCCTGGCCTTTTCCTTTCCGGTCGAGAGAACCTGCCGCATCAAAGCGGAGTAGTCATCGTAGTTGATATCGGCCGGCGACCCGGGGGCGTATTGGAGGATCGAATTCTGAACACGTCCCGTTAGCGAGAGGAGGATGGAGGAGACGGTTCCGAACTCCCCCTCGTGGATGACCGTGCCGTGCCTTCCCTCCCCGTCACAGGGGCGAGAAAATGCGCGGCTTGCCACCGCGAGAAAAGTAACGGCCGAATTGAGCTTCTGTAACGTGAGCTGCCGCCGGACGAACTCCTGACGTTGGTCGTGCCGCGCGTTCAACCCCTCTTTCGTGAGGACATGGAGGCCCGGGCTGAGTTGCTCCGCGAATATCTCTTTTTCCCGGTGAACGACAGCCGCCGATTTCGAGTCGGCGCAAAGAAACAACGCACCCGGGTAGCATCCGGTCTTCAACTCCCTCAGGGCGCACTCGACCGCTTGCTCGGCCGAGGCCGTCCCCAGCAGATCTCGGCACAATAGCCCGCGCGATCGTGGTTCGTCGGGCGTGAAACGCAGAGGCCGATTGACGACCGTGACAACGAGTCCGTGCTGATTGACTCCAAACCATGTCCCTCCCGATTTCCGATCGATTCCGCAGATGACCCTCGGTTTTCCCGACTGAATCCGTGGAGGATAGGAAGGACGCTCGTAATACTCCTCGCGATTCGCAGCCAACAGGATCGGCGCATTCTCTGTTTTTTTATATTGAATTGCCAGAATACACATGTTCGAAAGGGTTTAGACTCGCTGGAACGGGCGGCTTGAATATCAAAACTACACTTTACAGGAAGCTAACCGGAACTTGCACCCCTCTTATGGACTATTTTCGTATATCTTTCGCGTGTCAAGCCGGCGGAAAGGAGAGTCGGGGGGAAGAAATGTCAGCGTCCGCGTTTTAGGATGGGCCGCCTCACCACCCGCGAAAGAGGTGACAAAGGGGGGTTGTCAATCTCGGAATTCTTTGATAGCGTCATATGCTTATTCTTCATCGCCGGGATGGAGCGGAATGCGGCTCGTCTTCGGCCCCAACCTGCACGAAGCCCGGGCCACCCCCCTAAGTTATGGTTTCCTCACAACCGAACGGTCACCGAATCGTCATCACCGGTGTCGGACTCACGGCCCCAAACGGCAACACGCTCGCCGAATTCCGGGCGAGTCTGCTGACGGGAAGAAGCGGCGTGACCGACTACGAGATTCGCTATTTCGGCAAGACGATTGCCGGAGTGTGCGATTATGACGCGCTGAAATACCAGAAGCGGAAAGAACTCCGCAGGGGAACCCGCGCAGGCAGCATTGGAATTTACTGTGCCCAGGAGGCCGTCGCGGACGCCAAGCTCGATTGGGATTCGGTCGACCGCTCGCGCGTCGGCGCGTTCATCGGCGTGACAGAACACGGCAACGTGGAAACGGAGAACGAAGTCTATCTACTCAAGGGATACGACTACGACACGACCTACTGGTCGCACCACCATAACCCCCGAACGGTGGCAAACAACCCTTCCGGCGAGATTTCGCTGAATATGGGGATTACCGGCCCCTGTTACACCCTCGGGGCCGCTTGCGCGGCCGGTAACGCGGGAATCATTCATGGCGTTCAGATGCTGCGTCTGGGAGAATGCGATTTGGCTCTGGTAGGTGGTGTTTCGGAGAGCATCCACACGTTTGGCATTTTTGCCAGCTTCCACAGCCAGAACGCCCTGGCCCAACACGAAGACCCAACCAAGGGGTCGCGCCCCTTCGACCGCGACCGCAACGGAATCGTCGTCGCCGAAGGGGGCTGCATTTTCACATTGGAGCGATTGGAGGACGCCAAGGCACGCGGCGCGAAGATATACGCGGAAGTCGTTTCCTACGCGATCAACAGCGACGCGTCCGATTTCGTGCTGCCTAATCCGGATCGCCAGGCGGAGTGCATCCGTCTGGCGCTGGACCGTGGTGGTCTCGCTCCGGAGGAGATCGACCTGGTGAGTACGCACGCCACCGGCACCGTCAGCGGCGATGAACAGGAGTGCCAGGCTCTGCGCCACGTGTGGCCGGGGGGTGAGGGACCGTACTTCAACAATACGAAGAGTTTTATCGGCCACGCGATGGGCGCCGCCGGCGCATTGGAGCTGGCCGGCAACCTACCGATGTTCGAGGACGGCGTGTGCCATCCTACGATCAACGTCGACAATTTGGACCCCGAGTGTACCCTTGGCGGTCTCGTGCTAAACGAGCCTCGCAGGATCGGCGAGATACGGTATATTTTGAACACCTCGTTCGGCATGTTGGGCATCAATTCCGCGGTGATCGTCCGGCGTCCGGACTGATCGGTTCGACGCCGGTCGAAGCGAGGAAGCGCTCGGATGCATGCCGGCTTCGAGAATATGACTGGAGAATACTGAATGACCAAAGACGATATTCGTGACGCCGTCAAGATCATCCTTTCGGAGATCGCGCCGGACGAAGACCTGAGCGATCTGAAGGACGACGTCGAATTTCGCGAGCAGCTCGAGTTGGACAGCATGGATTTCCTGGATATCGTCATGGAACTGCGCAAACGCTATCGCGTTCAGATTCCCGAAGAGGACTATCCGCGGTTGGCCAGCATGTCGAGCACCGTCGAGTACCTTGCCCCGCTGATGAAGGACATCGAGAAATAGGCCAAGAGGGTTCGTGCCGCCGGAAGCCGCTCTTTGTTCCTTCGGCGCTTCATTCAGAGTGCGATGGTAACGCCCATGTACGACACGATCATCATTGGAGCCGGCATGTCCGGCCTTGCCGCCGGCATCCGCTTGGCGCTGTTCAACAAGCGCGTCTGCATCGTCGAGCGGCACAGCATGATCGGCGGGCTGAACTCATTCTACCGCTTGGGCGAACGGTTCTTCGACGTCGGACTGCACGCCATCACGAATTTCGTTCCCAAGGGAACGCGACGCGGTCCCATGGCCCGGATGCTCCGCCAACTCCGGTTCAGTTGGGACGAGTTGGGCCTCGTGCCGCAAATCGGTTCGTGCATCGCCTTCCCCGGCGTGCAACTCCGCTTCAACAACAACGTGGAATTGCTGGTATCGGAAATCGCCAAGGCGTTTCCCCGGCAGAAAGACAACTTTCAGCGGTTGCTCGGCATGGTCATGGACTATGACGAACTCGGGACCGGCGGGGGCCAGCACTCGGCCCGGAAGGCGGTTGCCGAGGTCATCGACGATCCGCTTCTGGTCGAGATGCTCTTCTGCCCGCTGCTGTTTTACGGCGGAGCCAAGGAGCACGACATGGACTTCGGCCAGTTCTCGATCATGTTCCGCTCCATCTTTCTAGAAGGGCTCGCCCGGCCCTTCGCGGGCGTGCGTCTTCTGCTGAAGACGCTGGTCAAGAAGTTCAAGATGCTTGGCGGCGAACTCCGCCTGCGCGCCGGCGTCGCGCGGATCAAGGAACGCGACGGCGCGGCCGACGGCGTCGTCCTCGAAGACGGAACGGAACTGGCCTCGCGGCAGGTCCTTTCCTCCGCCGGCTGGCGTGAAACGATGCGCCTGTGCGAAAGTACCGCCCCGGAGACGCGCGAGCAAATCCTGCCGGGACAATTGTCATTCGTCGAATCGATCTCCGTCCTGGACAGAGAGCCGACCGCCCTGGGGCACGACCGCACGATCGTGTTCTTCAACAACGGCGAGAAGTTCGACTACCGGAATCCGGAGGGGTTGGTTGACCTCCGCAGCGGCGTAATCTGCTCGCCGAACAACTTCGCGTATGAAGAGTCGCTCTCCGAGGGGGTCATGCGGATCACGTCTCTGGCGAATTATGAGCGATGGGCGGCGATGGCCCCCGAGGAGTACCGCGACGCCAAGGCTCAATGGTATCCTCGCATCGTCGAAGCGGCCGTCCGCCACGTCCCCGACTTCCGCGGGTCGATCGTCGAGTCGGACATGTTTACGCCGAGGACGATCCGCCGCTTCACCGGCCACGAGCGGGGCGCGGTGTATGGCGCGGCCGAAAAGCGCTACGACGGCACGACCCACCTCAAAAACCTGTTCATCTGCGGAACCGACCAGGGAATGGTCGGCATCATCGGCACCCTCGTCAGCGGCATCACCATCGCGAACCGTTATTTCCTCCGGGGTTCGCAGTGAGTCGATCCGGCGGGGTCTTCTTCCTTCCGTCCCGGCATCGCTTCGTCCGCTGCCGCAGCCAACGTGGCGCTGCTCGCGTCCCTCACCGCGTATGAAACCACTTAAAGACCTAAAAGACGCCTACGACGTCGTCGTCATCGGATCCGGACTCGGCGGACTGACCGCCGCGAATCTCCTGGCGCGTGCCGGCCGGAGCGTGCTCTTATTGGAGCATCACAGCCAGTTGGGCGGCCTGGCCGCCTGGTTCCGCCGCCGCGGAGGCCACGTCTTCGACGTCTCGCTCCACGGATTCCCCTACGGCATGGTCAAGAGCTGCCGCCGCTATTGGACGAAGGAGATCGCCGATTCCATCGTCCAGTTGAAGAATATCCGCTTCGACAACCCGATGTTCTCCCTGACGACCACGTTCAACCGGGAAGACTTCACGAAGCTGCTCGTCGAACGTTTCGAGATCGACGCGAACACCGTGCAGGAGTTCTTCGACACCGCGCGGAGCATGAACTTCTACGACGACCGCCGGTTGACCACGCGCGAACTCTTTGACCGGTTCTTCCCCGGACGGGAGGACGTCGTGCGGCTCTTGATGGAACCGATCACCTACGCGAACGGGTCGACTCTGGAGGACCCCGCCCTCACCTACGGAATCGTCTTTTCGAATTTCATGTCGAAGGGGGTCTTCACCTTCGAGGGAGGGACCGACCGCCTGATCGAGCTAATGCGCGAGGAACTCCTCAAGAATGGCGTCGACATCCGCACCGGGGCCCTGGTTGAGAAGATCGACGTCGGCGAAAAGGGAAACGTCCGGGGCGTGCGTGCCAACGGGCAAGGCATTCCGGCGAAGGCCGTTCTCTCCAACGCGAATCTCAAGGACACGATCGTCAACATGGTCGGGCTCGACCGGTTCGCTCCCGATTTCGCCGAAAAGGCGAGCGAGGTACGGCTCAATAATTCGAGTACGCAGGTGTACATGGCGCTAAAGCCGGAGCGGATGATCGACGAGTCGACCGGCGATCTGCTCTTCAGCTCGACCGCGCCGGTCTTTCAAACGGACCTGCTCCTGAGCCGGAGCATTACCAGCCGGACGTATTCGTTCTATTACCCCAAGACCCGGCCGGGGCACGACCGGTGCGTGATCGTCGCCAGCACCAACGCCAACTATTCCGACTGGGCCGAGTTAACGCCCGAGGGATACGAGGCGGGCAAGCGGGACTTGATCGAGGATACCGTTGCCGCGGCCGAGAAATACGTCCCGGGCCTCCGCGACGAACTCGACTATGTCGAAGCAGCCACCCCCCTGACCTTCGAGCGTTACACCCGGCACTGGGCCGGAGCCAGCTTCGGCACCAAGTTCGAGGGACTCGAAGTCAGCCGCTCCCTTCCCGAGCAGATTCCGGGGCTGTATCACGCCGGCAGCGTCGGGATCATCATGTCCGGCTGGCTGGGGGCGCTCAATTACGGGGTGATCGTGGCCAACGACGTCGACGCGTTCTTAATGAGCGGCTAGCCTCGCCCATTCTTCTCTTTCGCGAGGACAGGTTTCCCGGCCGGACGCGTCGCCGTAAGGGACCCTTGGAGCCGACCCCGGGAGAATCGGTTGACTGCATTCTTCTCCAGCCCCTTTAGAGCGCGCGTGACTTGAGGGAGTTCCCCAGTGTCTGGCTTGCGTGGGGGAAGGGATCGGCCTGGATGCGATTTTCAAAGGCGGCGTTCGACGTGGGGAAGCCGATGAGACCGTCTTTCGTCGTTGGAGACGAGCCGATGGAGGAGCATCCCGCCGCAAGCAAAAGGAAAGCCAAAAGCGATGCGAACCGCGCCGACCGCGGTGAAAGGTGAAAGGATAATCTGGGACGCGGCATAAGGAAGTTCCGATTTCGGGGCGTGCGGGTGAACGGCTCGAGCGGCCTCGCCCTTGGACGCGCCCGGCGCGGAAAACCCGCCGGGCACCCGGTCCAAGCGCCGGGGCGGGTCGAGGAACCTCGGTTTAAGGATCTAACCGTTTCAGTCTCATGAAGTCATCAACCGTCTCAATCGGTTGCGCCGATTTGGGAGGTTTCGAGGTGGACCAACCGCCGCCCTTCTTAGTGCCGTTGCCGAACGCGGCGCAGCCGCTTGAAAGCGAGAGGAGGGCGGCGCCCAGAAAAAGGGCGAACACGGCCAAACGCACGGGAGTGCGTCCGTTCCAAATGGGATCGAGGAAAAACGCGAACATCGGTATTCAATTCACCTGAACCTGATTTCGACGGTCTTCCGGGGAATCCGGGCGCGGAACATCGCGCCGGCGCGGCGAACCGACCAGAAAACCGGCTACTGCCGGGGGGAACACCTCGAACCAGCTCGGGTGGGCCGGCAGAGCGGATGCGGAGTGTCGCAAATTCGCCGAATCGAGTCCAGAGCAGTTCTGCGAAAAATCGGAAGTCTTTTTTCCCTCTGAGGACGAGACTGGGATTTGACTCGCGCGAGGTCACGCCCCTGCTGGCGAAGAAGATCACCGTGGTCGTGGCCGATGCGCGGTCGTACGCCCGGGCCGAGAAGGTAATGAAAGAGGGGGCGGGTTGCCCCGTCTCGGCGAAGACGATCGGGTACTTGACGAACAACCAACAGCGGATGCGTTATCCGGAATATCGTCGGCAAGGCATGCCGGTCACGACCGCGTGGATGGAGTCGCCCGTCAAAGAGGTCCACTACCGGGTGAAGGGGACCGAGATGTTCTGGAACAACCCCGAAGGCGCCGAGGCCATCCTCCAAGTCCGTGCCGCCTCCCTCTGCGACGACGACCGCCTCGTCTCCCACCTCAGAACCCGCCCCGGATGCCCCTTTGTCAGAAGGCGGACCCCCTCACAAGCAGCATCCTAAAGCCGCAAAAGCTGACGTGCACCCTGGACCCGGTGTACCCCTTAATTTGGACCTCGGCGCCGGTGCGGAGGTTCGCCAAACCGTTCTTTCCTCAAAGCGAAGAATATCGGCTGCGGCAAACGGGAAATTCACTCCTATTTTCCTAGTCGCTAAACACCACCAGCAATGGTAGTCGATACTTTCAATAGGTAATAGCGCCCGGAATAGACATTTCTTTCGGAAAGCCACGAGCGATGCCCACGATCACCTCCAGTATCGGCCTAGCAACGGGAATGGACATACAATCCACCGTGGAGGCGCTCATGAAGATCTCCGCGGCCCAACGCGACAACCTTGTCAAAAAGAATGGCGAACTGGAGGATAAACAGCTCGCGGTCACCGGCATTACGGCCTCGCTCCTCTCGGTTCAGTACCTGGCAGCCAATCTGGGAAAGGATGCCGTATACGAGGAACGGAGCGTGGCGAGCAGCCAGCCGGACGTGCTGGAGGTGACGTCCACGGGTACCGCCGCGAAGGGGACGTATATCGTCACGCCACTGAAACAGGCACAGACCAATCAGTTGATCAGCACCGGCTTCGCGGACGAAGATTCGGCCATCGGTACCGGATTCGTCCGTTTCAGGTACGGATCCGACGTGCTCCGCGGTACGCCATTGCGCATCATCAACGGCGGGGAGGGGTTCACCCGGGGGAAGATTCAGATTACCGACCGCGGCGGGACGACCGCGCAGATCGACCTGTCTTATGCGAGGACGATCAACGAGGTCCTCACGGCTATCAACTCCGCCAGCACGCTCAACGTCCGAGCATACTCGGACGGGGATTCGATCAGGCTGGAGGACAAGACCGGCCAGTCGTTGTCCAACCTGATCGTGCGGGAGGTCGGCGAGGGGACCACGGCCGAGTCGCTGGGGCTGTCCGGAATCAACGTGGCCGCCGACACGGCCACCGGCGACGACCTCGTCCGGCTGTACGCGGACCTCTCGCTCTCCGACCTGAACGACGGGAACGGCGTCGATTTCGATAACGTCCTCTTCGACGCCCAATATCATCTGGCCGATGGAACGACGGGACAGCTTGATTTCAACCGGCTCGCGACGCAAACGAAAACGGCCCGGACGGAATTGACCGTCGGCGACGTGCTGCAAACGATCAACGAGGCGGCGCCGGGGAAGCTCACGGCGGAGCTTTCATCGCTGTCGGACGGGGGGGACCGAATTGTCCTGAAGGACTGGACCGAAGGAGAAAACGGATTCTCCCTTACCGCCAGTAACGGTTCGAGGGCACTGTACACCTTGGGGCTCGACGGCGACGCGACCGGGGATACGCTCACCGGCCGACGTCTGTTGGGCGGTTTACAAACCGTGCTCCTATCCAGCTTAAACGGCGGAGCCGGATTCGGGAGTTTGGGCGTCGTCGACATTACTGACGGCAATGCCACGAGCGACTCGGTCGATCTGTCGGGCTGCGCGACCCTTGAAGACGTCGTGGAGGCGATCAACGCCGCGGCCGTTGACGTCACGGCGAAGATTAATGCCGCGAAGACGGGAATCGAGATCGCGGACACCTCCGGCGGCAGCGGAAATCTGCTGATTTCCAACGGCGACGCCACGAACACGGCGACGGCGCTAAAAGTGGCGACCTCCGGATCGGCAACGTCGGTTAATTCGGGCGATTTGCATTTGCAGATCATTTCGAGGAACACGAAACTGGAGGACCTGAACGGTGGACAGGGAATCGACCGCGGGATCATCAAGTTGATCGACACCGCCGGCCAAGAGGCGATCATCGATTTCAGCGATTCGCGCATCAAGACGCTCGGCGACGTTTTGACCGCCCTCTCGGCGAACGTCGCACATGTTGAAGCCACCATTAACGAAACGGGAGACGGCATTACCATCCGCGATCTGGCCGGGGGGAGTGGATCACTCCAGGTCCTCGAAGGGGTCGGTTCGACCGCCGCGCGCGACTTGGGAATCTTCAAGGAGTCCGAAGTCCGCATGATCGGGAGTTCGCCGGTTCAAGTCATAGCCGGGTCATTTGTCCAGGAAATCGCCGTTACCAGCGGAGACACTCTCGAAACGCTCGTCGAGAAACTCAATGTCTCCGGCTCCAAGGTCAACGCGGCCGTGCTCAACGACGGTTCCGACCGGCCCTACCGGTTGGCGATCAACAGCGCCTACACCGGCGCGGCGGGAAATCTCGTTTTCGACGTTTCCGGCCTCGACTTCCGCCTTTCCCAATCGGTCAAGGGCCAGGACGCGATGATTGCGCTGGGGCCGCCGGAACATGCCGCTTCCAGCCTGCTGCTCGCCTCACAGTCGAACACCTTTACCAATGCCGTCCCAGGAATTTCCGTTAAGGTGAAACAGGCCACCGGATCGCCCGTCACGGTCCAGGTTTCGCAGGGGGACACATCTTTTATGGCAAGCGCCAAGACGTTCGTCGAGAATTACAACAAGTTCTGGAAACTCCTTCAGGGGTACACGGCCTACGACCCAGAGACGAATAAACGAAGTGTTCTCACGCTCGACCCGACCGCGCAGCAGGTCAACACGGCGATTTCCAAGCTGATGAGCGGTCAGACGTACGCCCCCATCGGCGGTTTCCGGTCGCTCGGAGAACTCGGGTTCGAGTTCTCGAGTACCGGCCAGCTTTCGCTGGATGAAAACAAGCTACGCAACCTTTTCGCGGCGAACCCCCAAAAGGTGAAGAATTTCTTCAAACAGACCGATGCCAACACGGGCGAGGAAACCGGATTCTCCGTCGAGTTCGGAGAATTGGCGGAGCGGTTCACTTCGACGAAGGGATCACTACTGACGAACCGTTATTTGGCGCTGGGAGAGACGATCCAGAAGAACCGGGAGAGAATCGACTATCTCAGCGATCGCCTCGATGTCGAAGAAAAGCGCCTCTACCTGGAGTTCTACCGCATGGAAATCGCCATCGCCAAGATGCAGAGCGTCTCGCAATACATCGACCAGATCAAACCGATCAAACTGTACTCCTCATCGCAGGACTCGAATTAACCTCCCCCTTCTTTCACCTGGTTCTTTAAGAACGTCCACCCCAGACTGATCGGCTTTATCGAGCCAGTCCCACCGAGAAAGGCAATAAATGGCTCATTCCAGCAGGATGCGCTACTTCGAGAATGATGTCCGGACCGCCTCGCCCCAGAAGCTGCACTTGATGCTCATCGAGGGAGCCCTCCGAAATATCGAACGCGCGAAACACGCCTGGCAAGAGGGAGAGGACGCCGAGGGCCGGGCCCTCGAGTGCCTCATCAGGGCACAGAACATCGTTTCCGAAATCCTGGCGACCCTCGACCGCGACACGGAACCCGACTTGGCCGCGAAGGTCTCCGCGATCTACCTTTTCATCTACCGCCGGCTGCTCGACGCCGCGATGGAGCACGACCCGCGAAAACTCGAGGACGCGATCAAGGTTCTGGGGGAAGAGCGCCAGACCTGGCGGCAAGTGTGTGAAACGGCCCCTTCGGCCCGGGAGAACCGCGCCCAACCCCCCCATTCGCCTCCGTGCGAACCTCCGGCGACTCTAGAGGCGACGGAATACGTCGAAGCCGTCGCCACGGGGTTCTCGATCGAAGCGTAAGGGTCGGAACGATACGGACACCGCCTTGGCAAACTATCGAAAGGAACCTCGATTCCCATGGAATCTCTCGTCACCATCCGTGTCGGCCATAGTCCGGATCCCGATGACGCCTTCATGTTCTACGCCCTCGCCCGGGACAAGCTCGACACGGGCCGCTACCGTTTCGTACACGAGCTGGTCGACATCGAAACGCTCAACCGCCGCGCGTTCGAGGGGGAACTGGAACTGACGGCGATCAGCGTTCACGCATACCCCTACCTGGCCGACCGTTACGCCCTCTGTTCATGCGGTGCCAGCATGGGAGAACGCTACGGACCAAGAGTCGTCGCCAAGAAAGGCTGGTCTCCGTTGGACCTGACGGACAAGACCATCGCCGTCCCCGGCACGCTCACCACGGCCTATCTCGCCTTGCGACTCTGTCTGGATCGCGATTTTCGCTACCTCGTCGTCCCGTTCGACCGGATCATCGATGCCGTATTGGAAGGGGCGTTCGAGGGGGAGCAAGTCGACGCGGGGTTGATTATTCACGAGGGGCAACTAACGTTCGGCCGAGCCGGACTTCATCTGGTCGTCGACCTGGGAGAGTGGTGGTTTCAACAGACCGGGCTCCCCCTGCCGCTGGGCGCCAACGCTATCCGAAAGGACCTGGGCGCCAAGGGAATGAAGGACGTTACGCGGTTGCTTCGGCAGAGCATTCAATACAGCCTCGACCACCGCGAGGCGGCGCTCGATTACGCGATGCAGTTCGGCCGCGACCTCGACCGGCCGGATGCCGATGAATTCGTCGGCATGTACGTCAACGACTGGACGCTCGATTTCGGACCCCGAGGGCGGCAAGCGGTCACCGAACTCCTCGCGCGCGGACACGCAGCCGGAGTAATTCCGAACACCATCGAGCCGGAATTCGTCGGAGCGGAATAGTTACCCTTGATGGATATAGATCCCTCGAAGCATGTGTCTTCGTGGTTCAACGGCTTTTTTCTTACTTTGGCCCTTGATCGCTTTAGGTATACCATGGTATAATAAACAAATGAAGGCCACGCACCAAGTCATGACCGTCTTCGTCATATTCTTCGGCGGCGCCGGCGTTGCCGCTCCGCTCGTCACCTCCCTGGACGAGCGGGTCGACGCGGTCACCTTCGACAGTGCGGTCCTCGGTAAGAACAAGGAATTCTGCGTTATTCTACCGGAAGCCTACACCTCCTCGAAATCCGATTGGCCGGTCCTCTTTCTCCTGCACGGGAGGGGCCGGCATAATCGGACCCTCGTCGATGATCCCGAGTCGCTGGCTCATTTGAAGACGTCGGGATTCGTCATAGTCCTTCCCGATGGGGACGACGGTTGGTGGATCGACTCCCCGGCCATCCCCGCGAGCCGATACGAAACATATCTGGAGGAAGTCATCGGTCTCGCCTCGTCAATGTACCGGCTGAGCGACGCGCAAGAGAAAAGGGCCCTTACGGGTTGGTCGATGGGTGGTTACGGCTGCATGCGCTTCGCCCAGCGCCACGCGGACAAATTCAAAGCCGTCAGTCCCATCATCGGCCTGCTCGACTATCCCAAAGACCCGAGCGCCTTTCCGCCGGGCCGGAGTTATCCGGTACGCGAGCAATTTGGTACGGACGATTCCCTCTGGCCAGACTACAATCCGATCAACGGCGTCGAGGCCCTTCGTGGAATGGACGTCCAGATCATCACCGGCGCAGACGCCTTCGATCGGACGATGAACGAGAACTTTCACCACAAGCTCACATCCCTGGGGATCGAACATAAGTGGATTCTCTACGACCGCAAAGCCGGGTTCGACGTCAGCCATAGCCTGGAAATGGTCCGTAATTCGCTTCCGGCCGTGATCTCCTTCGTCGAAAAGTCCTTCTCAGGAACGGAGCCTGAGCCGGATACGGGGCACGTTCTGTTGCGCGAAGGGGTTTCCGGATACCGGCACGTCGCGGCCGAGTTGCGAGAAGAGTCGGAAGGGGGAGACCGGAAACTGGGGGTCGGGCACGACGAGATGCTCGTCGGCGTTTGCGAGACCGGCATCGGCCGGCTCCGCGCAGCACTCTCCTTCGATCTTTCCATGATTCCCGAAGGGGCCGTCATCACGGACGTCCGCTTGACGCTCGCGCCGAAACGGTTCACTCTCGCGGCCGGTTCGCCGGTCGGCATCGCGGAGATCGGGCTTTTCGCTCTCGCTCACGAAACCGACATGGTGGAGAGCGAGGTCTGCTGGAATCGTCCGGCTGCCGGCGCCGCGTGGTCGGGAGGCGCGTTCGACCCCGACTCGCCCCTGGTGACGGTGCCGGGTTACGAGACGCCGGATTTAACGCCGGTGGAGTTCTCGACCACCGCGGCGCTCATCGCGGCGGTCGAATCGGCTCTGGCCAAAGAGAGCAAGAGCCTGGAACTGATCGTCTCCTCGCCCCAAACAGAGCCGCTTTCGGACGGGCGTCATTTTATCGGCTTTTGGTCCGACGACGCGGCCGACTTGAACAATCGTCCGTTGCTGAGCATAGCGTTCACTCTGCCAGCCGGACCTGAAGGGGATCTCAACGGCGACGGCTTCGTCGGCGCCGCCGACCTGGACCTCATTCGCGCCAATTGGGGTTCGGCGGTGACGCCGGGGGATCTCTCCCACGGGGACGCCAATGGAGACGGTGTCATCGATTCGGCCGATCTCGATATCGTCCGCGAAACGTGGGGCGAAGGAATTCCGCCAGTGGAAGTTCCCGAGCCGAAAGGGTTCTCGTTGGGGTTGGGCGGGCTATTCGCGTTCCTGGCCGCCCGCCGGAAGTGGCGAGAACATGAAGGCGTCAAATATCCACGTCCTTCTTGGTCCGAATTCTCATTCTCGGGGTATCGAGCATTACCGTCGACTTCGGGGCGACCGACTCGGTGACCCAGGTGCTTGCGCCGATGACGGCATCGTGCCCGATGACGGTCTCTCCTCCCAGGATCGTAGCGTTGGCGTAGATAACGACCCGGTCCTCGATCGTCGGATGCCGCTTGGTATCACGGACGAGCCGTCCTTGGGCATCCGTGGGGAAGCTGAGAGCTCCGAGGGTAACACCCTGGTATATCTTGACATGCTCCCCGATCTCGCATGTTTCACCGATTACCACTCCCGTCCCGTGATCGATAAAGAAGTGCTTGCCGATCTTCGCCCCGGGGTGAATGTCGATGCCGGTCCGCATATGAGCCCATTCGGTCATCATTCGCGGGATGAACGGTACGTCCAAGTCGAAGAGCAGATGCGCCAGTCGATAGACGGTAATCGCCTCCAGACCGGGATAACAGAAGATGACCTCGTCCAGCGACCTGCACGCCGGGTCGCCGTCATACGCGGCTTGCACGTCCAGCGCAAGCATGCTTCGCAGGTCCGGCAATTGTTCGAGGAACGCGACGGCTTTCGCCTGACCAAGAGACTCGAATTCCGCGACGCAACAGCGGCCCTGCCGCCGAGGTCCCTCGCGGTCGACCCCATGACAGAGCGCTCGAGCGATCTGCCGCGTCAACTCGTCGTGCAGCCCATCAATGAGGGCGCCGACGTGGTAGGTGATATTTCCGAAGTGAAGGCCGTCGCGCCGCCGGTATCCCGGGTAGAGAATGTCCCTGAGGTCCTCGGTGATCGCGAGAACCGCCTCGTGGCTTGGCAAAGGACAGTGTTCGAGATGATGGGTCGACCCCACCTTCAGGTAGTTCTCGACGATTCTCCGCGTTAAGTCGGGTAATTGATCCTTTACGCCGTAGTCGATTGCCATCGTGAAATCCCTCGGTGAGGAGAGGTCCCAAACCGCTTGGAAGAAAACACCACGAATGTCGGTGCGGAAAAAAAAGAAAACCGGTCAAAAAAACAAGAGGGTAGTCCGGCTCAGGCCGGACAGAGACAGCGGCAACAGGAAAAAATAGAAAAAAAAGGTTGCATCGCGACTCGAACTGGAAGACCGAAGCTATAGGAAACCGAAGAACCTCTTCGGTCGAACGGATTCACCATATTCAACCAAAAGAAAAAAATTGAACGCCCCCTAGGTATAAGGCACGAAAAGCCGAATAAAATAACTCTTAATGGGGGAATGATCGCCACCGAACTGTTAAAGACGGTACTTGATGTGGTTTATCACGAAATCACGATATCGGCCAAAAAAAAACTGGTATTGACCGGGAAACAGCCTTTCTTATAATCCCCCCACTCTTCATTCAACTCTCGGACCCAACCAGCCGGGTTGAGGTTCGCGTCCGTAATCGAGCTTATTCCCCGAGGACCCTTCCATTATGCATCTTCCCATGCCCCTTAGGTGTTTTGCCGCCGTTGTGATGCTCTGCGCGTTAAGCGGCTGTCGCAGCAGCGGCACTTGGAATTCCCCGAGCTGGGCAACATCAACTTGGAACCCCGCGACTTGGTCCTTGATCGGCTCGACCCCACCCTCACTAGCCTCCCGGGATCCCTCGCGGATTGCGAGGGATCCCTATTTGGCGAAAGGAGGCAAGCCGGAATTGCCGTCGAGCCAAGCGAGTCCGACGCAGACTCCGAGTGAGCGGCTGGCGGC
Organism: uncultured Planctomycetaceae bacterium; assembly: GCA_964520785.1. GTDB lineage: Bacteria > Planctomycetota > Planctomycetia > Pirellulales > Thermoguttaceae > CAZFQG01. Next base: position 30,243 of record CAZFQG010000018.1, on the reverse strand, counting down.
ACAAAACCAGTACCAAAGAGGCGTGTCCGATCCGACCCAGTACCCGACAACGCCTGCGTCCTACGATGCCGGGAACTACGGATCACCTGTCGGCCAGTATCCATCCACGTCTGAAAGCTATCCTCCGACAGCCGCCCAGCCGGCCTCATACGGCGGCCATCCGGTCAATCGTTCGGATGATCAGGGAATCGGCGTCGGTACTCCGTATATGGCGCCGCAGCAAGAGCGTTATGCCGTACCGCCGCCGCCAAATGATCCACTCAGCGGGAGCGGATACACCGGCGGACACACCCGGCCAAACGATCGTGGCGGCTGCCGGTATGACACGGCTTCCGACCGGTATGGTATTTCGGCCGATACGGCGCCGCGCTACGGAAACCCCGCGCCGGAGCCGTATCCTGCGACGGCCGTCGGAAACACCGGTTACGCGCCCCCTGCCACCGGATATCAACCACCCTTTTCCGACTACCAACCCGGGAATACGCAATACGTTCCGGGAAACACGGGCTACAACCCACCGGGCGCCGAACCGTATCAGGCTCCACAACCCGCCTATGAGCCTCCGCAATCCGGGTATCAAACGCCACAACCTTACCGACCGGCCGGTGACAACGGTACTACTTCCACCGGCGAACCCTGGCGTCCCGGTGGAACGAGCGACTACGCGAGCGCTGCACCCTACGCGCCGGCAAACTCCGATAGCCGGGTCGTTCCCACCCAATACATCACACCGGAACCGCCAAGATACTGATTACCGTCGCCGCTGTCCTCCTGGAGGGAGTCCCGCCGTTTCGGGACTCCCTTTTTTTGTTCCACCTACCAAGGCTGTTGAAAAAGTCCATCCGGGACTTTTTCAACCTCGCTCAATGTGGCCCGAGAGGCCACAACGCTCGCATATCCGCCGATTTTTCAAATCAACGGACATGTGGGAAACCTCCTGTTTCCCGCGCAGCCTGTTTTTTCCACAGGCTGCTACGCCAACCTCGCGAAGCCCGCATGACGTACCGGTCCTTCCAGCCGGCTCATCACGTCATTCTTTTCAATTGCTTCCGCCAGTTCCTGGAAGACCTTTCCGGCGGCGTTCAGGTAGGCCGTTATGTGTTCGTCCTTGTGTGCAAGAGACGCCGAGACCTGGCCTCCGGTGAGGAATCCTCGCGAAAGCATCCGGTCGATGAAAAGGGTTTGCAGGGCCAGGCCGTCGGGATGGTCGAAGGCATACGTGGCGATGCAGGCATGCCCCGCGGTCTTCAGCGGCACGCCATTCTTCTTCGCCGCATCCAGCAGTCCCGACCTTACCGTCTCGCCTACATGCTTGACGTGGCTTCGCACATCCACCTGCTGCATCTTGCGGATTGTTGCCAGGGCGGCGGTCGGGCCAACCCCCTCCGTCCAGTACGTGCTTGAGATAAACGATTCCTGCGACGCGTCCATGACTTCCTCGGCACCCACGATCGCGGCGATGGGGTGGCCGTTCCCGAGCGTCTTCGCATAGACGGCGAGGTCGGGGGCGACGCCGTACTTCAAGTGCGCTCCGCCCAGCGCCAGCCGCCAGCCGATCGTGATCTCGTCGAAGATCAGAACCGCGCCGCTCTTCCGGGACAAATCACGGACCGCCTCGAGAAACCCGGAAGCCGGGTCGACCGACCGGGTCGGCTCCATCACGACGGCCGCCAGCGAATCGCCGTGCTGGACGACGATCTTCTCCAGTTCCTCCGGCTTGTTGTAGGTGAAGGGGAGGGCCGTTCCGCGGAGTTGCGAGGGAACGCCCCTGGGGGCCAGTCCCGGCAGAAGATGCCCATCCAATTCGTCCGACTCGCCCAAGTTCGCGGCCAGATACCAGTCGTGCCACCCGTGATAGCCGCAGAAGGCCACTTTGTCGCGCCGCGTCTTCGCCCTCGCGATCCGCACGGCCGTCGCCATGACCTCGCCCCCACACCGCCCGAAACGGACCCTGTGGGCCCAAGGGTGCAGTCCGAGAAGCAGTTGGGCCAGTTCCACCTCCTCGGGCGAATTGAGCGTACACATCGAACCAGCGCGGACTCGCTTCACCACCGCCTCGGTGACGTCCGGATCGGCGTAGCCCAGAAGGCACGCGCTGACCCCCATGATCGACATGTCGACATAGCGGGCGCCATCCAACCCAACGACTTCGCAACCGGAGGCCTCGCGATAGTAGGCCGGCCACTTCTCCGGTAGGAACATTTCGGGGCGCTTGCTCAACAACTGGGTCCCGCCGGGAATCAGCTTCTTCGCCTCCCGGTAAAGGGCCGGCCCGTCGTGTGCGGGGAAGGAAATCGTCATGGCCGTATCTCTGAGTCTCTCGAAACAAAGCGGTAGTTTGGGCACGAAACGCGCATTGTATCCCCCGCTTACTTGCAAGAGAAGTCCCCCGCGACCGCACTATCGCAAGAGGTCATCCAGATACGACCTTCCTACCGTCCTCGGAGAGGTCCTCAGCTCGAAGCGGACGTTGATGATCTGGGGGTCACCTCCGGGGCCTTCGAGGGACCCATGCTTCTCGACGTAGGCCAGCAGTTTAGCCACCTTGTCTTTGGCCGACAATTCGGCAGGGGCCTCCCCTCCGGGGGGCATACCCCATTCGATACAGGTCCCCTGTCGGGTGCAGAGGATATACTCGTACTCGCCGGGAGTCCGCCGGTACGGGACAACGCGGTCCAGATCGAGCTTTCTGACGGCGTTCTCGAAAAGCTTGGCGATATGCGTCGCCTGCAATACTCGTACGTCGCTCCAGCGTTCGCCCGGTGGGGGCGAGCCATCCGGGCTTTCAACCCCGACGATCCGGAGGTATTGCGTCTTTTCCGCCGGAGTGAAATCCGACTCGGGAAGCGAATAGCCGCTTCCGTCAACCGGAAACAGGATCGAACGGTTCCTCACTGCCAGGTCGATCATCGCGACCGGTTTGCGGTAGGACAATTCCACGCTCAATCGCGGGCCGGCGAGGACCGTCACTCGTTTCACCGCGGCTACCCAAGGATGCCCTCCGAACGCCTCGCCCACTTTCTGCGGCAGTTCCGGATCGAGCACGGACATGGGTCCCGTAAGGCGTAGTCCGCTGAAGACCTCGCGCCCGATCTCAGTGCGAATCCACGCGGGTGGTGGGGTGATTTCGACGGACTCAGCGGAAAGAAGGAAGCGAGAATCCTCTCGAAGACTGTCTCCGATCCGATTCCAGACGATTAGCCAAGCACCGACGAAGATACTCGTCAAGGCCCCCATGCCGACCCAGTGGGCGCCTCGCCTGGGGTCAATGCACCAGCCCAGAACCGCGCCGATACGCGATCTCTTCTCCGTGCGTGTTTCCGAATCTCCCATGACATGACTCCAACATCCGTTCGCACAGCCCGGGACGATCGTAGCCGCATGCAGCCGCCGCCTTGGGGGCCAGGCTCGTCGCGGTCAGCCCGGGGATCGTATTAACTTCCAGAATCCAGGGGATGCCTCGGTTGTCCAAAATCAAGTCCACCCGGACAAGTCCGGTCGTTCCCAGCGCATGCGCCGCCTCCACCGCGATACGCGTCACCGTATCGAGTGGTATCGGTCCAAGTCCCTCGGGCGGCCGAACCCTCGCCGGATCGCCGAAGTATTTGGCCTGTTCGTCATAAACCGCCCTTCCATGAACGATCTCCAACACCGGCAGCGGCGTTCGGTCCATGACGCCGACGGTCAATTCTCGTCCGACGACTGCCCTTTCAACAATAACATAGGGCGACAAAAGCAATGCATTTTTGATTGCTTTTTTTAATTGTCGACTATCGGAAAGGAAACGCACTCCAATGCTCGACCCCTGCGATTCCGGCTTAACGACCCAAGGCGCGGGAAGGACTTTCATGACAGCCTCCAGCGGGAGGCGACTTCCTCCGCTCAGAATAGCATAATCCGGGGTTGGCAAACCCGCTCGGCGGAAGCGTTCTTTGGCCGCCGCCTTATGCATGGCGAACCCCGACGCGGCCGAACCGCTCCCGACGAAAGGGATTCTCCGCCGTTCCAGAAAACGTTGGAGCCGACCATCCTCCCCCGCCCCGCCGTGCAAAACCGGAAAACAACAGTCGAAACGGCTCCACTCCACCGTATCCAGCGGAACCCTCCCCGGATCGAGCGAAAGAACACGGTGTCCCGCCTCGCGCAACCCGGCCTCGACGAAGAGTCCGCTTCGGAGGCTCACCTCGCGTTCGGCAGAGTTACCACCAGAAAGAAGGAGGATATTCACGTTGAACCCGATCTCCCATGGCTCAGTCCGTTTGCCAAATCCAATTCGAAGGGACCGGCCTTATATCAAGTCGTCCCAGAATTGTCCACCGCGATTTGCCATTCCCCCCGGTTGTACTATCATTGACTTGTTACTCCGTGACTTGTAGGATGGCCTGCCGGGTCGGAGATGGCCGCGTTCTCGGTCAAGCAATTCCGCGAAACATTTTTTTAGGTCTACAGAGGGACCCCATTCATGATGGCACGATATCTGTCCGGGCATGCTCCGTCGCGGTGCTGCTCATCATTCGGATTATTGGCATGCTACCTTGTTCTGGCGGTTGCCGCCCCAATCGCGAAAGGAGACCAAATGGCGTACAAGGATGCCAAGGCATATCTGGAGAAACACACGACGGTGATCGAACTGGTAGATGGGGACGCCGTCGTGGCCATTTGTCCCGAGTGGCAAGGCCGCGTGATGACGTCTAGTTGCGAGGGACCGGAGGGGACCTCGTTCGGCTTCATCTGCAAGGACTACATCGATTCCGGCGAATACGACCCCCATTTCGCCAATTACGGGGCAGAGGACCGGCTCTGGCTTTCTCCGGAAGGGGGACAATTCAGCCTCTGGTTCAAGCCGGGGGTCGAGCAGAACCTCGACAATTGGTTCACCCCGCCGGCCTTGAATGAAGGCCCCTACGAGGTGGCGCCCGGCGCGAGCAAGACGCAGTGCCGCATGACCCGGAAGATGGAATTCGAGAACACGTCCTCGGCGAAGTTCAAGTTGGGGGTCACGCGGGACGTCTGCCTGCTGGGCGAGGCCGATATCGAGAAGCTCTTCGGCGGACGAGCCGCGGCGCTGGCGAAGGAAGAGGGCGTGAAGAAGGTCGGGTACGTCACGGTCAACACGATCACCAACGAGGGAGACCCGATGGACAAGGCAAAGGGGCTCGTTTCGATCTGGATCCTCGGAATGCTCAACTGCGGTCCCGAGACGGTCGTCATCGTTCCCTACAAGCCGGGGGACGAATCGGAACTCGGCCCGGTGGTCAAGTCCGACTATTTCGGCGAGATTCCGCCCGAGCGGCTGAAGGTTTTGCCGGAGGCGATCCTGTTTTCGGGCGACGGCGAATTCCGTTCCAAGATCGGCACCTCGCAGAAGCGAGCGAAGGACGTGCTCGGCTCGTACGATTTCGAGAGCGGCACGCTCACGATCGTCAGCTTCAGCATGCCGGAAGACCCGACTCAATTCGACTACATGAACAATTCCTGGGACCTTCCGCAGGCGGAGCCGTACGTGGGTGACGTGGTCAACTCGTACAACGACGGCCCCCCCGCTCCGGGCGAGAAGGGCCTGGGAGCGTTCTACGAAATCGAGTCGCTTTCCCCGGCGCTCGCGTTGGACCAGGGCGAATCGCTCACCCACCGTCACCGGACGTTCCACTTCCAAGGTCCGCCGGAAGCCCTGGCGGCGCTGGCGAAGGAGATCCTCGGAGTCGACTTGGAGCAAGTGAAACGCGAGATGATCGCGAAGTAAGGAGAGGGGGATCGTCCGGTGGGCGGTCCTTTTCGGCGGTGGGCGCGGGATGCCGGTGATGTTGGCGATCCGAAGCGTCGGCATCCGTCGACGAATTCACTTCCGCGAGTGCCGACTCGCGGTATCTGACAACGGGAGAACATGACCGCATGTCCAGCAAGATTGTTATCTTGACCGACGGGCAAACGAACATGCATGCCAAGACGGCGATAACCGTTATCCGCTATCGCCGCGACGAGGTCGTCGCGATTCTCGACCGCGAGACCGCCGGCCGTACGAGCGCAGAGCTTCTTTCCGTCGGTGGTGATCTCCCGATTGTCGGTTCGCTTGACGAGGTTCCCCAGGCCGACACCCTTATGATCGGAATCGCGCCCCCCGGCGGTCACATCCCGGCCCCATGGCGCCCGATTTTGCTCGACGCGATCAGTCGCGGGATGACGATCCTTTCCGGACTGCACGATTTCCTTTCGCAAGACCCGGAGTTCACTCAAGCCGCGGCCGCCAGCGGGGCAGCGCTCGTCGATGTCCGCAAGAGCAACGAACGCGACGTTGCCCGGCACGACTCGTTCAATGAGCGATGCCTTCGAATTCAGACCGTCGGAAGCGCTTGCAGTTGCGGTAAGATGGCGGTCGCGATCGAGACCCAGCGAGAACTCTCCCGGCGCGGTGAGGACGCCAAGTTCATCGCGACCGGCCAGACCGGGATTTTCGTCGAAGGGGACGGATGCGCCGTCGACGCGGTCGTCGCCGATTTCATCGCCGGTGCCGCCGAACGGCTCGTCCTGGCCAATCAACACCACGAGATCGTCGTCATCGAGGGGCAGGGTACCCTCATCGACTGCCGTTATTCCGGAGTCACTCTGGGCTTGCTGCACGGATGCGCACCGGACGGACTAATCATGTGCTACCGGATGGGTCAAGAAACGGTCAATCCCACCCTCCACTACGCCATGCCGCCGCTAAGCGAAATCCGCCGGTTTTATGAAATGGCCGCCCGTTTCATTCACCCTTGCGAGTTCATCGGTGTCGCGGTGAACGGCTACGGCTTCAACGACGAGGAAACGGCCGACGAGTGTGAGCGCGTTTCTCGGGAATTCGGCCTACCGTCGTGCGATATTTACCGGCAAGGCGCCGGAATCCTTGCCGACGCCGTGCAACGACTCAAGATCAAGACGCAGCGGAACACGGGATGACCGTCCCACGTAAGGCACTCCCGCCAGTATTCGGGGTGCCCTTCCTCCTAACCTGGAATCCTCGATGGAGTACACCATGAAAGCCAGCATCATCACCACCCCCCTCTTCGCCGCGTTGCTAGCGGCCTGTGCGGAATCGGCCACGTACCGTTTCTCGTGCGAGCCGGCCAACGACCTCTACCGTGTCGCCCAAGACGCGGGTCTTGACGTGGCCCGGTTCGACACGCCGGAGGAGGCCGTCGGAGGCGCGAAATCCGGTTCGGCGGTGCTCATCCTCGCCCAGGGCTATCCAAAGGAAACGACGCCCATTTCGCCGTCGCTGCTTGAAGGCGCCAAGGAGAAAAGACTCCGAGTCTATCTGGAGTACCCATCGGCGCTAACCGGTCTGCAACTCGGCGCACCCCACCACGATGCGGTCGAGAGGGCGGTCGTCGCGTCCGACTTCTTCGGTGAGTCGCTCCCCAGGCTCCGCCTCTTCGCGATCAACGGCCTGACCGTGCTCCCGGTTGACGTGCAGGGGGCCCATCTCGTTTCCGCCCGGGTCGCCGGGTTCGACCGTGCCGTCTTCGGATTGCCGGAAAAGACCTATCCGATCCTCTTCGAGTTGGACGAGAACACGCTTGTTTCCACCACGAAACTCAGCCATTTCATCACCGGCCGGTATGCTCCCAAAGACGCCTGGCAGGCCCTGTGGAAGCGGGTGTTCACCTGGCTCGCCCCGGATTCCCAGACGCCGCGGCTCGACTGGCGGCTTACGGTGGTGCCGGCGTACGGCAAGGACGAACCGCTTCCGGAGGATGCCGAGAAGCAGACGCTCGCCAAGGGAGCGAAATGGTTCTTCAAATCGAAACTGCTCCCCACGAAAGAACGGATGGTGACGCTCCGCGAAAGCTGGCTACGAGACCCCGTTTCTCCCCGCGTACCTACGCCGGGCCCGGAGGAGCCGGTGGGGGACGGCTCGGAGGGGATCATGGAGGCGCCTTTGTCGATTATCCTGCCCGACGGAAATCAGATCCAATCCACCTGTCTGCGCAGCGACTGCAATACCGAGTCGGCCATGGCGCTGGCTTTCGCCGGCGCTATCGAGGGCAACAAACAGTACACGAGAGTTGCCGAGAACCTGATGGATTTCGTCTACTTCGAGTCGGATGCACGGAAAGGGGACCGCGGCGACGAGAACCACCCCTCCTTCGGCCACATCGCCTGGGGAATGTCCACTCCGGCCTGGCTGAAGGCGAACTACGGCGACGACAATGCGCGAGTCCTGCTGAGCTCGCTTGCCGTGGCGGCTCTTCTGGAGGAAGACCGATGGGATGAACCGATGATGCTGTGTATTCTGGCCAACCTGCGGACCACCGGCCGGCAGGGCTTCCGCCACTCGCGCGTCGACCAGGAACCCTTGACCGCCAACGGCTGGGAATACTACTTCCGCGGGTCCCATGTGCATCTGGCCCCCCATTTCCAGTGCTATATCTGGGCCTGTTACCTGTGGGCCTACGATCAGACGGGCGATCCGCTTCTGCTGGACCGTGCCAAGAAGGGCCTGACGCGGACGATGGCCGCATACCCCGACAGCCTCAACTGGACCAACGGCCTGGCCCAGGAACGGGCCAGAATCGTCCTGCCGTTGGCGTGGCTCGTCCGCGTGGAGAATACGGCGGAAAACCGCGCCATGCTCGACAAGGCGATTGACGGACTCCTCTCCATCCAGGCCGAGTGCGGGGCAATCCGCGAAGAGATCGGACCTTTAGCGAATGGTACCTATCCTCCTTCGCAGTCGAACGCCGCGTATGGCACGACGGAGGCGTCGCTCATCCAGGAGAACGGCGATCCGGTGGCCGACTTGCTCTACACGACGAATTTCGCCTTCATCGGTCTGCACGAAGCGGCCGCGGCGACGGGGGATCCACGGATCCAGACGGCGGCCGATAAGCTGGCCGAATTCCTCTGCCGCATTCAAATCCGCAGCGAAAACCACCCGTTCCTCGACGGCGGCTGGTTCCGCGCGTTCGACTTTGACCGCTGGGAATTTTGGGCCAGCAACGCCGACGCCGGTTGGGGTGCCTGGTCCATCGAAAGCGGCTGGACATGCGGGTGGATCAACGCCGTTCTTGCCATGCGCCAAACGGACACGTCCCTATGGGATATGGCCAAGAGGTGCCGCATCGGCCGCCACCACGCCAAGTGGCGAAAGCGGATGATCCCGGACGAGGTCCTCGAATCGCTTGAACCGATGGAACTGAAGCACGCGGCCGTAGGAAAACCGGTTGAGGCCACCCTCGATCCGAGCCCCGTCTATGCGGCGGAAGGAATACGCAGCCTTACGGACGGCCAGATCGGCCCCGCGGACCACTCCGCCGGGACCTGGCTCGGCTGGGAGGGCCCGGACGTGGAACTGACGGTCGATCTGGGCGAACCGGTTGCGATCCAATCGGTAGGAGTCCGCTGCCTGGAGTCAATCGTGGTCGGAATTCTCCTCCCAAGTGAGATCGCGCTGGCCGCCTCCGAGGACGGCCGCCGGTTTACGCCTATCGGCGGCCTCACGAACCCGGCGGCGACCGAATCCGGCAAACCGCGGGTCTCCTTGCAGACCGTCGCGCCGGAAAAACAGGTCACGGCAAGGTACCTCCGCGCAACCGTGAAGAATGGCGGCCGGCTACCGGCGTGGCACCGCAGCGCGGGAAGGGACTCGTGGGTGTTCGTCGATGAGATTGTCGTAAATCCGCCCAGGTAGTAGGGCCGGCTATTCAAAGAAGCGAACGCACGACGGAGACCCGACCTCGACCTCGCATCCCGTTGGTTCCAGTTCTCCGGTCGCCGCATCGATGCGGAACGCCACGACATTGTCCGACTCCCGGTTCGCGACGAGCAGAAACTTTCCATCGGGCGCGATTCGGAAATTCCTCGGGCGGACTCCGAGCGTCGGTTCGTGTTCTACGAACCGGAGTTTTCCGGTCTCGTCCGCGGCGAAGACGGCGAGGGTGTTAAGACCCCGGTTGCTGCCGTAAACGAACTTGCCGTTGGGGTGGACTTGGACTTCGGCCGTGGTAACGCTCTCGTCTTGCGCTCCCTCGGGGATGGTGGAGGCGGTTTGCAGGCGCTCCATGGTGCCGACTTCGGAGTTGAAGCTGAAAACGTCGATCGTACAGGACAGCTCGTTGATGACGTAGACGATCTTCCCATTCGGGTGAAAAGCAAGGTGCCGAGGCCCTGCACCGGGTTCCGCCGTGGCGAAGGGCGGCTCGTTCGGTCGGAGTTTGCCGTCGGCGAACCGGTAAATGACCGTTTTGTCCATGCCCAAATCCGCGACCAACGCGAAACTGCCGGTCGGATCGAGATTGATCGAATGCGCGTGCGCCGCGGTCTGCCTACGCGGATTCGCGCTGGAGCCCTCATGCTGAACGACCGAAATCGGGTCACCCAGAAATCCGTCGGCCAGAATCGGCAGACACGCCGCGCTTCCACCGGTATAGTTCGCGGCGAAGGCGTACTTGCCGTTGGCGTCCAGGCTTACGTGGCACGGACCGGCGCCACCGGACGATTTGCGGTTGACCAACCGCAGCGCTCCGTCCGATTCGTTGATTTCGAACGCCGCGACGGCACCCGTCTTCCGGCCGTCAAACTCGACAATCTCGCTCACCGCGTAAAGAAACCGCTTCGATGGGTGGATCGCCAGAAAGGAAGGATTCGGGGTCTCGACCGCCAGGCGGACGTTGCTCACCAAGCCACCGACCGGATCGTAATCCGCCACGTAAATCCCTTCGCTCTTGCCGCCGGTGTACGTGCCGAAGTAGACCCGACTTTCCACGGCGTCGGCCCGGCTGGTGTAGGGAACCGACGAGATGAAAATCAATAACAAGAGGATGCGTCTCATGCTGTATGTCCTTTGCTCGGAACGGACGGGAAAAAAACTCGCGGAAAACGATTATACCTCTAACATCGTCGGCATTCCATGGAGTCCCCTCGCGAGCGAAACGAAAAGGCCTCGCCGCATGATGACCAAGTTAGGGGACTGTTTGCATACCGTCACCGGGGTGTTCCGCGAGATTACTCCCGAGATTACTCATTGGAACGCGAAGTACAGGGCTTGTCTGGAGAAAAAACCGACCACATACACCTAACAGAGGGGTAAAAACAGCGGAATTTTCCCCGAAATACCCCACAATGAGGGTTGAGAAATCGGTTTTCAAGCCGATAATATACACAGAGCGAGTGAGGGTAACCCTTGCTAATTCTCTTGCCCCCGTAGGTCCCTGCCCCGTCTACGGGGGTCGTTTTTTGCGCGGTGTAAGAGTGCAAGAGGCGGTTCTTCGCCACAGCCTCTTCTCCTTTGTTTCTCGGCGCTTCCTCGCGAGTTGCCTCTCGTGGCCTGGGGTCGGTCGCGCTATGCGGCACGGCGAAATCGCCAGTGTCCTTTCGCATCCCACTCAAACGTGACAGCGTTTGACGACTCGTTTGGCCGAATTGGACGACTCTTTTTCTGGCGAATTCATCTCATAGGTCCTGCCACTGACGCCGTTTCTATAGTTTTCCAGCGCGGCCGCGGCCAGCGTATTACCGGCTGGAGTCGGATAGTCCCCGGTGATGCAGGCCTGACAGAGCCCACCCGCCGGTAGTCCGATCGCACGGGAGACTGCCTCCACCGGGAGGTAGCGGAGGGAATCGGCGCCGAGCTTCGCCGCCATTTCCGCCTGGATTTCATCAGTCAGGGGACCGCCGCGGAGAAAGGCCGGTGCAAACAACTCATTGACCGTCGACATATCAATGCCGTAAAAACATGGACCAATAATGGGGGGACATGCGACCCGGACGTGGATTTCCTTCGGTGCTCCCAGGCGTCGAATCCGCTCGATGAGAACCTTCATCGTGGTGGAGCGGACGATGGAGTCCTCGACCAGCAGGACTCGCTTTCCTTCGAGAACCTCGCGGAGCGGGGTGTATTTCGTGGAGGCTTTCCGCTCCCGGCTACCGGCTCCCTCGATGAAGGTGCGTCCGCTGTAACGATTGCGGATCAACCCTTCGACGCTGGGGACTTTCAACGCGTACGCCATTGCGTCAGCCGCCGCCTTACTGGTGTCGGGCACCGGTACGACAACGGTCCGGTCATCCATTTCCAGTGTCTCCAACTTGGCAAGTTCCTCCCCCAAAGCTTTTCTGGCGAGGTAGACGCTCCGCCCGTCGAGAGTACTGGCGACGTTTGAAAAATAGACCCACTCGAAGAAACAATGGGCTGTTCGTGCGGTCGGAGCGAATCGCTCGATTTGGACCCCTTCATCCGATACCTGGATCGCCATCCCGGGAGGCAACGAACGAATCGCCTCGGGTTCGAACCCGAGATTCAACAGCGCAACGCTCTCGCTGGCCGCCGCGAAGAGGGATCCGTCGACGGCATAGCTCAGCGGTTTGATCCCCAGTGGATCGCGCGCAACCAGCATCTCTCCAAAGGCGTTGAGAAACACGATACTGTAGGCACCGTCGAAATGCTCGCTCACCCGGCGAAAGACGTCGATCAACCGAGGGTGATTGTCGGTCGAAAGCTCGCGACAGACGAGATGCATGATGATCTCCGTATCGGTTTCGCGAGCGAGATAGTTGTTGTCGTCGCTCAATAGGCTTCGTCGCAGCGTCTCGTAATTCGCTAATTGGCCGTTGAACGCGAAACTGAACCACTTATGCTTACGAATGTGGTGCCGTTCAAAGGGCTGAGCATAACTTCGGTCGTCCCGCCCACACGTCGCGTAACGGCAGTGACCGATGGCGGCGGACCCGGAGTACCTGGCCATGAGCGACTGGAACTTTCCACGGTGGTTGAGCCGGAAGACCTCCGAGACGGTCCCCACCTCCTTGTGGGTATCGATCAACTGTCGCCGCCGAGGATTGTACGTCGTCATGCCGGCGGAAAGTTGCCCTCGATTTTGAATGTCTAGCAACATTCGCGGCAAGAGTCTGGAAATTTGATTTGGCTCTCCTTGCGGACAGAGGGAACTCACTGGGCCGTTGAGTGGATGGTAGACGGCGGCAATGCCGCACTCGTCGTGGATTTCGCTCATCAGTTTTTCGTCGGAGAGGGCCAGCGCATTCTCAAATGAGGTTTGCTTCGCTAAACGGCCGATTCTACCGGTAATCGAACCTTCCGACAACCGGCGAGGGATCGATCGACTTCATGCGCGAAATCGCCGAGTTTCGCGACACAATCCTATTCTCGGAAAAGCAAGCCTCCGCTATGCTGGAAGGCCTTCGCGGAATTCGGCCCCACTTTTTCTTTCAACATAGTTATTCTTTCATGGCGGACCTGCTTCGGCAAGAGATTGCAACCGGCGCCCACACGATCGTCATCAAGATCGGGACTCGCGTTCTCACGCAACCGGACGGTAGTCTGGACTATAATCGAATAGTCCGATTGGGGAAGGAACTAAACGCGATTCTGGATTCCGGTCGCAGAGTAGTCGTAGTCAGTTCCGGCGCGGTCGGGGCCGGAATGGACCGTTTGGGGTGGTCCAGGCGGCCCACCGATTTGCCCCACCTCCAGGCAGTTGCCGCAATCGGGCAAAGCGCGCTGGTCGAGGCATACGATAAATCGCTCCGTGTACACGGGCGACATGTTGCGCAAGTACTTCTCACCGCCGAAGACCTAAACCGCAGACCAAGCTATCTGAATGCGCGGAATACCATCTTGACATTGCTCGAACTGGGGGCGGTTCCCATTATCAACGAGAATGACACCGTCAGCGTCGACGAGCTGCGAACGACTTTCGGTGACAACGACAGGCTCGCCGGCATCGTCACCAACCTCCTCCGCGCGCCACTCCTCATTCTTCTATCCGACGTTCCCGGACTGTATGACGGCCCCCCGGCCGCGCTGAATTCCCGGGTCATCCCGCTCGTCACTGGGGTGGGGACCGAGGTCTTGGAGCTGGTACACGATCGTCCGAACGGAATGAGCAAAGGGGGTATGGCTAGCAAGCTCGAGGCCGCGAGGCTCGTGACCGCCGCCGGCGAAAACGTGATTATCGCCAGCGGTAGGGATCACGGGGTTCTCGGGGGAATCCTCGCCGGCGAAACGGTGGGGACGCTGGTAATCGCTCAAGGGCGCTCCGTGACTTCCCGAAAACGGTGGATCGGATTCGCCGCGGTCCCCAAGGGGGCGATCCGCTTGGATCACGGGGCATCCCAGGCGGTTCGGAAGGGCGGTCGAAGCCTTCTTCCCGCCGGAATTGTCGAGGTCACCGGCGAATTCGAGAAGGGAGACGTCGTTTCGATCCAAGATATTCAGGGCGCCGACTTCGCCAGAGGATTGACGAACTACGGATCCTCCGATATCCGTCGCATCAAGGGACTGAAAACGGAACAGATATTCGAGGCATTGGGATACCATCCGTACGACGAGGTCGTTCACCGCGACAACATGGTCGTTACGAACTGACGTCCACCAAGACATATCCGCGAAAAGGCCGCCCTATTTCGTGAAATCACGTGTCGGCTTCTTCATTGCCGTCGAAAAACATCTCCATGTATTCCGCCGGCACGACCCGCATGACCTCTTCCAAACTGGTTTCTCCCCGGGCGATCTTCAGTAGCGCCGATTTGCGCAGGTCCATCATGCCCAATTCGATTGCTTTCTGGCGGATTTCCTTGGACCCGCGTCGGCGTAAGACCATTTTGCGGATTTCGTCCGAGACACGGAGAACCTCGACGACCGCGGCGCAACCGGTGTAACCCTCATTCCCGCAGGCCTCGCAACCGGCCGCGGAAAAGAGTTTGGCGCCCTCCCCCTTTTTGAGATACCGCCGAACGTCCGCGAACGTCTCCGGCGGACCGGGAAACTCGTACTCCTTCTTGCATTCATCGCAGAGCGTTCGAACGAGCCATTGCGATATGACGCCGATGAGGCAGTTTGCCAGAAAGTACGGCATCGCTCCCAGAGCAAACATCGAATCGACGGCATTCGTGGAGACCGGCGCGTGAAGAGTGGCGAAGACCAGATGTCCGCTGTTGGCCGCGCGGATGGCCGTTTGCGCGGTGATCGGGTCGCGAATCTCTCCGATCATGATAATATCGGGGGACTGGCGAAGTATACTGCGCAACAGCTCCGGAAAATCCAGGTCGATCTTGAAGTTGACTTGGGACTGGCGAACTCCAGGGAGGACGTACTCAACGGGATCTTCGATCGTGTTGATCTTGCGGCGGCCGTTGTTGAGTTTGTTGAGGCACGAATAGAGCGTTGTCGTCTTCCCGGCCCCGGTGGGTCCGGTGACCAAGATCAGCCCGCTGGGACGCGAGAGGAGCGCGTTGAGTTCCTCGAAGTTCTTCTCGTCAAACCCCAGTTGTCTGGGACCCACCATATGCATGGAAGAGTCGAGCAGCCGAATGTCGAGGTCTTCGCCGTGGAGCGTGGGAATCGTGTTGATTTTCAAGTCGACGCGGAAGTGATCGGCGAAACTACCGACCCAGCGCCCGTCATTGGGGTGCATCCGGCGGCTGAGATCCATGCCGGCCATGGTCTTGACGTGATTCACCCAGCGTCGACCGGTATCGCCGGAAACGCTCAAGATGTTGCTGCAGACTCCGAACCGGCGCATCGCGATGGTATAAAGGCCCTCTTCCGCGAGGCAGAAAAGGTCACTGGCGCGTTGGTCGAGGGCGTGGCCGATCAATTCGGCGACCGCCTCGTCGGCCGGGAGATTCTCCCAATCGGTCTCTTCCACGAAGATCACGGATGCGTTGTCGCTCATCACCCAGTCTTTCCTCCTCCGGCGACCAACTGCGTCGCCTGTTCGGCATCCTCGGCAATCGCCAAAACCAAATCCAGCCGCATGACTCGAAGCACCTCCATAATCGTTCGCGGCACCGAGTGCAAAACCAATTGACCCCCATTTTGGACGAATCGCTTGTGCAAAACGAGCAGCCAGCTCACGCCGCCGGAGAAGATGCTTCTTGCCTTCGACAAGTCCAATAGAACGTGACTGCCGTACCCCGAAGGCCCTAGCAGCTTTTCAAAGGCAGTGGCCTCCTCCGAGGCATCGACGGCGCGGATTTCTCCCGCCACTTGGATTTGCACCAGTGCATCGTCAGCGGACAGCAAAGTGAGTTCCACGTCAAACCCTCCAGAAACAACCGAATAAAACCGCCTATTCTGCGCAAAACGCACACATTCTTCCCGGGCGATCACTCGTCATACTTTAGACAGCATTTGCGCGGTTCTGTCAAGCGAATCCGACCTTTTGGGGGAGAGACCCCGTTCCCCGCTTTCAAGATCGGGAATCCCTGTGGCAGGGCGTCAAATCGATCGAAGCCCTGTTCCCAAGCCGAACTGAGCAAGAGGGGCCGAATACGTGAGGAATTTGCGCGCCCCGAATCCATAAGCGGTGGATGCGCCGGAACGCGAAGACCCGCGATATCTCGACGCGAGGCGACCAACGCGCCCGGTGGTCAGTTCGGGGTCGGTCGCGAGTTTGGATGGAAGGGCCGGTTGCTTGTTCGAATTCAGGACATTCTTGAACCGGATGATGGCGAGTCGGGCTATCTCGGCCAGCGCGAAAAAACCGGCCGCGCGCCCTCGGTCCTCTCGGGTTCGCGCGGCCGAAATATGATGGCTCGGGATTCAACTCCCGGCCGCCGTAAACACGCGGCGACTACTCGCTTTCTTTCTTCAACTCCGCGAGGAGCGCTTCGGCCTCCTCCCGTTTCGAGAAGGACGGGCTGGTACTTTGGATCGCCTTTTCCAGAATGTTGATCGCCTCATCCTTGCGGCCGCGGTCGGCGTCGACGCGGGCGATATAGTACGCGGTGTCGGGGCTGAGCCGCTTGAATTGGGCCGCCTGCCTCAGGGCCCGTTCCGCCTCGTCGATTCTCCCCGCGCGATACAAGGCCCAGCCGAGGGTCGACCACGGCTCAGTCTGTTTCGAATGGAGCCGTACGTTAATATCCGCGTATTCGATGGCCTGGCGTTGCTTCGCCTCGTCGTCCTGTTCCGCCAGGGCCAGCGCAAGATTGTTCGTTGCCGTAAAATTGGAGGGTGACTGCAGGTGCGCGTCCTTAAGGAACTGCTCCGCCGTCGCGTAATCCTTCTGGAAGATAGCGATGTTTCCGCTGATGATCTTCGCCGCGAGCGAGTTGGAATCGAGCTGGCGGGCTATTTCGGCTTGTTTCGCCGCTTGGTCCAACTGCTTCGTCGTGAAAGCCCATTGGGCGGCGGCGAGTCGGGTATTGACGTCCTTCGGCTTCGCCTCCAAGGCGGAAACCATCAACTGCGCGGCCTTCTTCCGGTCTCCCTTTTCTTCGTACCAAGTGGCGAGAATCGCGTCCGGGGTCAGAATGCTCTCGTCTTCGCTCGCCGCTTTTTTCAGTTCCTGGGTCGCCTCATCGAACTTTTCTTGCTCGAATAACGCCCTTGCCAAAAGGACGCGCGCTCGCGCACTGTCCGGCTTCAGTCTCAACAACTCCTCGAGCTGCGACTGCGCTCCGGTGAAATCCTTCTGATTCATATCCAACTGGGCGAGTAACGAATACGTCACCACGGAAAGATTCGTCTTGCGCTCTTCGGTTCCCTTGAAGTCCTTCAGGAGAGACTCCGCCTTTCTCAACACCGACTCCGCCTCCGTCAGCCGGTTCGCTTGCAAGGCGCCTTGACCCAACATAATGTACGCCTCCGGGTCGTTGGGCGCCTCTTGCGTCGCTCTTTGTAGCGCTTCCTGCGCCGCCTGGCCCTGCTGCGCGCGCATGTAAAGCTGAGCCATGATGACCTGGGCCGGCGGAAGCTCGGGGTGGTTCTTCACCGCTTGCCGGAGCGATTCCAAAGCGCCGTTCACGTCTCCAACGTTGAACTTCGCGACGGCCTCACCGATTTCGGGAATTCCTACCGCTGGAGAAGGGGTGGCAGACTCTTCGGTCGGAAGATTCCCAATGGATAAGGGCTCGGCGAAGGTCGGACCCGCGAAACAGAAGGCCAATGCGACCAGCCCGGCACTCATTCCAATCCATGCGTTTCTCATGACTACGCGTTCCTCTTTATTCTGGGGGATTTTGTTGGAACAGCCCGAATACTTCTTGCGCCTCGGTGAGGAAGCCGGCTCAACGGACCGTCGAATTCACAAAAAAGGAGCGACCTGGCCGCCGGCCAAGGCAACGCCTGCGCGTTGGGGGGCAAGAGGCCGCACCACGTCGCCGCGGAAATCCGGTAAACCGCCGGATTCCAGGGGCACCGCCTTGCCGAAACAAGGTCGCAGCGGAAAAGCGTCTATCTATATGTAGGATACGATTGGCGCGCACATTCGACAAGAGGCGGGTCTGGATTCCACACGGTCGGAAAATGCCGAGAAAGATGCCTGGGGCCGGGGCGGTCAGGAAGACATGTGCGGATTGATAGGGTATTCGCGGATCGGTGGGTTGGCCCGGAGCCGCATTGCCAAGCAACCCCCCCGGGTGTGATCTCGGGCTTTTGCCCAAACGCACTCAGAGATGGTCGTTCGAGAAGAGTCGGGTTCATAGAGAAAGCCCCGCCGTCACCATCCACGGTGGAGCGGGGCTGGGAGATTTGGGAGATTCTAGTTTGGCGAACCGGCGGTACAAACCGGCGACGAGGGGCTCATTTCCGTCCGCGGCGCAGTACCCCCGCGAAAAGGGCGCCAAGGAGCAGGGCAAAGGTCCCCGGTTCGGGAACGACGGCTTGGAACAACTGCATTGCCTCTTGTTCCGTGAGGCTGCGGTTCCAAATGGCGATTTCATCGAGATGTCCGATGAAGTTACCGGATCCGCTTCCTCGCGTGCCGATACGGAAGGAGAAACTATCGCTCCAACCACCGCTGGAACGGAGGGGAGTCAAGTCGATTTTGACGCCGTCGATGTAGAGTTCCGCGTCGGCCATGTCATCGCCGTTGCGTACCGCCACGAGATGATGCCACAGCCCGTCGTTCACGCCGAGAATGGCCTGGGCATAATCGTACATGCCGGCTTCGGGATCCTGCTTGTTCGTGCAGAGCTGAACCTTGCCGTTCGAACCCATGATGAGGAAGAATGGGTTCTCGAAGCTGGGCGGAGTGACCATGACGCGCGTGTACTCCGTGCTTTGGGTGGTTTTGAACAGCATGGACCAGGTAACATTCTCTTGATCCAAGGCGGAGGGATTGGAACCGAGATTGAGCATGTCCGCTCCATCTTTGCCTTCGATCGGCCGAAAATGGGCGGCCGTATTCTCATCCTCGAGTCCGGAAAGATGCTGTCCGTTGATCTGATGCCAGGGAATGGGCCCCTCGACGCCGGACGTCGGCCCGGTCAAGGGATAGCCCGGAAGACCCCATGTGGCGTCGGGCAGATGAACGGCCCCCTCATTCACCAGCGGCGTTCCGACCTCTGCGCCCGCCGCCTCGTTCAGGCGGAAATAGGCGTCCGGGTTGAGGGCTTTTACCGCGTCGGCGTAGCGGGAGCTTCCGGGCGGAACATCCGGGGGCATCGGGCCGTCGCCCGGATTCGCGATCGCGGCGAACCCGTCGACGCTCGGGCCCCCCAGGGCCGTGATCGTCGCGTCATCGAGCGACTCCGTCGAAAACGCGGCCGCGGCGATGAACCCCGGAGAAGTCTCATAATTGTTTTCCGTCAGGAACGGAATGTAGTCGTGAACCGCCAAGGATGCATCCCCGAAATCGGCATCGCCAGCTCCTACTTTGACGCCGTCGACGAACACTCGGATGTCTTCCGTCGGATGGTTCAAGTCATACGCCAGGACGATTCGGTGCCAGGTATCCGGCTGGACCGCGCCGCCTTGAACCCAAACCTTGCCATTATCGGAATCGCGGTCGACGAACAGTCCGCCGTAGGTCGGGTCGTTTCCCTCGACATTCTCTCGGAGATCGACATAAAGCTCCGCGTCATTGACGTTATCGGGGTTCGTGTTGAACAACCCCATGTAACTGTAGTCGTCAAATGAGCTTTGCGGAACGCAGAGGTCCCACCCGATCGTCCACGTATTGGAGGGCAGTTGCCGAAACGGCCGGTCGATGCCCAAACCGGTTTCGGCGCCCCAGGCAGGAAAGGACATGTAGGTTACGGGTTGGCCGTTCATCAATGGGACCGTAGTCCCGTCGGAAACCCCGAACGACGCCGCGCTCTCCGAAGCCGCGTCACGAAACGCCATGACGTCGTAACCACTCGTCGCGGTCAGATCACCGCCGAAGTCCCACAGGGTCGTGACCGCCATGGATGGCGCGGCCGTGACCAGCACGGCGATCGCCACGAAACCACCTAAGAAAGTTTTCATCGTCGTTGCCTCGATCTTGAGATGTTGAACCGGAAGTAAGTCTTGTCAAGAACGCACATCAGGGCAGGGAAGCCGGTTCGCCGCCGGCGACCGTTCCCAACTGCTTGTAGATCGGCAGGTCGATTTCCTCACTGACGAAATGAACGCTGCCGTCCCCCATGACGAAATTGCACCCGCCCGGGTGGAAACTCCCCATGGGAAGATGGTTGTAGCCGACGGCGTCGGCTACGCGATCCACTTTGGCGTTGATCGGATGCTCCAATACCTTCGCGGTGTAGTTTCCGCAGGTGTAATCTCCGCCATAGATCCATGTCCGCACGTTGCCGGGCCAATTACTGAACGAACCGCCGGGTTTCTGATCGACGTGGACGAATTCGCCCATCATGAACGTCTTGCTCAGCCCGTCGGTAACGTCGCGAAACGAACGAGTGAATCGTTCTTTGGTTTTCGGAACGCGCTCGGTCGTCCCGTTGCTCCAACCGAAGATGCCATTAATGGGCGTCCGTCCGTACTCGAAACATAGATCGAACGGCTCGTTTCCGGCGGCGAACGCGCCCATGACGCCCTGGTAGGTCGTCATCGCGCCGTTTTTCCATTCCACCGGATCACTTCGGATCAACGTCGGACCGGGATAACTGGGGCAGAGAAACGCCGAAACCACCTCGTAGCGGAAACGCGTCGTCTTGGTTACTCCCTTTACGTTGAACTCGTTGCGAATATCTTCGTAAATGGAACCCATTTCCATAAACGGCAGAATATAGCTGAAGAGGCCGTGGGTGTAATGGCCGGTTGCTCCCGGCGGGAACATCTCGTGGGATTGGCCGGCGTAGTTATGGACCGCCAACCCCAACTGCCGCATATTGTTGGAGCACTGCGACCGCCTCGCCGCCTCGCGCGCGGCCTGCACCGCCGGGAGCAACAGGGCGATAAGAATTCCGATGATCGCGATGACCACCAGAAGCTCGACCAAGGTAAAAGCGTTTCGTTTCATTCGGTTCGTTTTCATTTCCATGCTTGTTTTGCGACTCCCCGGGTCCATTCTTGCCGAGTAGGAACCATCCGCTTCCGTTTCTTTGATTTACCGTTCTCATTTCTCCACGGCACGATCCGAGGCACGGTTGTACCCCGGCCCCCTTTCGGATGTTCCGTCGGAAAGGGAGCTTAAGCCGTGTCTTTCAATCTACCGGCGCTTCCGCGAAAGAACCGCCATTCCCAACGCGGCGATCAGCAGGGCCACCGTTCCGGGTTCCGGAACGGCCGCGGCCTGGGTTGCGCCCCAATTGGCCCGAACGATGTCGAGGTCGCTACTGGTGACCATTCCGTCGCCGTCGGCGTCTCCAAGAGTCCCGGCTGGGACCGTTTGGCCCCAGTTGGCGCGGACAAGGTCCAAATCACCGCTGTTCACCATCCCGTCGCCGTTGAGGTCGCCCGGGAGGGGTTCCGGGCCGGCGCCGCCGATAAGGGCGTAGTACAGGTCCATCACTTCCTGCTCGGAGAGGCTGCGGTTCCAGATGGAGATTTCATCCAGCGAACCGATGAAGTTGTTGGACCCCGAACCGCGCGTTCCGATGCGGAACGAGAAACTCGGACTCCAGCCGCCGGTGCTCATGATCGGATCGAGTTCGATCTTCTGGCCGTCGACGTAGAGTTCGGCCTGCGACATGTCGTCGCCGTTGCGGACCGCGACGAGGTGGTGCCACTGGCCGTCGTTGATTCCCAAAATCGCCTGGGCGTAGTCGTATTCAATGGACGGATCGAGCTTGGCCTTTTCGGTGCAAAGCGCGACCTTGCCGTTGGAGCCCATGATCAAGAAAAACGGGTTCTCAAACTCGGGGGCCGTTACCATGATCCGAGTGTATTCGGTGCTCTGGGTCGTCTTCAGAAGCATCGACCAAGTGACGTTCTCCTGGTCGAGTACGGAGGGGTTGGCACCCAGGTTCAGCATGTCCGCGCCGTCTTGTCCTTCGATCGGCCTGAATTGGGCGGCGAGGTTGTCGTCCTCCAGGCCGACCAGATGCTGGCCATTGATGCTGTCCCAAGGAATCGGTCCCTCGACCCCGGAAGTCGGACCGGTCCGTTCGTAACCGACGAGTCCCCAAGTGGCGTCTGGTAGTTCGAGCGAACCCTCATTCACCAGCGGCGTTCCCACCACCGCGCCGGCCGCCTCGTTGAGGCGGAAATAGGCTTCCGGGTTGAGCGCCTTGACCGCGTCCGAGTAGGCCGTGGTTCCCGGCGGAACGTCCGGCGGGGTCGGCTCGTCGCCGGGGTTGTCAATGGCGATAAACCCGTTGGGCTTGGGCCCTCCCAGGGAGACGATCGTGGCGTCGTCGAGCGACTCGGTCGAGAAGGCGGCGGCGGAGATGAACCCCGGCGCCGTCTCGTAGTTGTTTTCCGTCAGGAACGGGATATAGTCGTGAATCGTCAAGGAATAGTCGCCGAATTCGTTGTCGCTGGCGCCGACCTTGACTCCGTCGACGAAGATGCGGATGTCCTCCGTGGGATGATTCAAGTCATAAGCCAGGACGATGCGGTGCCAGGTGTCCGGCTGAATCGTGCCCCCCTCCACCCAGACCTTGCTGTTCGTCGAATCACGGTCGACGAACAACCCGCCGTACCTGGGGGTCTCGCCGGCCACATCCTCGCGGAGGTCGACGTACAACTCCGCGTCGTTCGCGTTATCGGGATTCGTGTTGAACAGCCCCATGTAACTGTAAGTCTCGAACGAGCTGAGCGGGACGCACAAGTCCCAGGCGATCGTCCAGGTTTCGATGGGCAGCGCACGGAACGGCCGATCGATGCCCAGACCCGTGGTATTCCCGTAGGAGGGAAACGCCATGTAGGTGGTCGGCTGCCCGTTCATGTGCGGGACGGCGTACCCGTCGGTCGTGCCGAAAAAGGCCTGCGCCTGCGACGCCGCGTCCATGAAGTCCAGGACGTCGAAACCGCTCGTCGCCGTGAGGTTGCCGTTAAAATCCCAGATGGTCGTCACCGCGAAAGCGGGAGCGGCGCACGCGACGACCAAAAGTGCCGCTGCGCCCATTCTCAGTCGTAACATTGTTCTCCTCGTCATCTTCAACCAGAAATCATTTCAAACCGTACCGAACCCGACCGCGCTGGTTCTTCCGACGGGTGCGGGGGAGCGTTCTATCGAGGGCCGGAGGTGGTCGATGACCGTTTCGCGGCTGAGCGATATCGCACGAGCACGAATCGGAACTCGAAGCACGGAAGACTCAAACCGCCTTGAATGAACACACCTATACCAATTATGCCAACTCCAACGATTCTACTCTATCAAGACCATTTCGCAATGTCAACCAATGGCAGCATTCTGGAAAGATGAAGCCCCCTTAATAGGGGACATTAATAGGGGACAGCCATTACGTCAAAACCGGCCTGGAACCGTTTCGCGGCGTTTGCTAGAATCCGCCCACTTTAGGGAAATCCAGTTTCTATCCCACTTGTACGAATTCGGCCTTTGCGCGAAGGTACCCAAACTTGAGGAATCCATCGATGGCTAGACTCATATTTGCATGTTTATTATTATTTTCCATTGCCCCCTGTTCGGTCGCAGTTCCGTCCATCGGATTAGCGGCTCCTCCCTGGGAGAGGCTTGTGACTATGCAGAAGGTTGAGGCCGACCCCAATAAGGACTATCTTCTTGAGGAGGGTCACGGACCGTGGCTGATTCTCGCCACGAGTTTCTCAGGGGAAGGGGCCGAGAATCAGGCGAGGGAGTTGGTCTTGGAGCTGCGCAGCCGCTACAAGGTTCCCGCGTACATGCATCGCCAGGAATTCGACTTTGCGAAGACGGTGGAAGGCCGCAGAATCGATAAGTTCGGAAACTCCATGAAAATGAAATACCAAAACGGCGAAAAAGTGAACGAGATCGCCGTCATGGTCGGGCATTTCGATGCGGTGGATTCGCCCGATGCCCAGCAAGTGCTCCACAAGCTGAAGCATTCGCGGCCGGAGTGCCTGAATCTCGAAAACCGCAGAAGGACGAACCAATCGTTGGCCGCGTGGCGAATGCTGCAACGAGAATTCAAGCGCGCTATCAACAGCAACGACGAACTGAAAGGACCGTTGGGGCACGCCTTCGTGACGACCAATCCACTTCTGCCGAATGAGTACTTCGTCCCCAAGGGGGTGGACCGTTTTGTTGCCGAAATGAATGAAGGTGTCAAACACTGCTTGTTGGATTGCCCGGGCAAATACACCGTTCAGGTCGCGACTTTCAAGGGAGAGTCGATTCTGGATCAGAAGAAAATCCAAGCGGAATTGGGGAAAGGGCGCAAGACCTCCGGCTCGAAGCTGGCCGAAGCGGCCGACCAAGCACACCGGTTAACGCAGGCGCTGCGGATCAAAGGATACGACGCGTACGAGTTCCACGACCGATACAGCAGTATCGTTACCGTGGGAAGTTTTGCCGGCGTCGGAACACCGCGTCAAGATGGGCGGATCGAGATCAATCCGGAAGTTCTGGCGGTTATCGAGACCTTCAAGGCCGCCCCCCAAGCCGGGCCCGGCCTTTCCGGCGGGGCATTGGCTCCCCAGTCACTTGACGGCATTCCGTTCGATATTCAGCCGATTCCGGTCGAGGTCCCGCGGCGGAGCGTTGTCGGCGGCCTGCAAAACGCCGACGCTCGATCTCTTTGGTAAGGATGCAGATGCCCCGACCGCTCCTCGTATTAGCTACGGGAAACCGAAAAAAGGGAATCGAGTTGGCCGAATTGTTCGGTCCGGTCGGTCTGGAGGTCCGTACCCTGGCCGATTTCGACTCGGTCGCCGAGGTCGTCGAAGACGGACAAAGCTTCGCCGCGAACGCGGCTTTGAAGGCGATCGGACAGGCCGCGCACCTACAGCTTTGGGCCCTCGGGGAAGACAGCGGCCTGGCCGTTGATGCGTTGGATGGCGCACCCGGCATCTACAGTGCCCGTTATGCGGGTCCGGACGCGGATGACGAATCGAACAACCGTAAGCTACTAGAGATGCTGGGAGACGTGCCCCCGCGAAAAAGGGCCGCGCATTATGTCTGCCACATGACGCTTTGCGACCCTTCCGGAACGGTGCGCGCCGAAAGCGAGGCATTCTGCCGCGGCCGCATCGGCTTTGAGCCCAAAGGAGCGCACGGTTTCGGATACGATCCGCTCTTCGAGGTGATCGAATACCATCGGACCTTCGGACAGCTTGGCCCTCAAAGCAAAGCGATGCTCAGCCACCGCGCCCGGGCCGCGCGGCGTCTGCTACCCCGATTGGTCGAGTTGATCGACCACGGCGAATGGAGTTCATAATCCGAGTCGAGGCGAGGCACCCCGCGATCGCAGGGAGAGATCGAGGGGATGGGTCCCATTCCGGGCGATCCGCGCCCTCTCCGAGCCGAACGGGATTACCCGGTTTGGCGTTTCAGTCCGCCGGGAGGATACGTCACGTTCGACGAGGCGCGTCTGGCGACACTAGCACGAGATTATGCCGGTCGGCTACCGCGAATGCAATTCGAAGGTGAAGTCGTTCTCCTCGCCCGCCCTCACCTCCGCGGTCAGCTCGGTCTGGCGGTTGTATCTGGCGGGGATGTACTGCTCCAATCCGCGGACCATTTGGCCGGTTTCCGGATTCCGCATGAGCGTTTGGGCGGGCCTCGACGCAGTAACCTGCACCTGGAAAGTCCCGGCGAAGGTGCCGGTCGCCTTGGGAACTTGAAACTTGCCGTCGACGATTTCCGCCCCCGCCGAGGGACCCTCCGCCCCCTGTGTCGGAACGAAACGAATCGAGCCCGCCGGGAGAGGCTGGCCGTCAAGCTTCACCGTCCCCTGAATGCTTTGGCGCCGCGTGTCTCCACATCCGGCTACGATAACCAGAAGCAGGGACGAAAGCAGTAGTGTTCGCATCGCGATGGATGGCAAATGGGGTTTCATGAGAAGAAAAAAGGTAATTCGCTGAAGCAATGGTCCGCGACACCGCCGACCATTGCCTCCGGGAGTCGGTGTTTCTAGAAGTCCGAAGGGACGGTATTCCCATCGTCGATCCGGCCGATCCACTGCCAGATTTGGTGGTTGATGGTATCAGTGATGAACGTCACGTGGCCGTCGGCGAAAGCCACGTTCACGCCGCCGGGATGATTGCTTCGTGCAGCGACGTGGGCCTGGGTCCAACTACTGCCGGCGGCGTCGTCACAAGGCATCCGTTCATAATCGATACAACGTTTGTAGCTGAACGTCGACAGGGAGTCGCCGAAACCGGTATTCGGGGTGTCGTCATGGGTATAGGCGAACGATCCGACATAGTGGATTCCCCACATCCCGCGCGCGTCCCAGACCCCGCTGAGGGTTTCATCGCGTCCCGCGAGGACCTCGCTGGCGACGGCCGTCGTGGCCGTTCCATCCTGGAAATCGCGGATATTCCGGGCTCGATCGACTTCAAACGCGCCGTCCGTTTCGAGGATATCATAGCCGTTCTTTCGGTGAACCGACTTGTTTACGCCGAGACTCACCACGAAATTGGAGTGCGCGTAGCCGACGTTTTTCGGATCAGACCCGGTGCTCGGGTCGCTCGGACAATTGAACGCGGCGATGCTTCTGGCGATCACCTGCCGATTCAGTACGCCTCTTGCCGCATCCACTTCGAGCGCACGGTAGTCGAAGTTGTATTGCTCGGCATAACCGCGTTCCT
The DNA here is from genome assembly GCA_964520785.1 of uncultured Planctomycetaceae bacterium. Taxonomy (GTDB): domain Bacteria; phylum Planctomycetota; class Planctomycetia; order Pirellulales; family Thermoguttaceae; genus CAZFQG01. The sequence continues at coordinate 3,389 of CAZFQG010000018.1, read as the reverse complement.
CGATGTAGGGCAATAATAGCGCCTGGCAGGTGTGGCCCGGCCAGCCGGCGTTCCCCGAGGCGCTGGCGCCGCCGGCCCAAGAGCCGACTAGCCCCATCGGCATCGTACCGGCGGCGTTCTCATAAGTCAGCATGGCGAGGCTGAGCTGCTTCAGCCCGTTAGTGCATTGCATGCGTCTGGCGGCCTCGCGCGCGGCCTGTACGGCCGGCAGGAGCAGGGCGATCAGAATGCCGATAATGGCGATGACGACCAGAAGTTCGACGAGGGTAAAGCCTTTTCGTGGATTCTCTTTCATCTCATCCCCTTGAGGCTGAAGTTCCATTTCTTTGTGTTTCGATTGATGGGCGCACGGCAAAAGCCCCTCGACTATTGAGGATTATACTATGGTATACCTTTTCTTGCAATAGCCGACGCGCCACAAATTGTGGGGCAAAAAAGAGAATTGCGCCTAGGGATAAAAGAAGGAAAGATTTTTTAGACGATCCGTGATGACTGCGTGCCGCTGAGAACCCAGACAAGCTGAGCCCAGCCAAGAAAAACTGAAGCAAAAAATGGGGATTAGCGGGAATTGGGTCGAGCGAGACTATTGACGGACCCTTTTGAACATATAAAATCACCGGTTTCCCCTCGCCGTTGAGAACGCGCGAGGGGTGTTCGTTTTAATGCTTTGACCCGTAAGCGGTTGGTCCCTCGCGGAGGAGTGTTCCAAGCGGTGCAACGTGCGATTGAAAAGGCCGACGTTCTCATCGAGGCGCTGCGGTGGATCCGCGAGTTCCGCGGGAAAATCACGGTCATTAAGCTCGGCGGCAGCGTGATGGAGGACCCGCACGCCCTGGGCCATCTATTGCTCGATGTCGTATTCATGGAGACCGTCGGCATGCACCCGGTTATCGTGCATGGCGGCGGCGCGGCAATCAGTCGGGCAATGGCCGAGGCTGGGTTGGAGGCAAGGTTCATCCAGGGGCGGCGATACACCGACGACGCGGCCCTGGAGGTCGTGGAACGGATTCTCGCCGGCGAGGTCAACCGCGGAATCGTCGAGCGGATCAACACATTGGGGGGCGATGCCGAATCGCTGAGTTTCGCGACGAACAATGTTCTCTTCGGTGAACGGATCACCCTTAATGGGGGTAACGGCGAACGGATCGATTTGGGACACGTCGGAAGAGTCACCCGGGTCGATACGCGGATCGTCCGCGACTTGTGTCGCCGGAACGTCGTTCCGGTTATTCCATCGATGTGCATCTCCCGGGACGGCGAGAAGCTCAACGTCAACGCCGACACCGCGGCGACGGCGGTTGCTCAGGCCCTGGAGGCGGAAAAACTCGTCTTTTTAAGCGACGTTAACGGCGTCCGCCGCCGTAAGGAGGACGAGGAATCGTTGATCCACTCGCTAACCACGAGGGAAGCCGGCGATTTGATCGTCTCCGGAGCGATCGACGCCGGAATGATCCCCAAGGTCCAGGCCTGCGTCGAGACGATCGAGAACGGCGTCCGGAAGGTACATATCATCGACGGCCGCCTCCGCCACTCCCTTTTGCTGGAGGTTTACACCAGCAAGGGGGTTGGGACCGAAATCACCGCCTGATCCGACACCCCACCTCATTTATTCGTTTTTGTAGTAGGAGTATTTTTTCTCATGTCGGAACAATCCCTTTCCTCGCGAGAGACCATCGAGCTTTTCGACCGGTACGTCATTCCCAATTACGGGCGGTTCCCCGTCGCGCTCGTCCGCGGAGAGGGGTCGTTCGTCTGGGATGCGGAGGGAAACCGATATCTGGATTTATTTCCCGGGTGGGGATGCAATCTGTTGGGGCATTGCCCTGATCTCGTGGTCGAGGCGGTTCGCGATCAGGTCGGGAAGCTGATTCACGTCCCCAATTCTTGGTACATGACGCCTCAAGGGCTTTGGGCGAAGGCGCTGAGCGAGCGAAGTTTCAAAGGGCAGGCCTTCTTTTGCAACAGCGGGACGGAAGCGAACGAGGCGGCAATCAAGTTGGCGCGTCTCTATACCCCCAAAGAGAAGTACAAAATCATTACGTTCGAGCACGGCTTTCATGGCCGGACGCTCGGCTCGACGACCGCCACCGCGCAACCGAAATACCACGAAGGACTCGGCCCGCTGATGGCCGGATTCGTCTATGCCCCTTTCGGTGATCTTGAGGCGGTCGCTTCCCTCGTCGACGACGAGACGGCGGCGATCATGATCGAACCGGTCCAGGGAGAAGGGGGAGTCCGCGTCCCACCGGAAGGGTTCCTCGGGGGACTCCGGTCGCTCGCGGACCAGAACGGCCTTCTGCTGATTTTCGACGAAGTTCAAACCGGATGCGGCCGTACCGGCGAGTGGTTCGGTTATCAGCGTTTCGGCGTAACTCCCGACATCATCACGCTGGCGAAGGCGATCTGCGGTGGTATTGCCGCAGGGGCCATGTTGACGACCGAGGAGATCGCCCCCGGCCTCCGCCCCGGAATGCATGCCGCCACTTTTGGGGGGAATCCGATAGCGGCACGTGCCGGACTTGCCACGCTCGAGATGATCGAGCGGGACAATCTGCTCGAAAACGCCAAACGTCTGGAGAGATTCTTCCAAGCCAGGTTTCAGGCGATGCGAGAGGAATGCGGCGTCATCACAGACGTCCGTATCTGCGGGCTGATGGTCGGCATCGAACTGGCGATCGAGGGTGCACCGGTCGTCAAGGCATGCATGGAGCGGAGGCTCCTGGTCAATTGCACCCAGGGGACCGTCATCCGCCTCCTGCCGGCGATGAACCTTACCGAAGAACTCGCCGAAGAAGGCTGCGCTGTTTTGGGGGCCGTGCTGAAGGAGATCAGCTAGACCCATACAAAGGCATCGAAATCCGCGTTTCGCGGTAGGAGAAAAGAGGAGTTGCCATGCGGCATTTCATTTCACTGGCCGACGTCACCGCGGCCGAAATGGAACGGATTCTCGCGATCGCGGAGGATCTCAAGGAGAAGTTCCAACACGGAATTCGCGAGCCGCTTCTCCCTCGCCGCGTCTTGGCGCTGTTGTTCGAGAAGCCGTCGCTTCGAACGCGGGTGAGTTTCGAGGCCGGCATGGCCCATCTGGGCGGATCGTCCCTCTTTTTGGGCGAAGACGTGGGCTTCGGAAAACGCGAGAGCATTGCCGATTTCGCGCGGGTCCTAAGCGAGTTGGTCGACGGCGTGGTCGTCCGGTCGAAGAAACACGAAACGGTCGTCGGGCTGGCGGAAAACGCGACGTGTCCCGTGATCAACGGACTGACCGACTACCTGCATCCCTGCCAGACGCTGGCCGATCTTTTTACGATCCGCCAGGTGTTCGGAACCCTCACAGGGCGTAAAGTCGCCTGGATCGGCGACGCGAACAACGACGCGCGGAGCCTTCCCGG
>CAZFQG010000017.1:0-49001 GCA_964520785.1 uncultured Planctomycetaceae bacterium | reverse complement strand
TTACGCCGCGAAAGCATACCTTTCGCCGGCCCCTACACGGTTTTACGTTGGTGGAACTCCTGGTGGTCATCGCGATCATCGGTATTTTGATCGCCCTGCTGCTCCCGGCCGTACAGGCTGCCCGGGAGGCGGCAAGGCGTTCGCAGTGCACCAACAACATGAAGCAGCTTACGCTGGCTCTGCACGTCTATAGCAGTGCCCACAAGACGTTTCCGATCAATTACCGAGAGTCGGGGACGACCTTTCAAGCGGATTACAAAACGTACAGTTGGATGCAGGCGATTCTGCCCTATATCGACATGGAACCGCTCTACGAGATGTTGCGGCCGGAGTATCCGTTGGGTCAGAAGACCACGTCGCGTTCCTCGCCGGCCTACGCGAATTTCGAGGTGGCCAGGACGGTGGTCTCGGGCTTTCTCTGCCCGTCGGATTCGGCTTCCAACGACGGTCTCTTAGGCGGGCGGTCGGACGGGTCGGGCCCCACGTCCTACGACCCCGATGATCCCAAGGCGGTGACCAACTACAAGGCCTGTTCGGGAAGCAACTTCTTCAGCGGCACTCCCTGGGCCAACACGGCGTCTTCGGGCCGCTGGGCCGGCAGCGACAACTGCCTGCTTTACTGCAACGGCATCATCTGCGCCAACACGCACGGCGTCGGCCCTTCCGTTCCGTCGGATGTCAAGAAGAACATGACGGGGCCGGACGACGTCAAGGACGGCACGGCGCACACCTTCGCGATGGGCGAGGCGCTGCCGGCCAACAGCGCCTGGTCGTGGTGGTACTGCAACAACGCCTGCGTGGCGACCTGCGCCATACCCCTGAACTCCCAATGGGCGACCATCGGCACCCCGGCCGGCGCCCTCGACTGGCAGTCGAACTGGTGCTATGCCAGCGCCCATCCGAACGGCGCCGGCTTCGCCATGTGCGACGGCAGCGTTGGCTTCGTCAACGACAATATCGACCTGAAAGTCTATCGCGCCCTGGCCACCATCGACGCGGGCGAAACCGCCAAGTTGCCGGAGTAGAGGACGCCATGATAACCCGACTGCTTTCATTCACGCTGTTCTGCGTATTGCTACTCTTCACCGGTTGCGGCCGCGGCCTGGACTACACGGCCAAGGTGAGCGGAACCGTGACCTTGGGCGGCCAACCGGCCAATGCATTCAACATCATCTTCCACCCGGCCAAAGGCCGCCCCGCGACGGGGACCACCGACGCCCAGGGCCGTTTCACGCTCACGACCTTCAAATCCGGCGACGGCGCCGTCCTGGGCGAGCACGTAGTCACCGTCACCGACTCCTTCCCCCAAGGCCCCCCGGCCATGGGCCGCATCACGGCCAACATGACCCGGGTGCCGCTGTTGTACTCGTCCGTAGAGACGACTCCGCTGAAGGCGACGGTGGAGGATAAGAGGAACGAATTTACGTTTGAGTTGAAGCGGTGAGGGCGGGAGGACAATTTGTTGGAGCGATGGTTGTGTATGGTGTCCTGTATTCGCGCGGAATTGCCAGGTCCGTCGATCGCGAAGCTGTACGAAATCGAACGGGGATGCCAGTCTTTCGATCCCGAGGCGCGCCGCGCCATCCGTTTGAAGGAAAGGACTTGATATCTGATGAAACTGCTACGAACGTTCAAGAACACTTGCTTGTTTTGTTGGGTCCTCTTTCTAAGCGGTTCGATCCTTACCGCGGCTGGAGAAGATGCCAACAGCGATGTTGCAAACCGGCTTATCGGTTTGTGTTACCATGACGGAAGCGCAAGCATCGTGCTCGAGGAGATACTCAGGGCCGAAGGAATCCCCTACGTTAGAATCGATAACCTCGACCGCTTGAAAACGTTCAATTTGAAGGGATTGGTGCTCGGCGAAGGCTTCGATTCTTCCGCTGAAGCGGTCAAGAGTTTCATGGATAGGGGCGGCGTGCTCTTGTCGCTGCAACCGGGGGGCTCCTTGGCCGAGTTGTTGAACCTGAAAGAGACCGGGATTCAAGAAGGCGGATATATGGAAGTTAAGCGAGATAGTACCTCGCTAGTTCCCCATGACGTCCGTTTTCAACTTTTCGGCAAGGCGAAGCTCTACGAGGGCGGAGAGTGCTTAACCCGGTTGGAGCCGTCTTCGCGGGCCGGGGGCATTATCTGCACCAAACACGGCTCGCCGACGGCGATGGTCGTTGCATTCGACCTCGCTACAACCATGTTGACGATTCTGTAGCCGAAATCCGAGGAGGTGGGGGCGGCCAGCGACGCAACGAATGTCGAATATGAGCTGGGCGAAGTGCCGCAGATCGACCTTTTGCGCCGATTGATCGTCGGCAAATTTCTGGAATTGCTCGACGTGCCGGTGATGAGGAAATGGTACTTTCCCGCGGGGCATTTGGCCATGTTGAGTCCGTCGGGCGATCAGGACTGGGCCACTTTCGAGCAAATGAGCGCCACCATGGAACTGATGAAAGAGCTTGCCTCGCCGTATACGATTTACCTCACGGCTTCGTCGCAGCCGATCAGCGCCGAGCAGTTCAAAACGCTGTCGGAAGCCGGCATCGAGTTTGCCCTGCATCCCGATTTCATGGCCGGCCAACTCTTCAGCGAAACGGAGTTGGCCGGGCAGTTGAAAAAAGTCATGGCCGACACCGGCGGGAAGATACTCGGGCAGCGTCCCCACTGCTGCCGTTGGGAAACCTGCGACCAGCTTCCGGCATGGTCGGAAAAGGTTGGGCTTCAGTATGAATCGATGCTCGGACTCAAGTTATGGGACGATAAGCCGGCAAAATCGGGTTATTGGGTCGGAACCGGATTGCCCTACAACATGATCGACACCCAGCATTATCGGAGGATGGATTTCCTGCAAATTCCCGTCTATACCTGTGACAATCTCGATTTCTGGAAGCCCGACGGCTCGACGCTGACCTATAAACCCGGCGGACGGCCGCTGAAGCTCTCCGGGCTTGGTCTGAGCGAAGAAGAGATGTTCCAGATGAGCAAGCGGATAATGGACCTTGCCATGGGAAAATACCACTCCGCCTACGGCTACATCTGGCATCCGCACTATCTGGCGGCCGGAACACTCAACCACCCGATCAATAGGACGGACACCCACTTTCGAAACACCGTCAATTACGCAAAGAGCCTCGGCATGGGGTTGATCGGCAACAACGCCCTGAACGAGTTCTGGCGGGCCAGGGAAGGCGTCTCATTAAGAGACGTAGCTTGGAACTCCGAGTCTTCGACCGCTGACTACGTTCTTTCCGGCGACGTGAAAATAGACTCCCTCACATTGATGGCTCCGCTTGGCTTTAAGGAAAAAAAAGCTCGTATTTCCGTCAACGGCAGTCCACGAGAATACACCGAGGCCAATGTGCTAGGCGGTCATTATGCCATGTTTACGGTTGACGCCCACCCGGAAGAAGAGCTGTTGATAAGCGTCACTTATGAGTAGCGATTTGAAACCGCTTTTCGCGGTGTCTTTGGGAAACCAAGCGAACGATGAATAAGCATGACAAGGCATTTACCTTGGTTGAACTGCTGGTGGTGATCCCGATCATCGGCATCTTGATCGCGCTATTGCTGCCCGCCGTGCAGGCGGCCCGCGAAGCGGCTCGACGGATTCAATGTTCGAACAATATGAAGCAACTGGGATTGGCCGTCCACGCCGCTTACGACGCCAATCGTATGTTACCGCCGCTGTCCACAAGCGGCCTCTTAAGCGACGTGGATGCTTCGTATTCCGGCCCATACAAAGGTGTAAAGGGCGCCACCCTGTTCTATTGGCTTCTGCCGTACCTGGAGAACATCGCTGTTTTCGAAAGGGGAAAGTCAGACGGCGTACTGCTTACGCATTGGGACGACCCATCCCGTGGTCCGGCCTATGGCACTTGCACCGAGACGATCAACGCTTTCTTGTGCCCGTCGGATCCTACGGGTGTCACGGATGGCAGACCTCCCTCTCGTTATGGTGGTGCGAATTGGTATGGAGCGTCCTGCTATGGCGCCAACTACCTCGTTTTCGGCGATCCCGATAACACGAATGCAGGTTTACGAATGCAAGGCGAGGCTACATTGGACCGCTCGTTCCCGGACGGCACCTCGAAAACCATCGTGTTTGCCGAACGATATGCCAGTTGCGGAAAAGTGGGCAAACCTTTCTCGGAAGTGTTTGCTTTCAACTGGTCCAACGTGTGGTCCGCCGCCAGCCCGGGATTCCGTCCGGCATTCTGTTTGAACAGCGAGCAGCAATCACAATCCCCTCAGTCAGGGCCATTATGCGTGCTGGATGTTCCAGGAAACGCCGCATCCATACAATTCCTGCGACAACGCCCGGGCACACACCCCGCACCCCGGCGTCATGAACGTGGCCATGGCCGATGGCAGCGTCGCTTCGGTCGGTTCGTCGATGAGTGAAACCATCTGGGCCTTGGCCTGCAATCCACAAGACGGCCGGATTCTGCCGGAAGGTTGGGAACAGTAATAAACGCCACGGACGGGTAGCCCTGGTTCTTGAACCTGGGCGTCCGCGGGACGAAAGAGGTCTCGGAATGAAGACTCTTCTTCAGAAGGGGAAGTTCGATGCAAACACGATTTCTCGTCTGGATGTTGTTCGCAGCGGTGGTTTTCGCCGCCGGCTGCTACCGCAAGCCCACCTATACCCCGCCGGAAACATATCCGGTGGTGGGCAAGCTGGTCGCCCCGGCGGGCAGGATTCCGGCCGGTTCGCTGCTGAAATTGATACCCAAGGAAGGCAGTTACATTGCTGAAGGCACCATCGATGAAGACGGCAGCTTTACGCTGAAAACGCTCTTTCACGAGGAATGGCTCGCCGGCGGCGTGCCCGGCGAATACGTCCGTGCGGAAGTTCTCATACCCATCGGCCTGGGACCCTTGGGCGGGCAAACCGTCACGCACAACAAAAAGTTCGTCATCGAGCCGAAAGAAAACAACATAACGGTGACGCTGAAATAGTACCGGCAGCTCATCGGGGACTGGGGTTCGAAGGTGCCCTCCGTTGTGAGGCGGTCTTCCGCCCGCCCCCCGGCGAGGCCGGGTGAAGAGACCCGTCCACCACGGAGAGTCTCGTGAAATGTCAAGAGAAACCGCTTATCGCGAGGCTCTTCGTCGCGTCGGCAGTGTTTGCGACAAACAGCGCAACGGCTTCGGCCGAAGACGGGACCGACCCTACAGGCGTCTTTGCCAAAGCCAACCTCGGCGCCTGGTGCATTGTTCCCTTCAACGTGAGGAAAGCATAATGCCTACCAAATACTTGTCGCGCGCAATTCTGCTGATCGCACTCATCGCATCCACTGGTTATGCCGCTGGGCCTTTGAATATCGGAAATAGGCTGGAGCTTTTCGTTGATCGCTATCTGATAGACCGTATGGATGGAACGCAGCTAGTCTTGCAGGAGCCAAAGGACGAGGGAATTGCGATCCGGTTCGATGAGCACTGGGAAGGTCTGTTTTGTGGCTATGCGACCGTGATCAAGGACGGTGACCTATACCGGGCCTATTACCGAGGGTGGCCGGGTCTTGATGCGCAGGTAGTATCTTGTGTGGCCGAGTCGAACGACGGTATTCGCTGGACCAAGCCACGTCTGGGGTTGGTCGACGTAAACGGATCGAGCGAGAACAATGTGATTTTGTCTGGCGCGGATATCGCCAACTTCAGTCCTTGCCTGGACACGAATCCCGCGTGTTCTCCCGTAGAGAGATATAAGGCGGTCGCCGGGGGTACAAGCAAGAATGGAATGAATGGTTACACGTCGCCGGACGGTATTCGTTGGACGAAGCTGTCGAAGCCGGTCTTCAACGACAGGCGAGAACTGATTCCTCACCAGGCCTCCGCATTCTGGTCTGACCTTGAAGACCAGTATGTGATGTACTACAGCATCTACCCTGGAAGCAAGCGGTACCTTGCCCGGGCCGTAGCAAAGGATTTCAAGGACTGGTCGGGCCGGATCGATGTGACCTATTCGGATACGGGGACTTCTACTCCCAGCACGCAGCTCTATGCGAGCCAGGCCGATCCGTATTTTCGCGCACCACATATCTATGTGTCTTTGCCGATGCGACTGATGGCCGGACGGCGAGCGATATCCGATGAAGACGAAAAGATGCTCGATCTGGCCTATTTCCAGGCCAAGGATTGCTCGGAGCCGGTGTTGATGACTATTCGCGGCGGCACCGTCATCGATCGGACCTTTCTGAATGCTCTTATCCGGCCTGGCATTGGCCCCCGGAACTGGACTTCTCGCACGAACTTCCCAGCGCGTGGCGTGGTACGGACAGGTTCCAACGAGATGTCCATCTATGTTGTGCAGGAGTATGGCAAGTAACAGGGAGGGGCTGATTGTCCCACCTCCATACATCGGTGATGTCCAGTGCTCGGATAACCGCGGGAACCGGGCACCCGCAAAACGTCCTCCATCCACGCTTCGATGGTCGAGTAGCTGCAATGTGCCATCGACTTGAGCCAACCGATGGTCGCCAACAGCCGCGGTCCGAAGATCGGCCCCTTGAGTTCCGGGCAGTCGAGAATGTAGAGATTCCCGTCCGCGTCCCGGTAAACGGCCAGCCGATGCTCCGTTACGTGGACCGGCGTCTCGGGCAACTCGACGGACGTCGAAGGGAGATTCGTCTACCTGAAGAAACGCCTCACCCCTCTCTGATCAGGCGCATCCTACACCCCTGACAATCAAACTCCAGCCGCAAGTTCTCTTTGCCGTCCTCGGTCACCAGGTGCAAATCCCCCGGTAGGTTCTTGCCCGAGGGCCGGAGGAGACATGCACCGAGTTCTCGGCGAAGGCAGTATTTCGAAATCATCACCCGCCCCTCGGCAATAGGTCCGCCCGCCTCGGGGCCGGGAGTGATTTCGCTTGCCCCGAACTGCCGATACAACCGCCCGGCCTGGGAATTGGTGATGTTGTACGTGGAATCCAGCGTCTCGGGCAAGCAGGGCGTGGGGCGTTTTTGCCGCCTGAGGAGAGTCGGGATGGAACGGAGCCGGGCTGCGCGGAGGGCGTCCAATCCGCGGCGGCGGAGGTCGTTCATGGCAGCCACCGGGACAAACGGCATCCCGGCGTTCGGAAGTTCCACCTGCTCGCAAATGAACTCCGTCTTTCCTGTCTTTTCGAGTTGTAATTTCCACCTTTTTTCCGCCAACTCCCGGTTCCGGGGAGACTCGAAGGGTCCGGACAGGCCCGCGGTCCCGCGATTCCCTGCCAGGTCTTCCGCAATGAGTTGAATGCCCGGCCGCGTCGTCTCCAGTCGGATGCGGACGGGAACCTTCCTTCGGACCCCCTTTCTCACGGTCAGATGAAACTGCCGTGAGTGATTCCGGTATAGCACCGTGCCCGGCCCTATTCCGGCGGCGGCATTGACGACGATCGCCCCTTCGGATACGGCTTGTACGGACGTTCCACTGAGTGTTCCATCGGGGGAGAAGAAGCACAGCCCGTCGCCGGCGCACAACTTCTCGACGGCGTCGATCTTTACCGTGTTTCCGTTTCTTCCCAGGGCCGTGCCGACCGGAATTCCCATGGCCTTGGGGGTGTTCAGGCTCGCCATCTTTTCGTCCCCTTGGGCGAAACCCTCCACGTAGCCGCGGTGAAACGTGGCGTCCAGATCGGGAGTGAACGCGCAGGTAATCCGGTCCGTGCAACCGCGCATCCCCCGGGCATCCAGGCAGGCGTCCAGAGCGCGACGATAGGCGGTGACCGTGTTGGCCACGTAAATCTCGTCCTTGAGGCGGCCTTCGATTTTGAACGACGTGATCCCCGCGTCGAGCAACTCCCCCAGGAGGCGGATCCGGCTGAGGTCTTTTGGCGACAGCAAATGGCCGTTTGCATAAACCTTGCCACCTCCGTCGACCAGGCGGTACCGCTTCCGGCAGGGCTGGGCGCATTCTCCGCGGTTGGCACTGCGACCTCCAATGGCGTGGCTCAGGTAGCACTGTCCGCTGTAGCAGACGCACAGCGCCCCATGCACGAACGCCTCCAGTTCAATCGTGGTGTGCGCCCGGATGTGGGCCATTTCACAGATCGAGAGTTCCCTCGCCAGAATCACCCGAGAGAACCCGGCCGCCTCGAGAAACCGGACCTTGTCCAGGCTGTGGGCGTGGGTCTGGGTGCTGGCGATGAGGGGGATGGGGGGCAGGTCGACTTCCAGCAAGCCCAGGTCCTGGATGATGGCGGCGTCGATGCCCACGCCGTGGAGTTGGCGCAAGAGGGCGACTGCTTCCTCCACTTCCCGCTCCAATAGAACCGTGTTGACCGTCACGTACACCCGGGACTGGTAGCGGTGTGCGTATTCCACCAACAGGGCGACGTCCGCCACGCTGTTGGCCGCGTTGCGCCGGGCGCCGAACCGGGGCGCGCCGATGTAGACCGCGTCCGCGCCGGCATTGATCGCCGTTTCGCCGCACGTCCGGTCTCTGGCCGGGGCCAGTAGTTCGATCGGCGTCTGCTTCACCACGGCACGATTCCCCGTTTGCGAAGGTCGGGCAGAATCTGGTCCGTGAAGATGGGGGTCGGCAGCGTCGGGTCATCGTTCGGCCCAAACCAGACGAGTTGGCGGATCTCCGCGCTCGCCACGGGCGTCCCCTCCAGTTCACCGCGGTACAAGCGGATTTCGAGCGTCTTGCGGATATCCGGGTCGTCATGGTGGGCGATTCCTTCATAGGCGCCCACCCATTCGACGTTCCGGGCGGTCACCGGTCCCAGTTCCTCCGCCAGTTCCCTTGTGAGGCACTGCATGTCGGTCTCCCCCTCCTCGATGCGCCCTCCGGGCAGGATAAGAAGCGACGTGGAGTGGGCCTTTTTGCACATCAGAACCCGCCCGGCCTCATCCTGAACGAGCAGTCCCACCTTGTTGAAATCGGCCATAGGTTGTATCGCGCTCGGTTTCATTCCGCCGATCAGCGGCCTTTCCTCAGGACTTCCCGAGGCCGGTTTCGTCGATCTGTTCCCGGACGACTCTTGCCTCGTATTCGTTCGATCCCAACCGCACTTCTACCAGATCAAGCTTCTCGGAACGCCACCCGTTTCCCCTTTCCGCTACTCCAACAGTTTCTTCCGCAATATCTGGGCGATCTGCTCATTGTACTCTCCGCCGACCGTGCGAGGAGGTATCCACTTTTCGTAATCGAATTGGGGAAAGTTGAGTGGTTCACCCGCGATATTCTTGTGGACGACGTAGAAGTCGTGGACTCTCGCCGCCTCCTCTTCGGTGGCGTAGCGCCCCAGGTCGACGCGCTGTTTGTGGACCCGATTGACCCGATCCTGGAGAACGCAGCCGACGTACACGCACGATCCGCGCAGATCGAGGGCCGTGTTGAGAATCGGCCGGCCTTCATACACGCCGACGCGGATGTGTTCGTACAGCTCGGAAACCTGCCCGGGCAGATTGACGCAGACCCTCACTTCGGCCTCCGGGTCGAAATCCTTGAGGGCGTCGCGCAGTTCTTTCACTTTCATGGCGTTTCTCAGAAAAAATCCGGCTCCAAGGGCCCACCCTCCGGTAGCAACTCGGCCAAGGGGCACCCGTCGCACTTGGGCGTCTTGCGGCAATGCAGGTGCCCTACGCGGACCAGTAGGGCGTGGTATTCGTTGTAGAGCACGGCGTCCCGTTCCAGGCCGCTCTCGAAATGGGCTTGCAGTTCGTGATAGTCGGTGCCGAAGTCGATCCACCCGTGCCGGGCGAAGACTCGGTACGTGTAGGCGTCGACGACGAACTTGGGTAGATTCCCGGCGTATAGGAGAATGGAGTCGGCCGTCTCGGGACCGATTCCGTTGACGGCGAGCAGCTTTGCCCGCAGCTCCTCGAGCGGCTCGGCGAACATCATCTCCAGCGAACCGTCGAACCGCTCCACCAGCATCCGCAACAGGTTCTTCAGCCGCCGCGTCTTCATGCGGTAGTAGCCGGCCGAGCGGATCAATTCCGCCAGCTCTTCATCTTCCGTCGCCAGCAGTCTCCGCGGATCGAGAAGTCCTTCTTCGCGGAGGTTGCCGATCGCCTTCTCCACGTTCTTCCACGCCGTGTTCTGGACGAGCACCGCGCCGACGAGAACCTCGAAAGCCGTCTCCCCGGGCCACCAGTGCTGCGGGCCGTAGACGCGGTACAACCGTTCGTAAACTTCCTGAAGCATCGAGTGTCTCGCCGGACCCGATCGATATTGGACCTTCGGCCTATTCTTCCTGCGCTTCGCGGGCCTTCCGCTGGATGTCGAACGCCGCCTTGTGCGCCTTGGCCATCGCCTCTTCCGCTTCCGAGAGGAGCCCCGCCTTCTGGCAGACCAGGCTCAACGCGGTGAAGCTGAAGGGATCCTCCGGTTCCAACTCGGTCACTTTTCTGGCATGTTCGACCGCCGCGTCGAGCCGGCCCTGTTTCTGACAGAAGACGCTCAGGGCCGAGTAAGCCAGGGCGTACTCGGGGTTCTTTTCGACAATCGCCTTCAATCGCTCGATCGCCTCCTCGATCTTGCCTTCTCGCTCCACCTCGATCGCACAATCGTACTGCTCAATATGGGTCGCCATGGTTCTCTCCTGGGTTCGACCGGTCGGTTTTTTCGGTCCCCCCGCCGTTTTCGAAAGAGGGACTCGCACTAAATCGTCAGAGCCGTTTTTGCATGTGCCGGGCGATGGCACGTTTCGCTTCGGCCTTTTTCATGGCCTCGCGCTTGTCGTATTCTTTCTGTCCTTTGCACACCCCCAGCAACACCTTGGCCCGCCCTTCCTTGAAATACATTCGCAGGGGAACCAGCGTCAGGCCCTGTTGGAGCGCCTTCCCGGCGAACTTCTTGATCTCGCGCCGGTGCAGCAGCAGTTTGCGCGGCCGCCGCGCTTCGTGGTTGAATTGGTTCGCCTCGCGGTATTCGGCGATGTCCGCGCCGATCAGCCAGACCTCGTCCCCCTTGATCCGACCGTATGCCTCCGCCAACGACACCTGGCCCGCACGGCAACTCTTCACCTCGCTGCCAACGAGGACAATCCCGCACTCGAGCGAATCGAGGATCAGGTATTCGTGCCGGGCACGCCGATTCTCGGAAATGACCTTCTCGTTCGGGCTGGCGTTTTTCGAGGATTTTCCGGATTTCCCTTTTTTGCTACTTGCCAAATGTACTACCTTTTACTCGCTCCACCCAATTTGCCGCCACGGAGGGCATCCCCACGGAGGGCATCCGTCATGTCGATTTTTCCGCTTGTGCGCCAGGGCCAATCTCCTATAATGCGGCCCCACCAACGAATCCGGCATCATCCGGTTTCGCGAGGTCGCCGGGCTTTCGACTCCGCGCGACCCGCCGGATTCCCTTCCCGGGGAACAGCGCCGCCGGATTCATCATCCCCCCCTTTTATATCGGTTGTCGCACGAACAGGGAAGTCCGCACTTGGAAATACACACGCTTGGATTGGTCGATTTCGATTCCTGTCGGCAATTGCAGCAGTTCCTCGTCCTCCGCGCGCTGAAGACCGGCGATCCCACGATTTGCCTTTTGTTTTGCGAGCATCCGCGGCTGATCACGGTCGGCCGCGGCGGGTCACCCGCCGATATACGATGGGGTGCCGGATTGGTGCGAAGGCGCCAAGTTCCAGTCCGGTGGATTCGACGCGGGGGAGGTTGCATCGTCCACCAGCCGGGACAGCTCGCCGTCTATCCCATCGTTCCGCTTGGTCCCAACGGGTGGAGCGTGGGAGAATATGTCGAATTGCTACGAATTGCCCTTGCCGCCGGGCTCGAGTCTATCGGAATTCCAACCAACACCGATAGCCATGCGCCGGGGCTTTGGGGAAGATCCGGGCGGCTCGTGGAATTCGGAGTCACCGTACGAAACGATATTTCCTATCAAGGGGCGTTCGTGAACGTGAATCCCTCGTTGGGTCTGTTTAAGCTTTTGGCCTGCGGCGCGGAACCCGCTCCGGTTGGTTCGCTGCAGGCGGAGCGACGCTCCGCGGCCAATATGCCAAAGGTCCGCACCGCCCTGATTCAGGCATTCGCGAGGACGTTCGACCGCGAAGACTACCACCTCTATTGCGGCCATCCCTGGTTGCGACGAAGGAACGCGGGGTAACCCTTCTTAGCCGGATAGGGTCGACATGCCCCTCCAAGGCATGTAGAATGCAATTAGTCCGCGCGGCTGCGGTCCTTTTGGGGGTCGTCCGCGTTCCGTTCGAACCCGTCTGATGTTCCCGCTCCGCTTTGGCACGGAGATTTGCTGATGGTCGAGTCCTGGCTTTCGCAACGCACTTTGAGTTTTGACGCCTCGGGAATCCGCCGGGTCTTTGATCTTGGCGCGCGGTTGACCGATCCGATCAATCTATCGATCGGGCAGCCCGACTTCGATGTGCCCGAGCCGGTTCGCCGGGCGGCGGTCGACGCGATCCAGAGCCGCAAGAACGGCTACGCCCTTTCCCAAGGCATGCCCTGCATCCGCGAGAAGCTCCAGGCGGAGATCGACGCGAAATACGGTCATGGTGCGCGCGAGGTCTTCGTCACCAGCGGAACCAGCGGGGGACTGATGCTCGTCTTGCTCGCCTTGGTCGACCCGGGAGACGAGGTCATCATCTTCGACCCCTATTTCGTCATGTACGATGCTCTGGTGAAGGTGTCGGGCGGGACGAGCGTTTTCATCGATACATACCCCGATTTTCGGATCGACGTTGACCGGGTGGCCGCGGCGATTACGCCGAAGACGAAAGTCATCCTCTTCAACAGCCCGGTCAACCCGACGGGAGCCGTCGCCGACGCCGAGGCGGTCCGGGCCCTGGCCGAGTTGGCCACCGCGAAACACGTTGTGCTCGTCAGCGACGAAATCTACCGGTCTTTCAACTACGATTCCGAATTCGTGTCGCCGGCCGAGTTCAATCCCGATACGGTCGTCGTCGACGGCTTCAGTAAATCGCACGGGATGCCCGGCTGGCGGGTCGGATTCGCCCATGGTCCTTCGGCGATCATGCAGCAGATGATCAAGCTGCAGCAATTCAGTTTCGTCTGTGCTCCACACCCGTTCCAATGGGCGGCCGCGGCGGCGATGGACGTCGACGTCGAGCCATTCATCGACGCCTACCACAAGAAACGCGATCTGCTTTATGGCGGCCTCAAGGACCACTACGAGATCGTCAAGCCGAGGGGTGCGTTCTATATGTTTCCCAAATCGCCTTGGGGAACCGCGACCGAATTCGTCGAGAAAGCGATCCGAGAGCATTCGCTTCTGATCATTCCCGGTAATGTCTTCAGCCGCAAAGACACGCATTTTCGCGTTTCCTACGCGGCGGACGATTCGGTCATCGAGCGAGGGATTGAAGTTTTGCGAAGACTGGCGACGAGGTAGCGAAACGACGGAAATCCGGAAATCGGCTCCCTTTCAAGGCGGGGAAGGTTCCGGTAAGATAGCGGTCGTCGTCAAGAAAGGTCGCCCCCCGGTTTCAAAAGGATGGAGTCGTGTCGGAAGTTGCCACGGAACGTGTCTTGGTCGTGCCCACACGGGTCTTTCACGGGATTGGGCATTTTCAGGGGTTCTGCCACGAACCGGGACCGTATTTGCGGGGGCTCTTCCGGCCGGAGCATTTCTCGTACCTCCCCAGAAGGGAAGTCGAGGAGGATCCCGGGTTTAAGCAGCTCATTCCCTATATGATCTTCCGGCATCGGAACGGGGAGGCGGAAAAGGTCTTTCAGTACACCCGGGGCAAAGGGATGGGGGAAGGGCGGCTTCATCTGAAACACAGCGTCGGCATCGGGGGGCATATTTCCACCATCGACGCCGCGGCGAGCACGTCCGATAACCCTTACGAGGAGGGAATGCGCCGCGAACTCGAGGAAGAGGTCCGCGTGGAAACCCCCTGTACGTCCCGGTGCGTCGGACTGATTAACGACGACGAAACCGAGGTCGGCCGCGTCCACCTCGGCGTCGTCCATCTGTTCGACTGCGAGCGTCCCGCGATCTTCCCCCGCGAATCCGACATTCTGGAATCCGGTTTTCGCGTCGTGGAAGAGATTCTGGCCGACCTGGAAGGTTTCGAGACCTGGTCATCGATCGCCATGCAAGCCCTGTTCGGCAACCGCCCCGCCGGACGGGGAACCTCTTGACTCTCCCGGTCGGAGGCGGGCCGGCGCTCTTTGCACAACCCCATTCGGCCGCGAACCGCCCCATTTGGGTTTGATGAATTCGCGGGGCGATCAAGCTGAATCAGCCGCCGAATGACCCCTGCCGGCGATTCGTCCGTGCAGCGGCGGTTCTTCTTCACCCGTTTCGCGACGTTCATCGGAAACGACCAGCAGGTTCACCACCTGATCGACTATCGGGCTGGCCATCAAGACGGACTGGGCGATCTGTTTGACGTAGTAGGAGGGAACTCGGCCGCGCAGGACGACGGCGCCGTTGGAGTACTCGCAACTCACCTGCCGCAGAACGCGGTGCCCCGCGTCGCGAAGCCGGCGACGGACGTCCGAAAGAACTTGATCGGCGGCGGTGTCCAGGCACCGGCCTCTCGCAAGGGTATCGGTGTTCACTTTTCGGCTCCTTTCGACTCAGCGGGTCGAGGCGACTTCGGAATTCGGATCGACGAGGTCTCCGATACGGACCCAGACTTCCTCCCGATGCACCACGGCGCTTCGCGGCGCCTCGATACCTAAACGAACCCGTTTCCCATGGACACGGAGCACGCTGATACTGATACCTTTTTCGGGCAGGATGACTCGTTCTCCGATTTTGCGGCTGAGCACTAACATGCGGGATTCCTTTCCAGGGGAGACGTTGTAAGGCAAAAGGACTAGCAAGCGGGCACCGAGGCGTCACGAGCGCGCGGGGGCAACCCGACTTGGTACGCGCGGCCCTGGCGCCGTGCGCGCAGGGCCGATAGAATGACATTCTTGAGTTCGGTGAGGTCTTCACTCTTCTCGACGCACGCGGTAGCATAACGGGACTTCTCGTTCTCGACGCAGGCGTCGTCATAAGACGTGAACAAAATGAGTGGAAGGTCGTTCCGGATCGCCCTGATTCTCGCCGCCGCCTCGAAACCGTCGACGTGTGGCATGAAGATATCCAGAACGACAAGGTCCGGTAGAAGACGCTCGGTCAGGCGAACCGCCTCCGCCCCGTCACTCGCGACGACGACACGGTAGCCTTCGTCTTCCAGTTCGCGTCTGCAAAACTCGCGGATGTTGCGGTTGTCGTCAACGAAAAGAATGGTGTTCATGGCTCTCTTCATGTTGCCGCGAGGGGGAGATGCCCTCGAAAGTACTTCTTTCATCAATATAAGCGTCACCTGTGGCACGGAGCAAAAAACGTACCGATTGCCGCCGCAAGGCCAGAAAACGCCCTAACTACTTGTCTCAAAAAGAGATAGGACTTTGGAATTCCGCCCGACGGCGGTAGAGTGGAGGGGTAACGATTCGTCAACCGGCTGACGCGACGTCAGGAACCGGACGTCAGCGGTCCAATTGGTCGTCGTTTTCGAGAACCCGGTGTTTTCGGGCTTTGGCGTGGAGGGTGGGTCGGGGGACGCCGAGCAGGCGCGCGGCGTGTGTCTGGTGACCGTTCGTCCGTTGAAGGGCTTCGGCAATCAGGAGCCTTTCGGTCTGGGCGATGAACTCCTCCAATGCACTGTCTCCGGCGTAGTGTGCCAAGTAGAGCCGAATCAGGCCGTGTAGTTCTTCCCGCCACGATCGATCGTCGGTTCCGATATCGCGGCCGAGATCCCGTTCCAAAGGAAGGTCTACCGCCTGGATCGGATGTCCTCGCGTGAAGATGACCGCTCTTTGCAGGCAGTTCGCGAGCTGGCGGACGTTTCCCGGCCAGGGGAATTCCTCGAGCAATCGTCTTGCCTCGGGCGCCACCGCCGGTCTTTCGATCCCCATCTCGCGCGAGTAGCGCTCCAAATAATAGTCTACGAGCCGGGGAATATCCCCTTGGCGTTCGCGGAGGGGGGGCACGCGGATGGTCACCACGTTTATCCGGTGATAAAGATCCTCGCGGAAGGAACCCTCCGCCATGGCCTTTTCAAGGTCCCGATTGGTCGCCGCCAGGACGCGGACGTCCACATGAACCGTTTCGTTGCCTCCCAAACGTTCGAATCGCCGCTCTTGGAGAACGCGCAACACCTTGGCCTGAATCCCGGGCGAAACGTCACCGATCTCGTCCAAGAATATCGTCCCGCCGCTTGACTGTTCAAACTTCCCGATCTTCCTCGAGTTCGCTCCCGTAAAGGCGCCCCGCTCATGGCCGAACAGCTCGCTTTCCAATAGGGTTTCGGGGATCGCCACGCAGTTGACGGTCAATAGCGGCCGATCGCTCCGGTTGCCGTTCTGGTGAATGGCTCGCGCCACGAGTTCCTTGCCGGTTCCCGATTCACCGCGGATCAAGACCGTGGCGTCCGTGGGAGCGACGCGGCCGATCGCCATGTAGACCTGTTGCATACCCGGACTGCGCCCGATGATTACGTCGCCGGTGAGCACGTCGGTCCCGTCGGCGTCGAGGACGACATGGTCGCGACTCAATCGCGTACTCTCGATCGCCTTCTCGATGGCGCTCAGCATCTCCCCGGGTTCGAACGGTTTGACATGGTAGTCGAAGGCGCCCAACTTCGTCGCCTCGATAGCCGTCTGCATCGTCCCTTGGCCGGTCATGACGATCACCGGTAGCCTGGGCTGCTTCCGTTTGATCGCCCGAAGCGCCTCGAGGCCGTCCATTCCCAGCAGACAGATGTCCATTACGACCACGTCGAACCCTTCCGCATCCAATTGCTCCAGCGCGGTCTCGGCCCGCCGTTTCGTCACCACTTCATGACCACCGTCTCCGAGCAGTCCCCGGAAGGCATTCAATACGGCCGATTCATCATCCACTATGAGTATCTTGCTCATTGCTCTTCCACCGCGGCCGCGGGAATGAAGACCGCGAACGTGGTCCCCCGTTCGCTCGAGGATTCGAGGACAAGGCGGCCTCCATGGCTTGCCATGATGCTGGCCGCGATCGCCAGCCCGAGCCCCGTTCCTCCCGGTTTGGAAGTGAAAAACGGTTCGAAAACCCGGTCGAGGGCCTCCGGCGGAATTCCCGGTCCCGTGTCGCGAACGCGGACCACGACCATTGGCCGTCCGTCCTGCGCGGATTCCACCGTAGTCGTCACGCGGACGTCGTCCCCTTCGCGCGCCGCTTCAGCGGCGTTGTTCAGAAGGTTCTGAAACACCTGTCTGAGTTGAGCGCGATCCACCAGAACATGCGGAAGTGCCGGCGCATCCTCTCTCGAAAGCGTGACTTCGCGATGGGCCATTTTCGGCTCGACCAATTCCAACGTATCATCCAGTAGGGGGGAGATCGACTCGACGGCGAGTTTCAGTTTCGGGGGCCGGGAGAACTCCAGGAAATTGCGGACGATATCCTCCAGTCGCCGGATTTCTTCCGATACGATTGCGAACTTCCGGTCCAGCGGTTCCTCGCCACCCACCTCCTTCTGGAGAGAGAAAAGCCACATCTTGATTGCCGTCAACGGATTCCGTATCTCGTGCGCCACGCTCGCGGCGAGCTTGCCCACGGACGCCAGTTTCTCCGAGCTCCTGAGCTGGTTCCGGCTGCGTTCCAGCGCGGTCCGCGTATCCCTCACGTCGGACATCATGTTTCGAAGGTAGAGCCCCACGGCGCGGAGTTCGTCCATCGGAATATCTCGGCCCGAAGAAGGGGCCTCCGCGAACCCGCGCGCCTCGGCGAGCATCGCCCGGATCGGAAAAACGACGCCGTGGAAGTACAAGACAAGCAACACGCCTCCCATGGCGACGGTCACGACCGCGGTAAATCCGACGCCCATCCACACCAGCGTGATCTGACGACGTGCGCCGCTGAACGCCTTCTCCACGTACCTCTCGTTGACCGCGATGAAGTCCTCGCACAAATCGTGGGCGGATTGATGGTAGGATGCGACCTCGGTTACCAGCAGCTTCGCGGCCTCTTCAACCTCTCCGCGGTCGAAGAGCGCGACGACCTCGCGACGCGCCGCGATATACTGAGCGTGGACCTTCTCCAGATTATCCAGGATTTCACGCTCACGAGAATCCTTCGTGCTCTCGTAGGCCCTTTCGAACCACGTTCGAAACCCTTTTTCCCGACCCCGCAGCCGGTCCAGCCACTCGGGATTGCCACCGTCAAGCAGATAGGACGAGACGTACCCTCGTTGCTCCAGGACGGAAATCTCCAATTCCCTGGCCGCTCGAACACTCGGCAGGTTCTCGTCAACCACGCGCTCCAGCAGCTTCCCCAAGTGCCGGGACGATAGGACGGCCGCCAGACTGTCGAATAACGAAAGCGCGACCACCCCCAAGACCGCCAGTGACAGCTTTCTTTCCAACGTCAACCGCATCAAGACTCCCTCCTATGGAGTACCGGGCCGGCGAACCGTGAGATCTCTTCACGAAGCGCCTCTTCTCAATAGACCGGAGCTCCTCACCGGATCACATCCTGAAACGGCGGGCTCCGCACCGACCGATAACGGAAGTCTACGGCACACGAGCCGAATTCGCAACCCGCCCGCTGATCCGCTCGAGGTACCCGCGCTGGCGGAAGCGCCGGGCCTTCGCCGTCGCCATGTGACGTGTTGAGCGGGTTTTTCAGAATCGCGGCCGGGACTTCCGCCGGCGCAGTCCGATCAAGAGCATTCCCAACGCCGTCAAAACGCCGAAAGTCGGCTCGGGTACGGCGGCTTGTGCGCCGGCACCCCAGTTGGCGCGGATGATGTCCAGATCGGCGCTGCCGACAAGGCCGTCGCCGGAGGGATCGCCGCACGAAAGGCAGCCGGCCTCGACGGTCTGCCCCCAATGGGCGCGGACGATGTCCAGATCGGCGCTGCCGACGAACCCGTCGGCGTCGAGGTCGCCTTCGAGGCCGGGGGAACCGGAAACGAACGTCAGCGCGACGGTCCCCTCGGTATAATCGACGCGGAAGAAGCCGTCTCCAAACCCTTCCCCGGCGCCGCGAACGAATACCGTCGGATCGAATCCATCCGCAACCTCGTTCGCGAAACCGCTGATGATCGTATACGAACCACCCGGTTCCGGGGTGAATCCATCCAGTTCGACCGTGATCCGCGGAGTACCCCTGAGCGCGAGATCGCCGGAGACGAACCGCAGCATATCGTGACCGTCCCCGGCGCCGCCGTCCCCGAAAACACTCACGAGTAGCTCCGCCCCGTCGAACACCAGATCACCCTCGTAGCTCAGAATTCCGGGTCCACCCCCCGGCTCAAGCCGCGAGCCGGCGCCCATGATCAAGTCCCCGAGAATCCGACCGGACCCCGTAAGCGTCTGCCCGCTTTGGAGTTCGTACGTCTCGGACGCTCCACCGAGGTCGAGGGTCGCGTCCGAACGGACGTCAATCGCGGTGTCGCCGCCGATCGAGCCGGCGCCGACGAGTGTCAGTACCCCCTCGGAAATCGTCAGCGATTCCAGCGTGTTCGAGCCCGACAGGCGCAGCGTACCCAAACCGGCCTTGGTCAGTCCGGCCGCCGTCAACTCGCCCGAGAAAAGCGTGGTCTGGCCGTTTCCCCCCACGATGAGCGAATTCGCCTTGGCATCGAACGGGCCCATCCCGGCGAGCCCGCCGAGAGTATACTCGATACCGCCCGGCGACGTCACGGTCGCCGCGCCTCCGACAAGCATAAGCGTGCCGTGCCGCACGGCCTCCGGGTTGCCCAGCGCCAGCGTGCCATCGGTAACCCAGGTCGCT
Organism: uncultured Planctomycetaceae bacterium; assembly: GCA_964520785.1. Taxonomy (GTDB): domain Bacteria; phylum Planctomycetota; class Planctomycetia; order Pirellulales; family Thermoguttaceae; genus CAZFQG01. The sequence goes on along the minus strand of CAZFQG010000017.1, from coordinate 29,315 downwards.
CCCGTATGGGTGTTGGCCCCGGTGAGGGTGAGCGTTCCGCGGGTGTCCCACGTGAAACCTCCACTGCCGGTTAACGTGGCGGAAACCGTCGCGTCGAGGATTTCGAAGGCGTGCGTTCCGACGTCGGTGAACGTGTGGATCGTGTAGCCTTCCGCCGAGCCGGTACCCTGGGTGATGGTACCGCCGACGGCTACCGGAGCGCCGGGGTATCGCACGACGACGATTCCGGACCCACCGGCGCCGCCGATTCCAATCGCCTCGTTATCGGAACGCGAGGCTCCGCCGCCTCCGCCGGTGTTGGTCTGACCGGGGTTCGCGGGCTGGTGCGCCACGTGCTGGCCGTCTCCTCCTCCTCCCAGCCCGCCGGCGCCGCCGAGCATGGCGGCCGGCGCGTTGCGGTGCGGCGTGCCTCCGCCTCCGCCCCCGTAATAGACCGATTCTCCGGCAATATCGACGGCGAAACCGATTCCGCCGTCTCCCCCTTTGGCGTTGGCGACACCGTCCTCCCCTGGACCGCCGGCTCCGCCGCCCCCTCCCCCGGTATCGACCGCCGGGTCACCGCCGCCGGTCCCGGATCCACCGTCGAATCCAAGCCCCGGCATTCCGGATCCGCCCAGGGGCCCCTGCCGGCCTCCTCCGCCGCCGGAGGCTCCGTCGCGTCCATGGGCGTTGTAGGCTCCTCCGCCACCGCCCCCCGGCGCGGTCAGGTCGGCAAAGGAGGACGCCTGACCGGTCGCGCCCGTCCCGTACGAGCCTCCGGACAAAGAGGCGCCCCCTCCCGCACCCCCGGCGCCGACGGTCACGTCGAAGACGTTCCCACCGATGGCGACCAAAGGGGAAATCCCGGCATCGGCAAGATTCGTCAGCACGCCCCCACCGCCGCCGCCGCCGCTGACGTCGCGCCCGCCTCCACCACCACCGCCGCCGACCACGAGATAGTCCATGGTCACGGCGCCACGAAGGAAGTTGTCCGTGGCGTGCCCTTCGAGAATGATCTCATTGGTCAGACCCGAGCCGGCATACAGCGTACCGCCGGCCAGCGTGATCGGGCCGTCGCCCAGTGCGTTCTCGGAGGCCGCGACGAGCGCCCCACCGGAAACGGTCGTGCCGCCGAGCATATTCGAGCCGGAAAGCGTCAGCGTACCACCGCCGACCTTGGTCAGCGCGGCCGCGTTCAGCTCGCCCGAGTAAACGGTATTCTCGCCGTTTTCGCCGATGATCAACGTATTCTCGCCGGCGTCGACCGTGCCGGTACCGGCCAGCCCGCCGAAACCGTAGGAAGTGGTGTCCGGCGCCGCGAAGTCGACGGTACCCCCCTCCAGCTTGAGCGTGCTGTTTCGCAAGGCCTGGGCGTTCGCCAGTGCCAGCGTGCCGGAGACAACGCGGGTATGGCCGGTGTGGGTGTTCGCCGCGGACAGCGTGAGCACTCCGAGCGTATCCCAGGTAAAACCTCCCGTTCCGCTCATCTTTCCGGAGATCGTGACATCGAACGGGTCGAATTCGAGCGCATGCTTCCCTACCTCGGTGAACGCGTGGATCGTGTATCCGGCCGCCGTGCCGGTACCGGTGGTGATGGTGCCGCCGGTCGCCGCCGGTTCCCCGGGATAGCGAACGATAACGATTCCGGAGCCTCCGTCTCCGCCGGTGTAAAGGTCGGGCGTCGCGCCCTGGTAGCCGGGCGCGGAACGAGACGCTCCCCCGCCCCCTCCGGTGTTTTCCGCGCCGTGGCCGGGCGGAACGGAGGACCCGCTCGCCGCGTCCCCACCGCCGCCCAGACCGCCGCCGCCGCCGAGCAGGGCCGTGGCCAGTCTATGGGGAGCCCCACCGCCTCCTCCGCCATAATAGACGGCGCTTCCGGTGATATCGACCGCGCGGCCGTTTCCGCCGTCTCCCCCCTTGGACGCGCTGACGCCGTCGCCGCCCTTGCCTCCCGCTCCGCCGCCGCCACCGCCGGCGTCAACCGCGGAATTGCCTCCGCCGGTTCCCATGCCGCCGTCGAATCCTTGGCCTTGCGTTCCTTTGCCGGGCGAACTCTGCCGTCCGGCGCCGCCGCCGGACGCTCCGTCCGCCGCGGGGCTCGCGTACGGTCCGCCGGCCCCGCCGCCCAGCGCCGTGATGGAGCCGAGGGAGGAAGCCTGACCGTTGCCGCCAAGGGTCGTGTTCACCCCACCGGCGCCCCCCGCGCCGACGACGACCTCGTTCCTCCCCGCGACGAGCCAGAGCGCGGCCGGCGAGCCCGGCGTGATGAGGTTGGACACGACGCCGCCGCCTCCCCCTCCGCCGCTGGAATCGCGGCCCCCGCCGCCACCCCCTCCGCCGACGATGAGGTAGTCGACGGCCATCCCGATCGTGGCGCGGATGAAGTTCCGTTCGGCCTCGGCGTCGAGAACGATGTCGTTGGAAAGCGTCGCGCCTTGTTGTACGTGCAGCGCGGCGCCCGCGAGCGTGAGGGCGCCTTCGCCGAGTGCGCCGTTTGCCGCGACGAGCAGGGTACCCCCGGAGACGAGCGTATCGCCGGTGAAGTCGTCAGCGGCTCCGGAAAGGACAACCGTACCATCACCCCGTTTGGTGACGGAGCCGTCTCCCGACAAGCCGCTCACCGCGAGGGTCCGTCCGCCGCGGACGTTCCAAACCTGATCGGTGCTCAAGCGGAGGTTCTCGACGGTGAGATCGCGCTCGGCCGCGGCCATGTCGATTCCCTTATTCCCGACCGCCAGGTGGTGGTTCGGGCTCGTATCGCCGACGTAAACCGGCGAGGTTCCATCCATTACTCGAATTCCCTTGACGGCCAGAGGACCTCCGGTGTTCAGCGGTTCCGTCCGCGAAAAGCCGGCGTCGAAAACGATGTAATCCGAATCGGCCGGAGCATGTCCCCCTTCCCATGACGCGCCCGCGTTTAGGTTCTCGAGGTTATCCGCCTTGACGCGGAGAACCGGGAGCAGGGCGTCCCCCGCTCGTCCCATTTCGTGAATGACCATTACTTCCGACGCGTGCAGCGCGCGGTTCCAGAGCGTCACGTCATCGATCATGCCGTCGAAGAAGCGGCCGTCGGCGCCGCGGTAGGTACCGACGTTGATCGCCGTGAAGTCGACGTCGTCGGTTGGAACGGTGGTGGGAGTTCCCCGGAGCACGCCGTCGACATAAACGCTCAGGGTGGTGTCGAAGCGCTGGTGCGTCTCGTTCCAGGCGGTGTCGAAAGAGTGGAGTACGTGATGCCATTGCTCGTAACCGGTCTCGACGGTACCGGCGGCGACCTCTCCCACGTAGCTGACGAAGGTGTTGCCCGGGGCGCTCGTGCCGAAGCTGACGTCGTAATTGTCGCTTGCTTCGAAGACGGAACTCCGGTCGGCCGGATTCGGAGCCTGCCAGTACCAGGCGCCGACGGCGAAGGAGCTTCCCAAATCCGCGGTTCCTATCGGCACTTGGATGCCGCTGCTGCCATCGAGGACCAATGCGCCGCCGACGAAGCCCGATCCACCCTCCATCACGCCGGAAACCGGCGCGCCGGTCAATACCAAGGCGTCGGCGCCGCCTACCTGGTTGCCGGTGACATCGTCGTGGAAATTCCAGTAACCGACCAAGCCGTTGATCACGCTTTCACCCGGCGACGTGAACCCGAAGGGATTGGTGAAAGTCGTCCCCCCGGCGCCGGTGATCTCGGCGCGGACGTAATTGTTGATACCCGGCGTGTTCTGATAATCGAGGCTCGGCCCGACATGCACGACCTCGCCGTCGGCGATCCATTGGTACGCGTCGTCGGGTAACGGGGCCCCGGCGTGGGTGGCGCTTAACGTGATGACGCCGTGCGCCGCGTCGTGATCGACGCGATGGACGATCGGCGTCGCGCCGACCGATTGATTGCCCGAAGGATGCAGGCGGATCGTGGAGGCGAAGAAGGTGCCGCCGGTAATCGCGTCGCGGACCGCCTGCTCGCTCAGTTCCCCGGTGACCACCGAGATCCAATCGCGGCCCAGATGCGTCATGCCATGCATGTCGTCCACGGCGAACCCCCACACCGGGCGCTCCGGCATGAGCTTCATCAGCAGATCGTCCCAGAGTTCGCGGTCCAGGGGGTATTCGTTCAGCGGTCGCGTTCCGTTGGAGACCTCGGTGCCGACCAGGTGTGGATACGTTCGGTACAGTTGGGCGTAGCGTTCGACGACGGCGTCCGGGACGCTCCCCTCCTCCTCGGAACCGCCCGAGGCAATCGACCAACTCCGCCAGTGCATGGCAGGATGACAAATCACGGCCAGACCGCCCGCCTCGCCCACTTGATGGATCGCCGTTTCCCAATCACTCGTGGGGGTCGTCAGATCGCTGAACAGGCTCAGCGTGTGGTGATGCCGTGACAGCTCGTTGCCGGCGATGGCGACCATGCCCAACTGCCCCGGGTCGCGACCGTAATTCTGCCAGGGGTACGTGGCGAGATTGTGGTCCGTCAACGCCAAAACCGAGTACCCTCGACCGTGGTACTCGTCGATCACCGTTGCCGGCGACATAGACCCGTCACTCTGGGTGGTGTGAGTGTGGAGATTCGCCTTGTGCTGTTCGACCGCGTCCCATGCCACTCCCTCATAGGGGTTCAGGTGTAGTACCAGCTCGGCCCGAACAGCCTGAATCCCGACGGGCGGGAACGGAAACGCCGCCAATACGGCGAGCAAGGTGACACGCATGGCGCGAGAATGGATGTTTCTCATTGTTGAGTTCTCCTCGATGTTTGCGGCGCTGGAAGGAAAACCCGGCCTTGTGATGATCCGGTGGTCTCGTTTCCAAGCTGAAAGTCGCGCCGGCGATTCCGCGGACTCCTCCAAAAAAGCCCGTCCCGTTGCATTTTCTATTAGACTGAGCGAAACCGGCCAAGTCAAGCGTTGAACCGCCGCCGCGGATTGCGGCGGCGGGCCGCCCCGTGTAGAATCGGACGTATCAGGATGTACCCTGTCCTCGGTTCACGCACTTGGAGTCTCACCATGCGACGCAATCTGCTCTTGGGAAGCATTTCCCTATTGGCCTGCATTTGTCTCCTCTTTCCCCCGAGTTTGACGCACGGAGTGGAAAAGACCGATATCGACGCGAGGGGGACCGTGCTGGTCGACGGTCGGCCGCGTCTGATTTTGGGGTTCTACGAATACCCGAGCGAACCGGTGAAGCTGGAGGAACTGGCCGAGTCGGGCTACAATTTGATCCGCGTGTCCGGTCCCGAACAGCTCGACCGACTGGGCGAACTCGACGTCTACGGTTGGATTTGCGTCTCGGTGGAAATCGAGGAGGGGGACCAGGCGGCCGCCGACCGTCTGGCGGCGAAGATCGACGCCGCGAAGGACCACCCGGCCCTGCTGGTCTGGGAGCTTCCGGATGAATGCCTTTGGAACGTGTGGCATCGACGCGAGGGTTGGGTTCACGGTGGCGAAGCCCAAGCGCTGCTTGAGCGCGTCGCGGCCGCCGAGGCGACCGAAGAACAGAAGGCGGCTTGGCGCGCGGCGGTCGATAAAGCGAACCACCTCAAGGGGCGCGCCCTGTACGAACAAAGCGCGGCCTTATACGATTCGGTGTGGGAGGCGCTCGGTTCCGAGAACCCGGGCTCGGGTCGGCGGTTCGCGACCTGCGAGGCGGACTCGATCGCGCTGGCCGAAAGAATGCGGCGCGGGTGCGAGTTGGTCCGTTCGCGAGATCCCCAACGCTTGATTTGGCAGAACCACGCCCCCAGGAATTCGATTCCCAGCCTCGGGCGATTCAACGAATACGTCGACGCGGTCGGGTGCGACATCTATCCCGCTCCGTTCGCCTTCGCGGGGCACAGCGACTTGACGGACCAGACGATTTCCTCCGTCGGCGCCTACACGCGCCGGATGCAGGTCGGGGCCCCCGGTAAGTCATGCTGGATGGTCCTTCAAGGCTTCGGCTGGCCCGACATCCACGACTACCCCGAGGCGAAGGCGGCCGCCGGCCGTCGTCCCACATGGGAGGAAACCCGCTTCATGGCCTACGACGCACTGGTCAACGGCGCGGACGCGATTCTGTACTGGGGAACCCATTCCATCGAGAAGGACAGCCCGCTCTGGAACGATCTCATGCGGATCGGCCGGGAACTCCGCGGTCTGGAGCGGCTCCTCGTGGGCGAGGATGCCGCGCGCCCGCCGGAGTGCGTCGCCGGCGAGACGTTCGGTTCGATCGACCCCGAGGACGGTCCGAAGCTCCTGCTGCGGCGCGACGGAGACGACTGGCTCCTGCTGGCGGTGAACGAACGCAATACGCCGGTACCATTTACGGTCCGGGGGCTGCCGGGCGAGCTGGAAGGTCGGAACCTTCGCCGGCTGTCCGTGGAAGAGACCGTCACGGTCAAAAACGGCGCGTTTTCAGATGGAATCGCGCGGTTTGGAGTACACGTCTATTTGAGCGAACCACGGTAGTCGCGAGAGAGCCGCCGTTAGAAAGAACGCCGCGCGGCGGCGCCGGAAAGACAAAAAAACACGGCACACCTGGCGAGGAAGAATCGCCGGGTGTCGCCCAAGCACCATTCGTTCATCTGCTTCAATCGGCGGCCGGCGCGCAACCTCATCCGGCGGCGCCGTTTCCGCGTGTTCTGCGCCGCGACCGCGACCGCGAGGAATACGCGAAGCCGGCTTATTTGGTTCGCGCGGCGGGGCGCCGTTCTCGCCTTGTCTTGGCCGGAACCGCCGCCAAGCCTAGTACTTTGTCAACACTAGGATTTTGGATTGGCGGTACGCCGAAGTACCGCAATCGGCCGGATGAAACCGAAACGTCAACCCCAATTCCTACGTTTGACGAAGCACTAGAGTATTCCGCCGTGCGTCCGGTAGGGTGCGCAGTGTGACGGCTGGTCGAGGAACCAGATTCGTTCCCACTCATCCATGATCAAACGCAAGTTTTCCGAAGTAAAGATCAACTGCTGGGTGCGTCGAGTGGGATCTCCTTGATAAATCGGCAGAATACACCCGACGGTCGTGCTGATCATCAGACCGCATGCGATTGCCAGAAGCAGCTTGCGCATGATTGTTCTCCTCCGTGAGTCTTATAAACGCGACGCCGAAACGTCGCTTGGCAATTCCATCGTGGGACCGCCGGTCGCCCGTCAAAAGACGGACCGGATGGACCTTCCTCGGCGCGGGGGCGATGGTTCCGTTTCGGAGCGCCGCCGGCGCCGAAGCCGCGACGCGGTTCCGACAAAAACCCGCCGAACGCGGCGAAAAGGTCGCGGTCGTGCTTGGGACGGCTTTGAAAAAAAGACGAGTCTGGTGAAAAGGGGCGATCCATCAAGGACCGCCAGGGGGTAGGGAGTCTCAGGGAAACGAAGCTCTCGCCGCCGAGGCGGCTGAACACGTCGGCTCAGGAAACCGCTTGTTTGCGCCGACGCTTCAGTTCACCCAAGTGACGAACACGGTCTTCCATCTCCTTGCCCGGCTTAAACGTGACAACGAGCTTCTCCGGGACCATGACGTCTTCATTGGTTTTAGGATTTCTCGCTTTACGCGGAGCACGTCGCTTTACCTCGAATACGCCGAAATTCCGCAATTCGATGCGACCATCCTCCACTAACGTCTCGACGATCGCGTCAAAAGTCATTTGCACGACACGCTTCGTCTCGGCCTGCGTTAAATCGACATTTTCGGAGATAACGCGGATGATTTCCTTCTTCGTCACGGCTTCATTCTCCTCGGCGTTTGAGAACGGCGAGGTGTCTCACCGTCCGGCTAAGAGCCGATAATCGACTCAAGTGTAGAAGCCATAACGATTAATGTCAAGGCCAATGCGGTCGTTTCGCCGGAGATTGGGCCAATCTCGACTCCACGCATCCTGGAAAATCCGGAGGCGCCAGCCTTGTCCAGTCCCCATGATGAGGGGTTTGTTCACCAGAACGTCCTGTTTTCAAAGAACTCCGTCGCGGCCGTCCCTCCATCTCTTTTCCTAATCGCTTACTTTTAAGCAACTTATGGCTATTAAAGGCCCGGAAAAGTCCGGACGGCGTACGCGCGGTTCATCTACGTAAGGGTGTTATCGGCCCTATGACCAGCAAACTCAAGCCAAAAGAAAAAAACGAAACAACCGGAACAAACCAAAAAGACGCCGGAACCCCCCTGTCGTCGGGCCCCTCAAGGATCGTTCCGAGACGCTTGCCGGGGGCCATGTGGAGGAAACCGGCCCGACCGCCGGAGTGGGGCTCTCTCGGAGAGGCTAACAAGGGGGGTAGATGTTCACAGGTTCTGGGTCGTAAACCGTTTGCAACTCGCCACCCCGACGGGGTTGTAGGAGTTCCGGATTCCAGACACGGTGCCAAAGGCCGTGGGTTTCGCAGCCTGACGGACGTCGCTATCGCCAAATTCGAAACTTGACAAAGCACGAGTCGTTTGTCAAGATTTCATCTTCCGATTGGCAACGCGCCGGTGTGCCGCAATCGCCCGGATGAAAGAAAAGCGTTAAGCCGAACGAAATAACCAAAGTGGTCTACGCATGGGGAAAGAACCTTCGCCTCAGATTTCAACCGATGTGAAGAAAGCGCAGACGCAGTTCCAGCAGACAGCGGCCTTCATGGGGGAACCGGCGGCTGATCGGACGGCAGACTCCGCTGCCCCGCTTCCGGACCTCTGCGGGCCGATTCCGCAAGACGGCGGGCCGCAAGAGTCACGATACATTACGGGCCCGCTCCATGCTGAAGGGGGGATTGGACGAGTCTGGCTGGCTCACGACACTCAGCTTCATCGGGACGTGGCGATCAAGACGCTGCGGTCGGAGTTGCTCAACCACCGCCGGGCAAAGAGCCGTTTCCTGAAGGAAGCGGAGATTACCAGCCAACTCGAGCATCCCGGCGTGGTGCCGGTTTACGAACTGATCGCGCGCCCCCACTCCGGCCAACCGTTCTACGCGATGCGCTTCGTGCATGGATGCACTCTGGTTCAGGCATCAAGAGACTACCATGAAAAACGGCGGTCCGGCGAGGCCGAGCCGCTCGGTCTGATCGCCCTGCTGAACGCTTTCGTGGCGGTCTGCAACACGGTTGCCTACGCACATTCGCGCGGAATCATCCATCGCGACCTCAAAGGAGAGAACGTCCTTCTTGGCGATTTCGGCGAAGTGATCGTCCTGGACTGGGGGATTGCGAAGGTGTTGGCGTCCGGCGGCCAAGCGGAGGATGTAGAGGACGACACCGCGGAGGCACACACCGCCGGGACTCTGGGGGAGGCCAAGGCCGATCGGACGATGCAGGGTGACGTCGTCGGTACGCCCGCGTACATGGCTCCGGAACAGGCCGAAGGACGTCCTGATCTCATCGACGCGCGGACCGATATTTACGGCCTCGGCGCGATTCTCTACGAGATACTCACGGGACAACCCCCGTTTACGGGGTCAAACACGGTGGAGGTTCTGCACAAAGTCCTCCGCGACGAGCCCATCCCTCCAGGCGACCTGTGGCCGGACGTCCCACCACCCCTTGAAGCCGTCTGCCTGAAAGCGCTTTCCAAAAAACCGGCCGACCGCTACGCCTCGGCCGGCGCATTGGGGGAAGAGATACAGACCTGGCAAGAAGTCGAGCGTAGTCGGGCCGTGGAAGAAATGCGGCGCAGCCGCGAGCGATTTGAACTGGCCGTCCGAGGCTCCCAGGACGGCCTGTGGGATTGGGATCTGCGCACGAACGAAGTGTTCTATTCCGAACGATGGAAGAGCATTCTCGGCTACGAAGAACACGAAATCGCGCATACAATCGATGAGTGGGAGGAACGTCTCCATCCCGACGAACGGGAACGAGTCTTGGCCGCGAACTACGCTCACATTACCGGAACGACCTCGCACTACGAATATGAGTACCGCTTGCGGCACAAGAATGGCAGCTATCGCTGGATTCTCGCCCGGGGCGTGGCCCTGCGGGATGCCAATGGCAAGGCCTATCGCATGGCCGGGTCTCATGTCGATATCACCGCTCGCAAGGACATGGAGCGCGCCTTGCGAACCACCGAGCAACACTATCGGGCCGTTGTCGAATCCGCACCGTGCGGAATTCTTGTTGTCGGCCCCGACGGCGGCATTCGGGACTGCAACCCCGAGGCCGAACGCATCCTCGGCGTGTCGGCCGAGCGGCTGGTTGGCCGGCCGGTCGGCGAACTCTGTGCAATCGCATTTTGCCAAGATGGAACCGCGTTCGCCGAAAACGACTTGCCCGAGTGGATTCGTTCTCGTACCACGACCACCGCCGGCGCCGGCGTTCTCCGATTCCGCCGAGAAGACGGACGGTCGATATGGGTTTCGGTGACGGGACGTTCGGTTAGTCCCGACCAGACGGAGGCCGGGTCCGCCGTCATGCTCTTTTTGGCCCCCGTCGACCCGCCGGACGAGTCTCCCAAGGACTTCGGTTGACCTCTTGCCGACGCGCCAGCTCGGCCAGAATGTTACTCAGCAGTAGATTCGTATGCGCCGCTCGCCTAACCAAGCCGACTTACGGGAACGGAGAATTCGCGCAGGCTAATGCTTTGCCGAGTTTTGATTTTGGGCTCGCCGCGCCCCACCGCCGCGAGTGCGGAAAGCCAAGATGCCGCGGATATTCGTTTTGTGCCTCTATCTCGCTTCGAGCATCATGTCGAAACCGGCGATCTTGAAGACGCGTTTGATGTTCGGGTCGACGTTGATGACGCGGAACGCGCCGGGGGCCGCCTGCTTGTAGGCGTAGACGCACAGACGCAGGAACGAAGACGAGACGAACTCGACTCCGGCGAGGTTGAAGACCACCGGCCCTTGGGGGGCGGTCACCGCCGCGCGGATATCCTCTTCGATCCGGCGGCATTCGGCCGTGTCCAAGTTCGGTTCGAATCGCAGTTCGACCGTGTTTCCGGGGTTGCATGTCGAAATCATGGGAATGGGCTCCCTAAAAGTTCTTATTGAAGGCGGCGGTGACCACGGCCGGATCGAGGGAGTCGTCGTAGTACATATCGAGGTCGAACCGCATCAGCCGCTGGTTCTCCCGCCGCCGGGCGATCCGCTGGATGTTCAGCAGGTGGACCGCCGTGATGTTGTCGGTGGTGATGTTCTTTCCACCGCTCCCGCAACCTAGAGTGAGCGATGGGTGCAGCATGTTGTAAATTCCCCCCACGGCCCCTTGCGACGACGGCGTGTTGACCACGATCCGTCCCGCGTTCATCAGCGAGGCGAACTCCCGGATTTGCGCTTCGTCGTTGGAGAAGATGCTCACCGTGTGTCCCATGCCGCCGAAGAAATTCAGGTCGATGCAGAGGTTGACGGCCTGGTCGAAGCCGTCGGCCACGTACCAGGCGAGAATCGGCGCGAGAATCTCGCAGGACAAGGGCCACTCCTCCCCCACGCCCGGCAGCGGCGCGATCAGCAGCTCGACGTCGTCTTGCAGGTCCAGCCCGGCCATCCGCGCGATCTTGGCGGCCGGCTGCCCCACCAGTTCCGGATTCATCGTTCCTCTTCGCGGGTCCTTCGCGACCTCGTTGAGCCTGGCGACCTCGGAATCGGAGAGGAAATGGGCCTTTCTCTTGCGAAACTCGGCGGCCACCAGGGGGGCGACGGCCGCTTCGACCACCACGGCTTGTTCGCTGGCGCAAACGGTGCCGTAATCGAAGAGCTTCGAGGTCATGATCTGTTCGACCGCGAACGGGATATCCGCCGAGCGTTCGATGTAAACCGGGACGTTTCCGGCGCCGACGCCGATCGCCGGCGTGCCGGAACTGTACGCGGCGTTTACCAGCCCGCTGCCGCCGGTGGCCAGAATGAGCGACAGCGACTTGTGGGTCATCAGGGCGTGCGTGGTTTCCCTGGAACCGTCCGAGAGCCACTGGACGCAGTCTTCCGGCGCGTCGGCCTCCAGTGCCGCCTGATAGCAGATCTGCGCCGCCTCCGCGCTACAGTTGCGCGCCTTTTTCGAGGGGCTGACGATGATCGGATTGCGGGTCTTCAGGGCGATCAGGATTTTGAAGATGGTCGTCGAGGTGGGGTTCGTGACCGGAATGATCGCCAGGATCGGTCCGATCGGCTGCGCGATTTCCACGATTCCGGTGACGGGGTCCTCGTGGATGACGCCCACCGTCTTCAAGTCCTTGATGTCTTCATAAACGAACTGGCTCGCCACGACGTTCTTAATGACCTTGTCCTGCCAGCGGCCCAGGCCGGTTTCCTCCCGGGCGAGCTTTGCCAGCTTGACGCGGTTCATGAAGGCCGCCCTGTAGACGGCCAGGACGACCCGGTCGGTCTGTTCCTGAGTGAACTGGCTGAACACGGCCGCCGCCGCGCTGGCGCGCTCGAAATACTCGCTGACATCAGGGGGGGAAGTGACGGTCGCGACGGACATGATTTCTTCTCCAGGGCTTGCCGGCCGGTAGTTGAACGCCGTGCCTTGCGCGAGGCGGCGGTATGTCGCCGGCGGCGGCTGGTCTATTCCAGGGAAGGATACGTTCTCGTATCGCGCGGAGCAAGTCGGCACAACCGGCAGGATCGTTCCGACCCGGGGCGAATCACTGAGGTATTGTTGTTGGAATGCCGCGCGGATTCGCCGGTCCTGTTTCAATCGCGGCATCCCGCGAGGTGCCTCCTCGGAGACGATAGTGCGACTCACTCTGAAGACGAAACTCGTCCTGTCGATAGCCCTCCCCCTGCTGCTGGCCTATGCCGTCATGCTCGTCTGCGAGTACAATCTGGGCCGGCGGCAGGCACTGAGGAACATGGAATCGTACCTGAAGGAGCTGGCGGCCCGGTGGGCGGCCGAGTTGGATGGAGAACTCATGGCCGCCGAGGAACTGGCGCGGACACTGGCCCTCGTCGTTACGTCGGAAGCCGATCCGGCCGCCGAGCGACTCCGAATGCTGCTGATGGAAAGCCTGCGGAGCAACCCCAGGGTGTTCGGCATGTGCCTTGCCCTGGAGCCGGGGACCAAGCTCGCCGACACCGGCGGTTTTGCGCCGTACTACTGCCGCGGCGACGACGATGGCGGCGACGATCTCCGCTACGTCGACATCGCCGCCTTGTCCCCTCCCTACACCCACAGGGCGTGGTACCGAGACGCCAAGCTCGCGGACCGCCCGGTCTGGTCGGAGCCCTACTTCGACGAGGGGGCCGGCGAACGGTTCATGTGTACCTATTCGGCCGTGATCCGCCGCGAGGCGGGATTCGCCGGCGTCTGGACCGCCGACATCCTCTCGGACGACCTCTTGCGGCATTTCTCCCGTCTGGAAATGGGTGAGACATATTGCATGCTCGTCAGCGGCAAGGGGACGATCATTTCCCACCCGGAGGAAGAGCTCGTGATGCGGGAATCGGTTTTCAGCCTGGCGGCGCGCGGCGGGGTCGAGGAATTGGCCGCGGCCGGAAAGCGGATGGTCGCGGGTGAGGCGGGAGTCTGCAAAATCCGCGATTGGCGCACCGGGGATCCGAAGTGGATGGTCTTCGCCCCCATCGAGTCGGCCGGGTGGTCCCTGGCGGCCGTTATTCCCGAGGACGACGTCATGGCGCCCATCCACGCGCGGCTCGCGCGATCCCTGGCCATTCTCGTCGCCGGACTCGGGATCATCGTGGGGATCGTCTATTTGATGGCGGCCCGCGTGACCAGGCCGGTCGCCCGGCTTGCCGAAGCGGCCGAGTCACTCGGACGCGGCGACTTGGACGCGCGGGTTTCCGGCGTGAAGGGGAGCGACGAAATCGCTCAGCTTGCCCGGCAGTTCAACGCGATGGTCGGCGAACTCAAGGAAAACGTGGAAGGACGCATCCGCGAAGAGGCCGCACGAAGGGAGGTGGAAGGGGAACTGAACGCGGCACGGGAAATCCAGGCGGCCCTCCTGCCGGCGGTCCCGCCGCGCCGCGAGGATGAGCCGTTTCTGTTGCACGCCGTCAATGCGCCGGCGAAAACGGTGGCGGGGGACTTTTTCGATTTCTTCTTCGTCGATGACCGGAGGCTGGCTCTGGTCATGGCCGACGTGTCGGGCAAGGGGATTCCGGCCGCGCTCTATATGGCGGTCGCCAGGACCAAGCTCCGCGACTTCAGCGGACCGGAGAAGACGCCGGAGCGAATCGTCGGCGAACTGAACCGCCGGCTCGCCGAGGAGAACGACCAAGCCATGTTCCTCAGCTTGTTCTTCGGGCTCTACGATGTGCGAACCGGCGAGCTGATCTACGTGAACGCGGGGCATAATCCGCCATACCTTGTCCGCGGCGAAAACCCCCTTAGAACACTCGAGCCGACCGGTCCCCTGGTCGCGGTCTTCCCCGACGCGGTCTTCGAGAACGGCTCCTGCCGCCTCGACCCGGGCGACTTGCTCTTCACGTTCACCGACGGCGTGACCGAGGCCCACGCCAAAGGGGGTGAATTGTTCGGCGAGAACCGCCTTGAAGGTCTTCTTCGGGCCGATTGCACCAGTCCGCCGGATGCGCTGTGCGAGATCGTCGTCAAGACGATCAGCGAGTTCAGCTTGGGCGATCTGAAGGACGACGTGACGGTCCTGGCGCTGCGGCGCACGCAAGCTGCCGAGGAGAGACGCGAAGACGCGGCCGCGGCCTGCGCCGAAGCGACCGCGTAGGCCGATTGGTTCCAATTTCGCCGCAAGGATCTCCCAGCCTGCGATTGTTGCCTATCTTATCACCAATCCGAGGGCGACGCCGGTTTTTTTTCTTTCCTTCGCGTTGACACGACCGTACCCCTCCGCATGGTCTTGCACGACCAGAACCTCATTCATCGAGCCAGATCTAAGGCCTTTCAGGTCCAGGCAGACATACGCATAACCTACTTCTTCAATTGCCGCTATCATTTTGTCGCGGTGTTCAAGTAATCTCGAGAAGTCCGCAACGGGCACTTCGATGCGCGCGATGGCGCCGTAGTCGCGTACGCGGCAAGCCGGGAACCCGGCATCCTTGATCGCATTCTCCGCCGCAACTTCTCGGGCCTGGACACACTCGCGATGGGGAAGGCTGGGGGATACGCCCACCGCCGCCAGCACATTACCGGAGCCAAGAGTCTCCTTTGCCAACGCGAGAAGCAATGTGCTGTCCACGCCCCCCGAGTATGCCACGACGACACGTTTACAGCGTCTCAAGAGGTCCTTACATGCCCGCACTCTATCTTCGAACGAACCGGCTGCTTCACTTCCCTCTCCTGACATCATGGACCGTCTCTGTGATTCGGTGGGCTTCATCAATTATCAATCGAGGCTCTCGGGTCGACGGGTTTTGTCTCATCGAGGCGATTGCTCCCTTTCGCGGCGTTGCCAGGCCGCGGTTCAAGTGCCAGCAGAGCACTTGACGTCTGCTCCGTCTCGTTTCAATGCCCCAAGAGCGATTTCGGCCGCCTTTCGCCCGGAAAGCAGCATGCCGCCGAACGTCGGACCCATTCGTGGAAGACCGAAAACGGTTGAAACCGCCATGCCGGCGACGATCAGTCCCGGACAGATTTCTCTGGTATTCTCGACCACCAAGTCCTCGGAACGCTCAACCCACATTGCGCCAAAACCGGCAAGCTCCAACATGCCACGCTCTTCGAGTTTTCGGGCCACGCAGGCATCATGTCCCGTGGTGTCGATGACGAGCTTCGTTTCAATGGCCACGGGATCGACGCAAGTAATTTCCCTGGGCAATGCTCGAATAGGGGACCAGTTGATCACTACGCCGGCCACTCGCCCATTTTCCCGCAACACGACGTCATCAAAACTCGTCATGTTGAAGACTTTCACTCCCGCGTCACATGCCGCGGCAATCAGTTTCGAGCAGGCGTGAGGTCCGTCGGACACGTAGAGTCCGGGGGAGTATTCGATGCATGGAACCTTCAGATCCTCCAGCACCTTTTGCGCCGGTGAACGAAAAGTCACCTTGTTCATCAGATAGCCGCCGATCCAGAAACCGCCACCCAGGTAGTTGTTGCGCTCGACGATCATGGTTTTGATGCCGTTCTCGGCCAAAGTCCAGCCGGCCATCAAGCCGGCCGGTCCCGCTCCAATTATCACGCAGTCGCTTTCGATGTAATCGCTGAACTGCGCGGTAAACTCGGCGACGATGGCCCTCGTCACCTCTCGCTCGCCAACCTTGCTAAAAATCGGTTCTGCGCATTCCGTCGGCGTGAGCATTTTGAAATTCGCTTTCATCGTTCTTTGACCTTTTCTTGAGTGTAATGATACCTACTCTCGTGTCCATTCAGACAGAGAGATTCTATATAATCTCGATTGACATAGTAGAGATTTGCTGACAAAAAAATCTTACGCCTCTGACGATTTGGCGTGAATTCGACTCCTGAGGTTGTTTAGCGTCCCTCCGATGTTCGGACACTGCCTCCCATCGGAGTGCGGCAGAAAAGTATCCTTCCTTCCGTGCCGGACGTCAAGCGGGGGGACCACGTGTTGTCTTAAGCAATTGTACACCCCTTGTCAAGCACCGAATTTCGCCGACGCCATCCACGTCGGATTTTTTCGACGGGAGAATAGCACCCCGTGCGGCCAACGACCCATCCGTTTCGGCAATAAGAGCGATGTCTCCAGACAATGGTCGAACTGTTGAAAAATAGCCGAGGGAGAATAATGTGCGACGAGCAACCGACTTCGCCACCTGCTTACATTTCGCTGCCCCACATCGGCCGAATTTCAGATGCCGCGACCCACGCGTTGTGTCCGTCAGGTACGATATGTTCCGAGCCTTCGGCTGGTTAATGGGGCCCACCGGGGGTAGGGATTTTCCCGGTATTCTATCGCTGTTGGTGCCCTAGAATATGGTTCTATTGATATTGGTTCTCAGTCTCAATGCATGCCTTTGTCCACGATCAGCCATATTCAGGAGTTTCCAATGCGTTCGACTCTCCCTTTCTTGAAATCACATCCGAAGAACTCGCGTCGATCCGTGAACGGTTTTACACTGGTCGAGCTACTGGTAGTGATCGCGATTATCGGTATCCTCGTCGCTCTGTTGCTTCCGGCCGTTCAGGCCGCTCGCGAGGCGGCGCGAAGGGCAATGTGTTCCAACAATCTGAAACAAATCGGTCTGGCGCTACACAACTACCATGGGAGCTACCGACAGTTTCCTCCGTCAGCGATTCAACTCCGCTCGCGAGGGCACAACCGGTAACCAACCGACATATGCCGCTGTCACATCTCGCAGTTATCACCCCGGCGGCGTAAACGTTCTGTTCGCGGATGGGTCGGTCCGATACATCGCCGACAATGTTGATCTTGCCACTTGGCGCGCCATGACGACGCGTTCAGGCGGCGAAATTGTCGACGAACCCTAATTTCTGAACCTGATCGCGTGGTCCGCCACGGAATGTGCCCGCCAAACTTCCAAGCCTCCATGCTGCCCCCCAGGTGTGGTAGGAATAATCCCGATTCTCTTGGCCATGAGTCGATTCTAAAATAAGCCCTGGACGCTTCGCGCGATGGCGTCCGCGCGATTAGATCATACGTGGCAAATCGAGAAATGTGGACATCGCCAATTGCCGCGTGTCGTTTTTGACAAATCGCCAATGTTACATGTTCAGCCTTTCTCTCACCTCGGAGTGATGTGCCCTTTCAGTTTCACTTTTGACACCGTTGAACCGAAGTTGAACGCGCCCCTTGCCTGTTAAAGAAACGGTGGCGCCGGCAAAACTCTAACAGGACCGCATCCGGGAGCGTCTTGCTCGGCCGATTCGTTTTTCGACGTGTTCACCGGACTGGTCGAGCAAGGTCTGGTGGACGCCGGTTACAGTCCCGCGCGATCCATGCTATCTGAAGTGACTCTATAACCGGTATGCATGAAGCGATCATATTATCCGTCCTCATCTTTCTCGTTGCCGCGGTTTTCTCCTCGGTGGGGTTTGCCGGTGGTTCAGGTTATCTTGCGGCCATGGCCTTGGTCGACGTCGCGCCGGAAATCATGAGACCAACCTCGCTGCTTCTGAGTATTCTGGTAGCATCCATCGGATCCGTTCAGTTTCACGGAGCGGGGCATCTACCGTGGAGGAAACTGCTTCCCTTCGCGACGGGATCGGTACCCTTCGCGTTCGTTGGAGGGATGTTGTCTCTGCCCGACCAATTATACATGCGGATCGTCGGTCTGCTGATCGTGCTGGCGGCTTGTCGCCTGTGGTGCGTACCGCGCTGCTCATCACGCATCCGTGAAGTCGATGACAGCCGCTGGTCTTATTGGTCGTACCCGGCGCACGTCCCGTCGCGCGGGCCGCGCCGCGATGTTCTTCAAACTGCGCAGGTCGAGCAACCCATGAATCGAAGAATACGGAGGATCGTATGAACATGTACGACCGCGGAACACCCGTCTATTTGGACAATAACGCGTCGACGCCGGTCGACCCCCGCGTCGTCGAGGGTATGACATGGGCTCTTGAGAGGATATACGGCAATCCGTCCGGGCGAGCCCATTCGTTCGCGAGCGAAGCATCCGATCGCGTGGAGGAGGGGAGAGAACGCGTCGCGCGTTTGATAAACGCCTCGCCCGAAGAGATCGTGTTCGCTTCCGGGGCCACGGAGAGCTGCAATCTCGCGATCAAGGGGGTTGCCGCGAAGTGTGACCGTAAGTCGCATTTCGTAACCGGTTTGACCGAACATGAGGCGGTCCGTGAACCGTGCGCGGTCCTTGAACGACAAGGGTTTCGCGTGACGCTGCTTCAGCCGGATCGGTACGGCCGGGTTTCGGCCGAACAGGTGGAAGCGGCCATCACTCCTCACACGGTCCTCGTGTCCATCATGGCGGCCAATAACGTGATCGGGTCGCTCAACCCGTGCGAGGAGATCGGCCGGGTGGTCAAGAAGTCCGAAGCGTTGTTCCATTGCGACGCGACCCAGGCGATCGGCAAAGTCCCGGTTGACGTCGACGCGATGAACGTCGATCTGCTGAGCATGTCGGCCCACAAGTTCTACGGACCGAAAGGAATGGGGGCGTTGTATGTCCGCGGCGGAGCGAAGAGCGGTGTCCTTTCGGCCCTGATCCACGGCGGCGGTCAGGAGGGAGGCCTGAGGAGCGGAACGCTCAACGTCCCTGGGATTGTTGGTATGGGGATTGCATGCGAAGTCGCGGGAGATCGATTGTCCGAGGAGTCTCTCCGGCTCAAACGGCTCCGAGACCGGCTTCAGGAGGCCCTCATGCGGCGGATTCCCGGCTCGTCTCTGAATGGGCATCCCGACCACCGGCTGCCCAATACGCTCAATATGACCTTTCCGGATATCGTGGCGACCGAATTGATCCCACGTGTACCCGAGATCGCGGTATCGGTCGGCTCGGCGTGTAGCAGCGAGACGCACGAGCCGCATTACGTGTTTCGCGCGATAGGAGTGCTCGACGAACACGCGGCGGGTTCAGTTCGTTTTTCCCTGGGCCGATTCACGACCGAAGAAGAGATCGATTATTGCATTAAAGCGGTGGCGTCCGCCGTCGAACGGCTCCAAACACGCGCGGCGGCGATTGAACGCATTCAAGGGCCGAGAGCACGGGCTCGCGTCCGCCGAGAATGCCCGCCCGGCTGCTGTGAACACCTCGATTGATTCCGATGCCGCCTTCACTTCGTCGCGCCACCCCCACGAACGGTTCCCGTCGAGGGGGAGATCGCCGCCGGCGACCGATGCGACATGCACGTGATCTCCGGAATGTGCATCGAGATCATGACGGGTGCCTGCTGCCCTCCCGGCTCCGAGGCGGTCGTCCAGAAAGAGCACGTCCGCCGAAGGGACGGCGGAGTCTCATTGCCCGAGAAGATTGTGCGCGGTCAACATATCGCTCCCCGGGGGAGTGAATGCAGTGATGAGGATGTCGTCAGTGCATTGACCGCCGCCGCCGAGGTCCGCCACAAGGATCCCGAAATATGCAAGAAGCGTGGAAGGCGTTCATTATGCTCGGAATCGCCGTGGTGTGCCGGTTGGGCCTGACCGTTGCGCCCAAGACGCGAGCTATGAGTTGTGCGCCGAGGCATATTGCGAGAACTCCCCTGCCGTGCTCGATAGCGCGTTCGATGAACGCCTTTTCCTCCGCCAGCCAAGGATGCCGATCATGTTCGTCGACATTCATGGGTCCCCCCAGAACGACCAGCAGATCGAAGGAATCCACCAGGGGAAGCGGCTCGCCGAGAAACAACCGGGTGCCGGTGACGCCGTATCGGCGGTCCGCGGCCCACCGGCCGATTTCCGCCGGGCCCTCGAATGGGACGTGTTGGAGATAATGGAGTCGCATCATGGTATTACTCTCGCGGACAATCCTGGAAGATGCGCGGTGGTAACGGCTGGGGCCGTTCATTCGAGAGGGTGCTGGGCGTGCGGGGATGCTCGGTTTGGGAAATGACGCGGTACAAGGCGGCATACAATCCGGAAGAGGTGCTGGATCGCCAGTAACCGGTGGAACTTGCCGCTTGCGCAACGAGCATGAACGCGCCGACCAAAACGGCGGCGTAAACGGCCTGATTGACGGCTCGCCCCGGTACCGGCCAACGTATCGCCAGGGTGCCCGGAACACGGCACGACTCGACGCATCGGTAACAACTGGTGCATTCGAGAGATATTATCCGATCGCGGCACGTGGATACGCGCACGCGGTTGGGACAGGCTTGATCGCATCGTTTGCAGTCCGTACAGCGGTCCGCGTCGCGTCGAACGGCCAATGGAGCCACCAATGCGGATAGTCCCAGAAGAGCCCCGTATGGGCACAAATAGCGGCACCACGCGTTCTTGACAAGGAGAGAAAGTGCCGCCAGGACAATCAACACGACGGCGGTAGTCCGCGTCATTTCCGCGAAGAGCAGGTACATCTTTACGTCGGCGATGCGATTGTATGGCCCTTCGAGAAACGCCAGAATCGCCGCACTGCTCATGCCGACAATCGCGTAGACGAAAAAGGCAAGCAGCAGATACTTCAGTGACCGCAAAGGGAGGTCGATCCAGGACGGCGGTACGAAATTCCGGCCGATGAGCCTGCGTCCGATTCCGTGGGCCCATTCACTCAAGGTTCCGATCGGGCAAACCCAACTGCAGAACCCGCGTCCCATGAAGATTGAAAGCCCCAGAATCAAAGAGAAGATCACCAGGCCCGCCGGATGGACGAGATTGACCTGGCCGGTCCGAAGGGAATACGTCAGGCTCATCAAGGAACTAATCGGCAACCATGCCTCGACACTCGGTGGACGTTCCGGCGGCCGCGTTACCGGATCCGCCAGCCAGTTCACGAATACATGAAATTGCCACCCGACCATCAATGAGAAAACAAGAAATCCGATTTGTACGGTCGGCCTGACCCATGTCAACTCCGGTTCAACCGCCCGCCAAGAAGGCGGACCGCTCTTATCATCCGCCCGTGCCGGACAATCCGTCTTTTTCGATTCATCGTGCTTCATGTGGCTCTCTACGGCTGTTCCTGCTTTGGACCGCTGGTCCGATAACGGACGCGGCATTTCCTGGCGGTAACACGGATAGCTGCATGACTCTACCCGTTTTCCAGCACCCAGCGCGTCGCGTGGCGGACCAGTTCGCTCCCGTCGCGGAGGTTCAGTTTCAATTTGATATTCTCGCGGTAGGTGTCGACCGTCTTCCGGCTCAACGAGAGCCGCGCGGCGATCTGCTTCGTCGCGAGTCCTTGCCCGAGCATCTGGAACACGAGCAGCTCCCGGTTCGAGAGCCGGTCGACCGGATCCGCGGTGGAATCGCGCGCGGGCGTGTTGCGAGTCGCAAGATAGGCGGCGACTCGCGCGCTGAGATAACGTTCTCCGCGCAGAATATGGCGGAGTGCGTCAATGACCTTGTCGGCCGATTCCAGCTTGCTCACGTAGCCGGAGGCGCCGGCGCGGAGGGTCCGTTCGGCGAACAGCAACTCATCGTGCATCGAGAACACGAGCGTCTTCACGTCCCCTCCCCGCGACTGGATCGTCTCGATCAAGTCGACCCCATGACTATTCTTCAAGGAGAGATCGACGATGACGACTTCGGGACGGGTGCTTGCGAGCGCGCGGACCGCGTCGTCGACGCAGGCGGCCTCGCCGACGATTTCGAAATCCGGCTCGTTTTCGATCAGTTCCCGTAAACCCTCCCGCACGATCGGATGATCGTCGACGATGAGGATTCCGTGCCTGCCGGGAGGGGGGCCGGCGGAAAAATCAGCGTTCATTGGAAGGCTCTCCCGGAAATATGCACGTCACGACCGTACCCCCGCCGAGTTCCCGGTCGATGTGCAACCGGCCCCCGACCGCGCGGGCCCTATAGGCCATGATCCTCAGTCCGAACCCCTCCGTCTGCTCCTCGCCATCGGGCATCCCCCGGCCGTCATCCCGGACGCGCAAAACGGTCCGTCCTTCTTCACGGATCAAGGAAACGCGGATTTCTCGCCCTTTGGCGTGTTTGAGCGCGTTGTTGACGGCCTCCTGGACGATCCGGTAGATTTGGACGGCACAATCGGCCGAAACGGCCTCCAAGGGGGAGGGGATGGAACACGCGCAGAAGACGCCGCTGGCCTTCTCCACCTTGTCCAGAAGAATCTCGATGGCGTGCCCCAGGTCTTCGGCGCCGATTTCCAGGGGCATCAATCCGCGGACGATTCGGTCCACTTGGGCCAGCAAATGGGGGAATCCTCGCGCAAGGCCGGCGGCGACCCGCGCCTCGGGGAGCCCCCGCGTTTCCAGCCGCCTCGACAGTGCGCCGGCCAGGCAATTCAGGCCGGTCAGTTCCTGCCCCAAGCCGTCGTGGAGTTCCCGTCCGATCCGCTGTTGTTCGGCGGCGGAGATTTCGAGGATTTCCTTCTCGAGTTTGTTTCTCTCGGCAATTTCACTTCGCAGTGCATCGTTCATCGCTGCCAGTTCGGCGGTCCGCTCGCGGACGAGGACCTCCAGAGAGCCGAGCGTCTCGCGGAGCGATTCCTCGGCCCGGATTCTCAAGACCGCGGCGCCCAGATGCATCGCCACGCGCTCGGTCAGTTCCACCGTTGCCCTGGAGATCGCATGTTCGCCCGGGTCGGCCAGTTGAATGAACGCCACCGTGCGACCGGCGTTTCGAATGGGAATCAACGCCAGCGAGCCGAAACGCGACCGGCTCAAGGCGCACAGAAACCGCCGCGTTCGGCATGGAAGCGAATCGAGGCATTTCTCCAGCGACGTAACGAGGATCCCGCCCCCCTCGGTCCGTTCGCAGAACGCGGAGTTGGGTGCGGATTCATGCGCGAAGAACTCCGCCCAGACGAGTCTTTCCGCATGGTCGCCGCGGAATTCGCCCACCGGTTCGTCGAAACCCAACTCAGCACCGCGGAGGACGGCTCCTTCCTCGTCCAATACGGCCATGGCGGCGGCCGGGCAGCCGGTGAGCACGTGGAGGGTCGAGACGGCATCCTCCAGAAGCCCGCGTAAATCCATGTGCCGGTTGGCGATCTCCAGAAGCTGGCGGATCGTCTTGCGCTCGCTGATATCCCGCCACGACTCGACGACACCGACGACCTCTCCCTGGTCATCGAAGAGGGGGGCCGCGGTGATCGCGACGTAGATCTCGCGCCCTTCCGCGTCGTGATGCGTGTGGGTAACGATTACCGGTTCCTTCGTCGCGATCACATCCCGAAGGGGGCACGCATCCCGGCATCGATCGCACGGCTTCGCGGAGTGGTGGGCAAGTTCGAAACAGCGGATGGATCGGGTATCCGGATCGACCCCGCTCAAGCGGCGCGCAGCGCGGTTCGCGAAGACGACTCGCCATTCCAAGTCGATCACGATGATCGGTGTCGGTACCGCCTCGAGGACGGCGCGAGGAAGGGACGCGGAGGCAATCCGGATCGATCCCGCCCGGGCCGTTGCCATGGGAAGATCGGCTTGAGAATCGGCAGGTCTTGCCATCGTGATTAGGAACCGCTCACGTGCCGGCACGGCCGGCTGCTGCTATTTCTTTCATCTTACGGAATCGGAAGCGAAAAAGGAAATGAAAATCTCCGCCCACCGCCGTTTTGCGGCGGCCGGCCCGGCACCCCCAATTCAGGGTAGGGTATTTCCCGATTCTCTTCCCCTGTTCTTTGACTAGAATCAAGTTGATGTCTGTTTTCCGTTTCTTGTTTTTGTCCTCTGCAAAGGAGTCCCATCATGTTGGCCCAATCCGTCTTTCGAGTTCCTCTCCGTTCCATCGACCGAGGGTGCTGGATGAATGCGATTCCGGCAGCGCTGGTGTTCGCGTTCATTCTTGGCCTTTTCGTCGTGGCAGTCCCCAATGTGGCCCTTGCCGAAGATATCTGGGATCCGCCGTGGCTCGAAGACCCGACCGATCCTCAATGGTCCGGCGGGGTGGCGACTTACCAGCGTTGGGAATTCGACGAACACCCACATTTCCCGGTGGAAGCTCACAATCCGTTCGGCGAACCCTTCGTTGAATTGGGTGGCGCGAGCTATCCCGATCCGGTCATCGGCCCGGACGGCGAGACGGTCATCAACACGTGGCACATTGACGAGGACGGCGGGTTTCTCCAAATCTATGTGCCGAACGATCCGACTCCGCGGGAACGCAAAGTGATATTCCTTTAGATCACGTCCGACAAGGGCGCGTTTCCCGACTCGCCGACCAGTGACCCCCCGGGGAGCGTCTCCTACCCGAAAGGGCCAATCAAACACGGCAACACCGGATGGTACACCTACACGGCCCAAATAGAGATTCCGTTCAACCCGCCGGAGGAGTTCGTGACGTACCGATTTCCTGAATCGACCAATATTTCCGAATTAGTAATTGATACAATCTGCGTTCCCGAGCCGGCCGGATTCGTGCTCCTGGCCGCAACCGGGCTTGGCGGGCTCTTCTTCCGCCGAAAGAGCCGAAAAGACGCCGTTTAATCCAAGACACGCAAAACCCTCCAGCAAGTCTCACCGCTGGATTTCGGACCGCCCGTCTTTTACCGGTGCGATCCGAGATGGGTCTCCCTTACGGTTTGTGTTACCTCGATTTTAGGCGCCGGGCGTTTCCGAACAGGAAGTGCCCGGCGCCTTAAAAATTGGACCTTGGTCTTGACTCGCCGAGGGAATAATACTATACTATTTCTATCAACATAGTTATGAACTGTCAACACTGTAATTGTCAGGGTGCAATTTGCGACCCCCTATAGAACGGAGTGCATACCTGCTTTGGGGGGTAATAACCGCCGGCAAGGCTGTTACGGACACACAAAGTTACGGATGACAGTAAATCTCGGATAACCCAGAAGAGGAAGGATTCGTTTCGTGGCATTCGCCGATCATGTGCCGTTCCCCTGCAAGCAGATGCCAGCCGACGGGCGTCAGTCGCGGCTGCTTGGAGTCTATGGCCAGCGGCCGCAGGGGCTGTTTTTCCAGCGGGTTCGCGTGCCGGGGGGGTGCATTAGTAGTCAGCAATGGGAGGGTCTGGCCGCGCTCGCCGAGGAGTACGCGTCTGGCTATCCGCTGCACCTGACCACCCGGCAAGACATCGAACTACACGGTGTTAGGCCCGAGGACATCCCGGCCCTTCAACGGGGCGTGTCGGATCTGGGGCTCTCCGGCGGCGGTGCTTGCGGAGACACGGCCCGGAACATCACCTGTTGCCCCGGAAACGGCTTTGCCCTTGGAACTTGGGATGTTTCGGCGCTGGCCGGAGCGATTCAGGCGAAGGTCCAGTCGCTCGATTGGATCACCGATTTACCCAGGAAGTTCAAGATCGCCATCTGCGGGTGCTTCGAATCCTGCACTCGGCCGTGGATTAACGATCTGGGCCTGGTCGCGAACCATGACGGGACATTCAAAGCTGTCGTGGCCGGTTCTCTCGGGGCGAAACCGGGAACCGGCATTGTCCTGTACGAAGCCCTTTCGGCGGCCGGTGTCTTGCCGTTGGCCGTCGCTTTGCTGCGGCTGTTTCACGCCGAAGGGGACCGGACGCGGCGTCACCGGGCCCGGCTGCGGCACGTGCGCGAGCGTCTGGGGGACGAAGTATTCCGGTCGCGAGCGGATGCGCTTTTTCAAGAGGAGCTGCGGAATTCCGACGACGACGGCCCCGGCATCGTCCGCGTCACCGAGGATGCGCCTTTGCAGGCCCGGCTGTACCTTCCTTTGGGCGATATCACCCCGGAGGCGGCGATGAGACTGAGTTCCGCGGCGACGGCATCGGGCGCGATACTGCGGATCGGGCTGGACCACGATCTGCTCCTGTACGGCAGACGCCCGGTCGCCCTCCACCCCGACCTGGAAGCGTTTTCGGCTTCCGCTCCGGTCTTGGCCTGTCCCGGTTCCACCTGGTGTACCAAGGGAATCGTCGACTCCCGCGGCGCGGCCGTGCGAATTGGCCGGAGGGTGAAGCTCCCCACAGACAGTGCGGTTGCCGTGTGCGGATGCCCGAACAACTGTTCCGAGGCGGCCGTGACGCCCATCGGACTCGTCGGCCGCGTCCACCGGATGCACGGTCGCCCCGTGGAGGGGTTCAAAATCCTGGCCGGAGGCGCGCGCGGCCGGGGTCCGGAACTGGCCCGGGAACTCTGCGGGTTCGTTCCGGCCGAGGAAGTCGTCGGGGCGGTCGGTTTGATTGTCGACGAATACACTCGTGAGCGGGAGCGTGATGAAACGCTCGATTTCGGCCGGTTCCTTTCCGAGGAGCACGAGTCGCTGGCGAAGGCGCTCGAGGAGCGTCACGGCGTGTCCGGCCGCAAACGCGGCGAGGGGGATTGCATCCAAGAGGAACACGAAGAGCACCAACGGCCATGACTACCGCCGGGCCCGAGACGGAGCGATCCCTTCCTTTGCCCGATTCACTCCCCAATCGCTTCTTTTCGTTGGGAATCGACATGAAAGGAAGACGGTGCCTGGTGGTCGGCGCCGGCAGCATCGGTTCGCGGAAGATCGCGAAGTTGATCGATGCCGAGGCGGAAGTGACCGCCGTTTCGCCCGAGGCGTCGGCGAGTGTTCGCGAGTGGGCCGCGGCGAAACGCATCCGCTGGGAGGAACGGTGTTACCGCGAGGCTGATTTGGACGGAAGGTTTCTCGTGGTCGCGGCGACGCCGGACGCAAGCCTGAACGGAACGATCGGCCGCGAAGCGGCGGCACGCGGAATTCTCTGCTGCGTCGCTTCCTCCGCGGAACGGTCGACCGCGATCTTTCCGGCCGTCGTCAACGGCGATTCCGTAAACGTGGCGGTACATACCGACGGCTTGGACTGCCGCCGCGCGAAGCGCATCCGCGACCTGATCGGCAAGCTTCTCCACCGCCCCGGGCGGTGGCCCAGGTACGACCAAATTGAGGCGGATAATGCCGGCAAGGGGTCCGGCGTCTTCAACAGCTCCCGCAAGAATGGTTCGAACTCATGACCCGCGGCAAAGTGTATCTGATCGGAGCGGGGCCCGGTGCCCCGGATCTGCTCTCGGTTCGAGGCCGCCGCGTTCTCGGCTCGGCCGACGCGATTCTGGTCGACCGGCTTCTGCCGCGGAACTACCTGGCGGAATTGAACATCCCGACCGACGACAAGCACGTGGAATGGCTGTTTGAAAAACAGCCTCCATGGCCGCAGGAGAAGATCAACGACTGGCTCGCGTCGGAGGCGCGGCAAGGGAAGACGGTCGTGCGACTCAAAGGGGGAGACCCGTTCGTCTTCGCCCAGGCCGAGGAAGAGACCGATTACTTGTCCGGTTGCGAGATTCCATGGGAAGCCGTCCCCGGGCCGAGTAGCTTCACGGCGGTTTTGACGGCCGCCGGGTTCCCCTTGACCCGACGCCGCCAGGGGCGGAGCTTCGCGGTGGCGACCGCCAGACTCGAGGGGGGCCCGATCTTCGACCGCCTGCCCAAGGCCGATTCGCTAGTCGTTTTGATGGCAATCGGCGCTTTGGAACGGATCGTCGATTCCCTTTTGGCCGAGGGTTGGGAAGCGGACACCCCGGCCGCCGTTGTCGAGCGAGGGGCCTGCGCCTGGGAGCGGCGCGTTCGCGCTCCCCTGTCGGATTTGGCCCGGACCGCGCGAGAGGCGCGGGTCGCATCGCCGGCGTGCGTGATCGTGGGTGACGCGGCGACCGCGGTCCGCGCCTGCCAAGGCCGGTCCACCGTGCTGTTCACGGGGCTCGACCCGACGAATTTCCGTGACCTGGGAAACCTGCTTCACTGGCCGGCCCTCGAAGTGGCGCCGGATCGTCCAATGCGGCGCCTTTTCGCCAGGCTGTGTTCCGCCGGGCTCGCTTCCCGGTTCGAAGGGCTCCTTTTCGCCGACAAACTGGGGGTGGCTGCCTTCTTCGAGGAACTCCGGCGGCAGGGGCAAGATGCCCGGGCGCTGGCCGGAATTCACATCGGTGCCGTCGGGCGCGCCACGGCGGACCGCCTCGGGGAACACGGGCTGAAAGCGGACGGGGTCGTCGGACAATCCCTTCCGGGGGAATCGTCCGATTGGCAAACCCGGTTTGCCGGAAAATCCGTCGGAATCATCGAGGGGACCCACCCATGCCGGCGGATCCGCGAATCGCTCGAACTGCACGGCGCGAACGTCGCGCATCTGACGCTCAACCAGGTCGTTCCGAACCGCCACCTGGGAAGGCCCCTGCCGGACCACGACGCGATCTACTTCGTCAGTCCCGCCGGCGTCCGCGCGTATGCGGCCGCCTATGGAGATGCCGCGTTCGACAAACCGGCGTGGTGCCTCGGAGCGGAAACGTACGGCGCCCTCGCCGAAGTGGGAGTCGACGCCGAAATCCTCCTGCCCGGCCCCCTGCTCGACTCCGCCGTGCCCGCGTCGGCGTAAGCTCCCACTCGTGGACGTTGTCGGCCCATCGGCCTTTCGCCGTAAATCAATCTCTCGCGACTTCTCGCCCCACAAGGTGCCGCCGACCGGTCGGGACTCGTTCTCACTCGGAGTCGGGCCGATCCGCCGCGCGAGGCTCGCGATACCGTACTCCCATAGCTTCCAGCCGTTTCAAATGCGTCTTGGTCAACCGGCGGTAGAAGTCCGCGTAGTCTTTTGCCTGCGCGGGGGACCAGGCCACCTCCGCCAGCGCGCACCCGCGCGGCCAGGTCATGTAGAGGGCATGTGGGAAAGTTCGGATCCGCTCTCCCCACAGGTTCGCCTGGGCACCCAAGACAATGTGATGGTTTTCCGGTTCGAGATACTCCGGGATCGGTTCCAGGGCATACGTAAGCCGAGTGTCGATCACCGAGTTGCCGAAGCGGATCGGTTCGTTCTCGAAGTCGGCCGATTGGGGATAGTCGAAATAACAGTGGGCCGTCGGCGTCATCACGAGCCTCTGCCCCAGGCGTGCCGCGTTTTCCACGATTTGGTCCGACGTACCGCTCCGCCAGTACATCCCGATCGCCCCCTCCTTGGCGCCGCTTTCGAGGATTTCGTCCCAGCCCACCAGCGTCCGTCCCTTCTTTGCGACATGGTCCGCGATGCGTCCCACGAAATACCCGTGCAGTTGGGTTGGCG
>CAZFQG010000016.1:0-50420 GCA_964520785.1 uncultured Planctomycetaceae bacterium | reverse complement strand
CCGAACCCGCATTTTACAAAAACCGTGCCAAACACAAAGTGCGAAATGCGCCCGACGGACAAACCTCCAAAACTGCCCTTGCTTCCGCTGGAGAGCGTAGTTACTATCCCGCGACCTCATTTCCACCGCGACGCACGACGCGGCGCGGCGGCCTTTTCTCCCGAGCGGTCGGCGATGGGCCATTCGCTGCGCGAACGGCGGACCTCGAGACCGTGCCGAGTGAGGCGCAGGAAGTCCCAAGAGGACGGATTCGCCCCACTCCTTATCCCGCCTCCTTTTTCAATACGCGATGGGGAATCGAGTGACGAGCAACCAGTTTCCCACGAATCAAACCTTGGTTACCTCCGGGTTTATGGGCATGATGTTCCTACTGGGCGCATCCGCCCTCGCCCAAGAGGTGACCGATGCGCGGTACACCGCGTATTACCCTTTGCACAACCAGCCCGCGGCATCGCTCGTGCAACAATTGGGGGGCCTCTTGGAGCAATTGTTGCCGGACGAAGAAGTCCGAGTCCGGAGGGAATCGGACTCGCAAGTCCGCGTGGAGGGGACGCCGCGCGCCCATCAGGCGGTAGCGGCCCTGCTGAAGAGGTTGGATGTTCCCTCGGAATTGGCCGGGCCGCGACCGCCTCAACCTCCCCCGTCCGACCAGTCTACCCGGGAATCTCCCGCGAAACCGGCGGACCGGCCCGATCCGAGACCGGTCGCGAGGATTTACCCCGCCGGTGCCGACGGCCCGGAAAAACTAGCCGCCCAGTGGCGGACGATGGCGGAGAATCGAACGGACGTCCGCATCGCGGCCATCCCCGAGAATAACCAGGTCGTTGTTTTCGCCCCACCCGATTTCCACGACTTTCTCAATCGGAGGGCGGCCCCGGGAACGGTACCCGCCCCGGCGGAATCCAGGCCCGCGGTGCCGGTGGAGCCGCTGCCGGCGACGGGGCCACCGCCCGAATCGGCCCGGATCGAGTCGTTCATTCCCTTGGCGCGGCTTGACGCCGACCAAGCGGAAAAGGCCGTTCAGAGCATTCTCGCTTCCCGGTTGCGTTTCCAGCCGGACCCGAATACGGCCGGTCGCGTCTATTCCCTCGAGATTCCCAACGACGGTGTCCTGTGGATCAATATCGACGCGCGCCGCGGCGGAATCATGGTTCAGGGGCCGGTAAAACTGGTGGAGCAGTTCACGCATCTGATCAGGCGGCTGGACGCGCCGGCGCTGACGGATCGGGCGCGGCGGATTATTCCCCTGAGACGGGCCGCCGCCAGTAAGGTCCGAGAAGCGGTCGACGCGTACCGGGACGACGAAAATCCGCCGGCGAAAGACGGTTCCTCGACGCGGCCGTCGCGCAGCGGCGAGGCCGACGGTCGCCGCGTTCCAAGAGGCGTCAATCTGGTCAATTACGAACTGGTCAGTCAGATCGGGCAACCGGTCGACCCGGTGCCGCCTCCCCTGGGGCCGGGATACTATCCGCGATGGGGATTCGGGCCGGAGGACCTGGAGGGACCCGCCCTCCGCGATCTGGGCACCGACTTGGAGGTCGAGATTCTTCCCGATCTGGACGTCGTGATCCTGCAGGGGCGCCCCAGGGACGTCGACGCGATGACGCGGATTATCGAGGAACTCGAACGTCTCAGCGCGGAAACGGTTCCGCGAATCGAAGTCTTGAAAATGCGGTATACTTCCGGCGAGGCGATGGCCGGGATCATCGAGCAGGTCCGGGAGGATCTGATCGGCGGGCGGCAAGGTCGCGTTTCCGTGATACCGCTGATCAAACCGAACGCGTTGTTGCTCATTGGTTGGGGAGAGGCGGTCAAGGCGATCAAGAGTCTGGTCGAGGAACTGGACAAGCCGGTCAACCCGGAAAGCCAGTTCCGCGTCTTTCCGCTGAAGTATGCCTCCGCCACTCAGGTCCGCTCCGATCTACTCGAATTCTTCGACAGGGACGAGGGACTCGCGCCGCGAATCGAAGTCGTCGCCGAGATTCGGACGAACTCGCTCATGGTCCGCGCTTCGGCGCGCGACATGGCGGAAGTGGCACGGTTCATCGAAAAGGTCGACGTCGACGAAAGCGGCGCCGTCTCTCGCGTCAAGATATTCAAACTGATGAACTCGCTGGCGGACGAGATCGGCGGCACGCTGCAAGCGGCCATAGACGCGGCTCGCGGCGGCGGCCGGAACGAGAAGGCGTCCGTCCTGGAATTACTGGCCATCGACAAGCAGGAAGCCACGCTCATCCGCAGCGGGTTGTTGGAGGACGTGAACATCGTTCCGGACGTCCGGACGAACAGCCTGATCGTTTCCGCCCCGGCCCAGAGCCTTCCGCTCATCGAGGCGTTGATCGAGCGGCTCGACGCGCCGTCGGTCGTCGCCCAGATCAAGGTGTTTCAGATCGTCAACGCCGACGCGAACAACATGGTGCGGACGCTCCAATCGCTCCTCCCGACCCAGCAGGCCGGATTGAGTTCGCGGCCGACGCTGCCGGTGGCCGAAGGGGAATCCTCCCTCGCTCCGGTCCGTTTCGCGGTCGACGTCCGGACGAACAGCATTATCGCGACCGGATCCCAGGGGGACCTGGCGATCATCGAGGCGCTGCTTCTGCGCCTGGACGAAAAGGACGTGATCGAACGCGAGACGACCGTTTACCGCCTGCGGAATTCCCCGGCGGTCGACGTCGCCAACGCGATCAGCAATTTCCTTCGGAGCGAGCGGCAGGTGGAACGGGCCGTCCCCGGACAAGAGAGCCCCTTCCGGCAGATCGAGCGAGAGGTGATCGTCGTCCCCGAAGTCATCAACAACGCCCTGATCATTAGCGCCACGCCGCGCTATTTCGACGAAATCATGCGGTTGATCGAGAAGCTGGACGAGAATCCTCCCCAGGTGGCCATCCAGGTCTTGATCGCCGAGGTGCGGCTGGACAACCTGGACGAGTTCGGCGTGGAGCTGGGCCTGCAGGATTCCCTTTTGTTCGACCGGGGTCTGCTGAGCGAGATTCAGACCATTACGAACACGGACGTCGTCAGCACTCCTTCCGGGATCATCACGGTCACCGAACAGCAGATCATTTCCGCCGATACGATCCCCGGCTTCGGTTTCGTCGGCCAACCGCTCGGGAACAACAGCTCGAGGAGGGCGCTGGCGAACAAGAGCGACGTAGCGGGTCAGGGAACCACCTCCTTCGCCGTCGGACGAATCAACAACGAACTCGGCTTCGGAGGATTGACCCTCTCCGCCAGTAGCGACAGCGTGAGCGTTCTCATCCGCGCCCTCCAGCAATGCCGCCGGTTGGAGGTCCTCAGCCGGCCCCAAATCCGGACCATGGATAATCAGTCGGCCTTCATCCAGATCGGCCAACGGGTTCCGAGGATCACCGGCGTGACCCTCAACCAGAACGGCATGACGCAGAACGTCGAATTGGAGGACGTCGGTCTGATTCTCGGGGTCACACCGCGGATCAGTCCGGAGGGGAACGTCGTCATGGAACTGGACGCGGAAAAATCGGAGCTGGCGCCCCAGGCGGATGGCGTTCCGGTGGCCGTTCAGGGAGGACAGGTGATCTTCTCTCCTTCGGTCAACGTGACGACGGCCCAGACCACGGTCAGCGCGCGCAGCGGCGAAACGATCGTCTTGGGAGGACTCATCATCAACGGCATGAGCGAGATCCACCGCCGCGTGCCGTGGCTTTGGAGAATCCCCATCCTGGGGCATCTTTTTCGCTACGACAGCGTCGAGAAGCGGCGCGTCGAGCTGTTGATCATCATGACTCCTTGGATCATTCGCACGCCGGAAGACGACGAACGATTCAAACAGCGCGAAGCGGCACGGATGCACTGGTGTCTGGCGACGGTCAATCAAATGCATGGAGATACCGGCTTGTACGATATCACGGGGCCGGTTGGCGCGGCGGCCGGCTTCGAGCAGAACCCGAACGTAGTCTATCCCGATGCGCAGGGCGTCATTCTCCCCGACGAGGTCGGGAAGGAGGGACAGCCTCCGGATTGGAACCGCGCCTCGACCCCCGAAACGATTCCCACGCCACGCCCGCTAGAGCGGGAAACATCCCCGGACGGGCTTCCTCCCGAGTATTCCGAGCCTTCGCTGTTCCAGCCTCCGACGCAATCCCCTTCGCCTCGTGACGATCAGGCGTGGCCCCATCCGGAACCGAACGTCCAAGGCGCCCCGCCGACGACTTCCATGGGCGCTCCGGTTCGCTCGGGCACGAACCCGTGGGCCGGCCCGGCGGGCGGGACGACTCC
The DNA here is from genome assembly GCA_964520785.1 of uncultured Planctomycetaceae bacterium. Classification (GTDB taxonomy): domain Bacteria; phylum Planctomycetota; class Planctomycetia; order Pirellulales; family Thermoguttaceae; genus CAZFQG01. The sequence goes on along the minus strand of CAZFQG010000016.1, from coordinate 46,166 downwards.
TTCCCATGCCGCCTTTCCGGTAAACCAGAATAGGTAGTTACGACGAGATTTTGTAATGCATGTCTTCTCGAAATGCCCCCGGCTCGCCGCGTTCCTCATCGCCGCGTGGTGCCTCGGCGGGTGCCAGACGCTCGATCTTAAGACCGATTGGGACTGGTACGGCAACAACAAAATCAAGGTGCCCAACAAGATGGTCTGCCTGTGGACCGACACGGTACGGATTACTCCGGGACAACCTTCCCTGCGCGGTTTCGGGGGCCGGGTCTATTTCTACGAGCACTCCAATCCCAAGCCGGTCAAGGTGGACGGGGAATTGATCGTATACGCGTTCGACGACGCGGGATTCGATCCGAAGTATAGCAAGCCGGTGAAGCATTTCATCTTTCCGATCGACACTTTTGGCGAACACTACAGTCAATCGGAGCTTGGCCATGCCTATAGCTTCTTTCTGCCCTGGGACGAGGTGGGAGGAGAACGCCGGGAACTGGCCCTTATCGCCCGTTTTCAACCCAAGGGGGGGCAGCTCGTCATGTCGGACGCCTCTCGGCTGACGCTGCCGGGAGCCGTTGCGCAAACGCCGCCGCCGAATCCGACGCCGTCCGAACCTCGATCGAACGTCCAGCAGGTCGCGTATGAAACGGGTCCCCCCGAGAACCGGCCGCGGATGAGAACCGACACGATTAATCTGCCCCCGGGGACGTTTTCGTTGGAAGGCAATCGGGAAACGCCGGTACGGATGCCGACGCCGATTCCGCCCTCCGCGCCGCCGGTCCGATCGTTCACGCCAGGCGCCGATCAAGCTCCCCCGAATCCGGATTCCTATCCAATGGCCACCCCAACGTATTACCAACCCCCTCCGGCGTCCGGCGGTATTCCCGGCGCGCACGGCCAAAGCGATGGATCGGAACGATGGAATTATGGTACGAATCCGAGCGAAGGAGGGGAACGGTTGCCGGCGGGGGACGACTTGCCGCCGCAATACACCGCGACGACGCCGACCGGCACCTGGACGACACAGGTAAGCTATGAACCGATCAGTTGGAAGGATCGCGCAGCGCAGCGACCGTTAAGTCGTTCCGCACCTGGGAGATTCCGGGCTCCAAGGTTAACAGCAGACCAGCCAAGGTTCGATCACGCTCGGTCGCAACCACACCCTTCAGCACCGCCGTCCGCCCCTCGAGACTCACTTCCACCGGGCCCAGGAAACGCAAATTGGGTGTATTCGCCAAGCGATTCTCCAGCTTATATTCCCGCTGTCGCGCCGCCGGTTTCGTATAGGTGAAATCGACTTCCAATCGCGGATCGTACATGACGGCCCTTTGTTCCGTCGCCGCGCGGACCCTCCGGTTTACGTCGGGTCCGGTCTCGACATTCATGCCGGAGAGCGTCGAAAGGACGCGAGTGGAACCGGACGACTGTTGTACCCCGGCGAACCCCCGGGACGTCTCGAAGTCTCTCCCGACAAAATCGGCACGATCCCTATTTTCGCGCAAAAATCGCTCATTCCCGCGGATTTGGCCGACCTCCGCGGAGTTCCCCCGCCCCGCTCGACGCGTGACGGGACTCCCCAGCGTCCGACTGCCGCCAAAAAGCTGGGCGGATGCCTGGTCAACTTCGGTTGCCAACATAAGCGAAACCGCTAAAACGGAGATCGCGATTCTCATGGGAAACACCTCCGGGATCGTTTAGTCGTTCCAGCAAACGAATTCCTCGCGAAAGAGAGTAGCGGAATTGCATGGGAACGAGTCACTTTGGTCTTCTATCGGCATTCTTACAGGGCGCTCGCCGAGATTCAAGTGAGATTCGAAACTCCGGAAGAAAAAGAGCGCAAAAGAGACCCCTCGTAGGCGGGGCAGGAACCTACGAGGGGATAGACAGGTAACCCTTACTCTGTCCTAAGTATCGCCCAAATACGGATTAAGAAAAACCCCTCTATCGGGTTTTATATTAAATATAATATAACACCATTGTCGACAACGTCGTGATCGGCCCGGATATCGCCGCTCAACGGCACGTAAAGAAAGGGGAAATGAGGGGTTGTCAACAACGGAAGCCTCGGGCATAATAGAAAAAGTCCCGCGAGATACCGGCATTTGTCGGTAGGAGAAGCTCGCCGGACGAAAGAAAGTTACCCCAGAATAGGGGGATATGTCCGTTATCCTCCAACCACCGGGGCGTGGCGCAGCCTGGTTAGCGCGTCTGACTGGGGGTCAGAAGGTCGAAGGTTCAAATCCTTTCGCCCCGACTTGTAAAGCCCTGTCACACAGAGAGTTGTGACAGGGCTTTTTCGTTGGGGCCGCCCTGGGAGTCGTTGGGGCCAGCGGCCCCTTTATTGGTCGATTCATTAGGCAATATCCCTGAAAAACCATGATCTCCATTCAACAAGACTTGACGCCTTCTCGGTTGGCACGGAAGATTGAGCGTTTCTGGAACCTCTCCGGAGAAAAGATTCGCGCGCTCCGCAAGACCTGGAATCCGGTCGATGGGTCCCCCGTCTTCACGGTGAACGGTCGTTATACGGCCCGTGGATGGACCGAGTGGACGCAGGGATTCCGATTCGGTGCGGCGGTCCTGCAATTTGATGCGGTGAACGAACCGTTTTTTCTGGAAATCGGCAGGGAAGATACACTCCACCAAATGGCCCCTCATGTCAGCCACATGGGGGTTCACGATCACGGGTTCAACAATCTCAGCACGTACGGCAACCTGTTAAGGTTGATGAACGAGGGGCGGACCCCCGAAAACCCTTGGGAACGCCATTTCTACGAACTGGCGCTGAAGATCAGCGGGGCGGTACAAGCCCGAAGATGGACACGAATCCGGGACGGCGGCTACATCTACTCGTTCAATGGCCCGCACTCGTTATTCGTCGATACCATCCGTTCTCTTCGGGCATTGGCCCTGGCGCACCGGCTCGGACACGTTCTGATGGAGGAAAACGACGCCCGCGTCTCCCTTCTGGAAAGACTCATTCAGCACGCTCGGGCCACGCTGGCATACAACGTCTATTACGGCGAGGGACGCGATGCTTACGATGTCCGCGGACGGACGGTCCACGAGAGCATTTTCAACACCAACGACGGCAACTATCGCTGCCCCTCGACGCAACAGGGCTATTCACCTTTCTCCACTTGGACCAGAGGACTGGCCTGGGCGCTGTTAGGGTGCGCCGAACAACTGGAATTCCTTCAAACGCTTTCGGCCGAGGAATTGGAACCGTTCGGCGGACGGGGGGACATCGAGACTCTCCTCCTCCGCGGTGCCCGGGCGACGTCGGATTTCTACATCGAGAATTCCCCGCCGGATGGGGTTCCCTACTGGGATACCGGAGCCCCCGGCCTGAGCCGGATGCCCAACTGGAGGGAAGTCAAGTCCGATCCCTTCAACGCCCATGAGCCGGTCGACGGCTCCGCGGCCGCCATCGCCGCCCAGGGCTTGTTGCGGTTGGGACGCTATATGAGTGAACGCCGGACCGCCAAGGAGGATGGGGCGCGCTATTTCCAGGCCGGGCTGAGGGTGCTGGACACGCTTCTGGACGAACCGTATTTGAGTACCTCGCCCGACCATCAAGGGTTGATTCTTCATTCAATCTATCACCGCCCGCGCGGTTGGGACAACGTACCCCCGGGCCGGAAGATACCTTGCGGGGAATCCAGCATGTGGGGTGACTACCACGCTCGGGAGGCAGTTCTCTACGTGGACCGTCTGGCAAAGGGCAATCCGTACTTGACGTTCTTCGGATAACCCTGCCTGTTCACCGATTTCGGGGCATGCCGTTCATATTGACGCGCCGCGTGTTCAGATGCGCGGAGCGAGGGATGATTACTCCCGGTCGAAACGTTCTTTCCGGAATATTCCTTGCAAAATCCAACCGTGGAATCGACAATAATGGCTACCAGCGGCAACAACGTGTCCAGAGCCGATCCTTTTCGACGGTAGCGCGAATGCGTCTTTTCCACGCCCACCCCGATTCCAACCGAAGCGCCTTTGGTCGCCGGCTTTCTTTCGGATTCGAACGTCTCGAAGCAAGGCAGCTTCTTAGTGCTTCACCGGTGATCACCGAGTTTCAAGCACGGAACCGGAACACGATTTTCGACGCGGATGGGGATTCGTCGGATTGGATCGAGATCGCCAACCTGGGGGATGAAACGATCGACCTGGCCGGATGGTATCTCACGGATAACCGCAACCGGCTCGACAAGTGGCAATTCCCGACTACCGTTCTCGAACCGGGGGAGTATCTCGTCGTTTTCGCGTCGACGAAGGACCGTGCGGTTCCCGGCGAAGAACTCCACACGAATTTCGCCCTTGCCGGGGACGGAGAATACCTGGCCCTAATCGAGCCGGACGGCCGGACGGTCGCGAGCGATTTTGGAGACCGTTTCCCCGTTCAGCTCACCGGTGCCTCGTACGGACTCGTGATGGAGACCGAGTCGGACACCCTCGTTTCCGAGGGCGCCGAGGCTCTTGTTTGGCCGGCGACGGACAATCGGTTTGGTTCCCGTTGGACAGGGGGAGACGAGCCGTTCGACGATTCCGCGTGGACGGTCGTTGAATTGGGCGTCGGATACGACTTGGGAGAGAACACCGAGCTTACCGATTTGATCGCCTTCTGGCCGTTCGACTCCACTCCTTCGCCGGCCGGTCCGGGCGGTCTGCCGGCGACGATCTTCGAGGCGACCTACAGCACGGACGTACCGGGCCCCTTGGACGCCGGGAAGAGTCTGCGGTTCGACGGCGTAAACGACGAAGTCCACTTTGGCGACGTGGGTATGACCCGGGGAACGATCTCGCTGTGGCTGAAGCCCAATCGCCTAGCGGACGACATGCGGCTGTTCGCTCCGGCCGATGGGACGACCGCCTGCGGGGGCGCGCCGCGGATCACCGCCGACGGCCGGCTCGACGTCTGGAACGGCGGCGCGTGGCTCCCCTTGGCTCCGGCGGGGTCCATCCGCGCCGGTGAGTGGGCCCATTGGGGGTTCGTCTACGACGCGGGGAGCGTCCGCGTCTACCGCGACGGGTTCTTCCTCGGTTCGGCGGCGACGAGGCTCGATTTCGCAGGGGTCAACTTGGAATTCGGCAGCAAGTTCATGGGCACCTGGGGCGTCCACTATGACGGTTGGATGGACGAGTTCGCCCTTTTCGGCGAACCACTCAGCCAGGATGACCTCGCCCTGCTGGCCCGAGGAACCCGGCCCGACGAGATCGGCTCCCTCCTGGGGGCGGCGGCCACGGATATCGGGCCCCTTTTGTATGACACGGTGCCCGGGTTGTACGTCCGGACGACATTCGAGGTGGATGACCCAAGCGATTACAACTCGCTGATCCTCTCGCTCCTGTACGACGATGGATACGTCGCCTACCTGAACGGAACCGATATCGCCCGGTCGGGCGCCCCGGAGCCTCTCGCGTGGAATTCGGCGGCGACTCAGGAGCGTTCCGCGGTCGAGGCGCTTAGCGAACGGCGTCTTTTCCTTCCTTCCTCCGCCGATCTGCTACGGCAGGGGACGAACGTCCTGGCGTTCCACGCCCTGAACGTCTCCGCCGCCGACGGCGACTTCCTTCTGGCCCCGAGGCTCGTGGCGTCGAAGACCGAATTGGACGCGGCGTTTCGCCACTTTTCCACGCCCACGCCCGGCCTGCCCAACGGAATTACCTCGGCGGACCGCGGACCGATTCTGGCGAACCTGGCCCATTTTCCGAACGTTCCGGCGTCGGCCGACCCGATCACCGTCGGCGTCTACGTCCGCGAATCAGTCGGTTCGGTGACCGACGTCACGCTCCACTACCGCGCCATGTTCGGCCCCGAAACGTCCGTACCGATGTACGACGACGGCGAACACGGTGACGGGGCCGCCGGCGACGGCGTGTACGCGGCGACGATTCCGGCCGGGATCGCGGCGAGCGGCCAAATGATCCGCTACCGGGTGACCGCGACCGACTCCCGCGGCGATACGTCGCGCGAGCCGCTCTTTCCGGACCCGACGGAATCGCCCGAGTATGCCGGAACGATCGTTTTGGACGCGGCGATTGACACCCAGCTTCCCGTCTTGCACTGGTTCGTGCAGAACGCGTCCGCCGCCGACACCCGCGCCGGGACCCGCGGAAGCGTCTTTTTCGACGGCGAGTTCTACGACAATATATTCATCCGCGTGCGCGGGGTAGGGTCGTCGACGTATCCCAAGCCGAGCCACAAATTCGAGTTCAACGACGGCCATTGGCTGCGATACGCGGACGACCGGCCGAGGGTCGACGAGTTCAACCTGGATTCGACATGGGGGGATGCCTCCTATCTCCGGGAGCATCTGGCGTATACGGTCTATGAGACGATCGGCTCCCATGCCTGCGTCACCTTCCCCCTGCGGACGCACCGAAACGGCGCGTTCTACGGCGTCGACACCTTCATCGAGCAGATCGACGAAACCTATCTGGAACGCAACGGCTTGGACCCCAACGGGGCGCTCTACAAGATGTACAACTCGCTCAGCGATCCAATTATCAAGTCGCTCCCCCGGTACGACAGCGACAACGAGAAGAAGACGCGGCTCTTCGAAGACTATTCCGATATCGCGGAACTCGTCGCCGGCGTCGACCCGAGCCTGGAGGACCGGTCGGTCTATCTGTTCGACAATATCGATATCCCGGGGATGTTGACCTATCTGGCGGGGCATATCGTCATCCAGGACTTGGATCACGATGCCCACAATTACTACATGTACCGCGATTCCGAGGGGAACGGCGAGTGGATCGCCCTGCCGCACGACCGCGACTTCTGCCTGGGGGTGGGGACGACCGCGAACGATGACCCGGGAAGCCACCCCTTCTTCGGCTGCGACGATTACCGCTGGCCTAGATGGGTCGAGCTGCCGGACAACGACAACCAGGACTGGAACCGGCTCACCGACGCGATTCTGGATACGCCGGTGCTCCGCGAGATGTTCCTCCGCCGCTTGCGGACCGCCATGGACCAGGTCTTGCAGCCGCCGGGGACGCCGTACGCGGACCGTTGGTTCGAGGGGAAAATCGACGCTCTCTACGCGCAAATGGCCCCGGACGTCGCCCTGGATGCCGCCAAGTGGGGACGGGGGAGCTTCTCCTCGGCTTTGAATTATATCAAGTCCTTCCTGGAAACCCGCCGCGTCCACCTCTACTACACGCACGGCCTGAACGTATCCGATCCGAGCCAGGTTCTCATCGACGGCGGCGCGGCCGCGCTGGCGTACGTCCCGAAGGACGACTCGCTGGGAGACCTCTGGAAACGGGTCCAGACGATTCCCAATACGAGTCAGTGGACGTCCGGAACGACCGGCGTGGGATTCGAGGTCTCTCAACCGAGCGGCACCCCCTCCTTTCTGCCGGAAATCGGAATCGATGTGCTCGACGCCATGTTCGACACGGCTACCGGCACCCAGATCAACACGTCCGTCTACGTCGCCGTTCCCTTCGTCCTCACTCCCGATAAGTTCGCCGGGTTGGGAGATACCATCACGCTCCAAATGAAGTACGACGACGGTTTCGTCGCCTACCTGAACGGCGTCGAGATCGCCCGGGCGAACGCGCCGGCAACCCTCGCCTGGAACAGCGCCGCTACCGCCTCGCACGCGGATACCGACGCCCTCCAATACGTGTCGTTTCCGGTAAGTCTCTCCGCGTTCCGGACGGCCGGAGGGCAGCTCATCCAGGGGACGAATACGCTGGCGATCCACGGGCTCAATCAAAGCGGCAACAGCAGCGACTGCCTGATCTCTCCGCGGCTGATCAACGGTACCGGGACCGGGTTCAATCCCGACTCGGCCGGCATTCCGCCGTCGCAGGTCGGAAATCCGCAAATCGTGTTCGCCTCGTTCGACGTCAATCCGGCGAGCGGCGACCAGGACGAGGAGTACATCGAACTGGTGAACCCGAACGCGACGGCGGTCGACATCTCCGGTTGGCGGCTATCCGGCGACGTGAGTTATACGTTTCGCGAGGGGGTCGTCATTCCGGCCGGCGGATCGCTTTACGTTTCCCCCAACGTCGTCGCGTTCCGTTCGCGTGTCGAGGGGCCCTCCGGCGGCCAGGGACTGTTTGTACAAGGGGGCTACGCCGGTTACCTCCCGAACGTTGGAGGGACCCTCCAACTGATCGCCATGGACGGAGAAACGGTCGCCTCCGTCGAGACGCCCTATGACCCGTCGATCCAACAAGAGGGGTTGCGGATCACCGAGATTAACTACCATCCGGCGGCACCAAGTCCCCCGGAGGTCGCCGCCGGCTTTGTCGACAAGAACGATTTCGAATTCATCGAGCTTCTCAACGTGTCCGACCGCGCGTTTTCGCTCGAGGGGGTCCGGTTCAACGATGGGATCGAGTTCGACTTCACCGGTTCCGCCGTGACGGCGCTGGCACCCGGGGAATTCGTACTCGTCGTACGGAACTCGGCCGCCTTCACGATGCGCTACGGTTCGGACCTTTCGAGCATGATCGCCGGGGAATACGAGGGCAGACTCAGCAACGGTGGCGAGCATCTTTCTCTCATCGACGCCGGCGACGGCGTAATCTGCGCTTTTGAATACGACGACGAGGGTGACTGGCCGGCCTCGGCGGACGGCCAAGGAAGCACGCTTCAGATTATCGACGTCCAAGGAGACTATGGCGATCCGCTGAACTGGAAGGCAAGCGACGTCCTCCACGGGACTCCGGGGCGGTTGGATTTTCTTCCCGGCGACGCCGACGGCGACGGTTTCGTCGGCAGCGCCGATCTGGATATCATCCGCGCCCACTGGGGTCTGGCGGTCGCGCCGGGCGACCGTGCCTCCGGCGATCTCTCCGGCGACGGCATCGTCGGCAGCGCGGACCTCGACTTGGTCCGCGCGCACTGGGGTTCCCCCGCGGCGGCACCGGCGGAGTCTTCCCTTTCGCCACGAAAGAACCGCCCCTACGGCCCCCGCCTCCCGGAAGAGTGGGTTTCCTCGCCACCCTCGGGTGAAGCCCGGGCCGCCGCGACCGAGGCTGCGTTCGCCCAGTGGCTGTGGGAATGGGAACTGTCGATGCGCAAGAGATAATCCACTCGCGACCTTGATTCCGACAAGCGAGGAGGTTGCCGTCCCGGTCTGACTCTTGAAGCCGTAGTGCGGCGATCGAGCCCCTTTCATGGCGAAACCGAAGGCGTCGAGGTAAGGCGCTCAGGTCCAGAGGTTCTACGGGAGCGAAACGTCCCTTCGGCCCCCCCGAATTCCGACTGTTTTCCGGGAATCAAGGGAATGCCGATGGGGCAAGCGGCCCCTAACGTGGTTCCGGATCGCGGCGATGTTCCACTACGACCGGCTCCACTTTCAAGCCGTCCTCCAAGTTGCTCGACGGCGTCTGCGCGACGAGGGCTCCCTCCCGGAGCCCGTCCACGATTTCAGCCGTCCGGTCGTTCATCAGGCCGACCTTTACCCCCTGAAACCGTCCGGTGCCGCCGCAGAGGGCGTAGACTTGCCAGTTGCCGGCGGCGTCGCGGACGAGGGCCGACCGGGGAACGACGAGGGTGCTTTCTCTCTCGTCAGTGATGATTTTCACGCGGACGCGATATCCGACGCCCAACCGCTTCCGCTTGAGCAGCATTTCCAAGTCATCGCGGTTGAACGCGATCAGAACCTTCACCCGCTGTTGCTCCACGCCGAGGGAGCTGATCTTCGTGAAGCCGGCTGGGTAGATCTGCTTGACGGTGCCGTGGATTTCGCCGCTGGGAAGGGCCGGACCGTAGAGGAGAACCGCGTCCCCCTCCTCGACGCGGACCACCTCGACGCTCAGGACGTCCGCCTCGACCTCCAGGTCTTCCAGACGCCCCAGTTCGAGTAGGACTTCACCCGCCGGGAGGAACCGCTCGTTCGTGATATTTCGCTTCAGTACGATACCATCGACGGGACTGAGCATTTCGCCGCGGCGTCCCTCCTCCTCCATGCGGCTTAAGCGCGCCGAAGCCTCGGCCTTCTCCTTGACAAGAACCGCCTCGCGGCGTTTCTTGTTGCCGATCGTCTGCTCGATCATCGTCGGCAGCAGATTGGTCGCCAGTTCGAGCGATTGCATGGCCGTCTTCACGAGAAGGTCTTGCTGGTAATCGACGTCCGCCGTGACCAGTTCCATTTCCGCCCGGTCAAGTTCCTCGGCCGATTGCGCGTTGATTTCGTGCAACCTTTTGACGCGCTCGTAGTGACTCTGGGCGTATTTTTTCTTCGCGGCGCCGGCACGGACCCGCTCCACGGCCGCCTCGACGACGTCGCGCATCGACTTGACGAATTGTTGGGCCTGCTGGTAGCCGGTCCTCTCGACGTTGGTCTCGGCGTTCTCGAGAATCGCCGCCTCGAGCCGCTCCACCGCCGAACCGGCCTCCTCGACGTTGAGCTTCAAATCCAGCGGAACGAGTTTCGCCACCACCTGACCTTTCGTCACGCGGTCCCCCTCGGCCAGGTTGATCGCCTCGACCCGGCCGGCTTGGGGCATCGTGATCAGGTACGTCTTCGGCAGGCGCGTCACTCCCCGCTCGTCGATGTGCTCGGCGATCGGTCCCTTGCGGACGGGTACCGCCTCGACCGGCATTCCCGGCATCACCGCCCAGCCGGCGATACCGGCGATGATCGCCGGGATGATGAGGATCCAAATCCAGATGCGAGTTCTCATTCGAGATTATTCCTTCGCCTGCAAGGCCTCCAGCCAATCCAACCGGTTGATGGTCCGTTGCACCGGGACGTGAGCCGCCAGTGTGAAACCGATTGCAAGGGCCAGCGTCCAGAGGAACGTTCCGGGTGAATAGACGACCGGAAACCGAAACATCTCCGTATCGTACATTACGGCCACGGCCCAAGTCATCGCGTACCCCAACGGCATCCCCAGCAGCGTTCCCGCGAGGACGACGATCATGTTCTCGCGAAAGAGCATGTGGCCGATCTCGCGCGTCCCGTAGCCGAGGACACGGAGCGTGGCGATCTCGCGGCGGCGCTCGGACAGGCTCACCAACGCCGAGTTCAGAATGCCGCCGAAGAAGACCACCCCGGCGAAAACGATGAGCATTCCCACGAATATCCAAAGGTTCTGGATGAACGTGGATTCCATGTTCTGGATCATCCCCTTGCGGCTGACGACCGACTGAACGGCCGGCAGTTCCTTGATTGCCGCCAAGACGGCCCGACGGGTCGACGGCTCGGGATTCACGCGGAGCTGGGCCCCGTTGAGGGTGAACTCCTCGCCGACGAGGCGGCTCAGGTAAGCGTTATTCGCGTAAGCGACCAGTCCGAGGTAGCCGTCGACGATCCGCACGACCGGCACCCGGTGCATCCGGCGGAGCCCCTTCACCGGCTCGAACGAGATCATGTCCCCCTCCTGCACCTGGAGGAGTTCGGCCAGCTTGCGGCCCAGAACCAACCCGACCTCCGGCACCGAAATCGGCCTCGCCGCGTCTTCGTGGGGAACCGTCAGTTGGGCGTCCGATTCCAAGCCGCTGATCGCCGCCTTCTTCGAAAACCGTCCGTTGTGGAACGTGCATGCCACGCTGAAGAGCGGTTCTGCCAGGTCGACCCCCGGTAGCCGCGACAGCTCGGCCAGCGCGTCCTCCCCCTTTTCGTCCTTCAGTGTGAGATCGTAGTCGCTCCGAGCGATCCACTTGAACTGGAAATCGATGAGGAAGTAGGTCGCCTCGGCCATCATGAACCCGGAAACGAGCATCCCCGCCCCGGCGGAGGCGGCGACGATTCCGGCCGCCGTCCGGAATCTGGCGCGGACGACTCCGCGAATCACCATCCGCCAGGTACTGTCGAGGCGGTTCCACAAATGGCCGAATCGTTCCAGAAAGACGGCCCCTCCGGCGCGCGGCGGCTTGGGACGCATCGCCTCCGCCGGTTGCAGCCGGAGGACCTTGCGGCCGCCGAACCATCCGCCGGCGACCGCGCAGGCGACACTCACGAGAACGCCGGTAGCCGTCAGGTCCCAGTAGAAGAAGCTCCGCAGCGCGGGGAATTCGAAGACCTGCCGGTAGGCGACGGTCATGGCGGTACTGAGCCAGTATCCCAGAATGCCTCCCGCCACGCCTCCCAGGAGCCCGACGACGCAGGCGAACTGGACGAAGTGCAAAAAGAGCCGCTGGTCGGAGTAGCCGATCGCCTTGAGCGTGCCCATGACCGTCCGCTGTTGCTCCGCCAGCCGCGTCATGAGGACGTTGAGCACCACCGCCGCGACACTCAGAAAGCTCACCGGCATGAAGATCGCGAAGCTCCACAGCCCCGCGATTTCGTTGCTCAAGTAGGCGTTGGATGCTTGATTGCGCAGAGGCGTCGTGGAGAACACGCCGAAATCTTCCAAGAGTGCCTCCGCCCTGGCGAGTAGCGCGTCGGTCCCCCGTGGATCGGCGTCCCTGGCGAGCCGGCCGAGAAGTTGGTTCGTGGCCCCCTCGAAATCGAAGACGTCCTCGGCGTAGGAATGTTTCAAATACAGGACGCCGAAATGCTCAGGGTCGGGAAGGATCGCCCCGGGGCCCAGAAGGTAGACGAACTCGCTGGAAATGGCGGTCCCCACGATGAAAAGCGCTTGCCGGCGGTTGTTCAAGATGACGTAGATCCAGTCGCCCGGCTCCAGGCCGTGGGCCCGGGCGAAAGCGTCGTTGACGATCACTTCGTTCTCGCGGCGCTCGGTGAAGTAGCCGCCCCGGCGGAGGACGATGTCGTTGAGGACCGGTTTGCGGGTATCCGGCAGGCTCGAGACCGTCGCGTTGAGCGGCTCCGGCACGTCCGGCAGATCGACCGTCGCGGAGAACTGGATCCGCGCGTTCAGTTCCGAAACGCCCCGCAGTTCGCGCACGGCCTCCACTTCCGCCAGCGGGGCCTTCTTCAGCTCGATAGTGAAATCGGCCATCCGGCACTGGGCGTAGTAGTCGTTCTTCGCCGTGTGGAGGTTCCGGTAGGCCGAGCCCATGCTAATGAAGCAGGCGGTTCCCACGACGATGATGCTCGCGACCGCGCAGACGAGTCCCGCGGAGGAACGCAGCTCGCGGAGCAGTTTTCGGCCGAGAACGCTCACCAGACGATCTCCTCCGGGGCGACCGGCGCGGGGTTTCTCTCCTCTTCGACGATCCGGCCGCTGCGGAGCCGGACGATCCGGTCCGCGGCCTGGGCGATGGCTCCGTTGTGCGTGATCAGGATGACCGTCTTACCCAGATTCTGCTTCACGTCGACCAGCAGCCGGAGAATCCGCTTGCCGGTCGCGAAGTCGAGGGCGCCGGTCGGCTCGTCGCACAGGAGCAACTCCGGATTCTTGGCGACCGCTCGGGCGATGGCCGTCCGCTGTTGTTCCCCGCCGGACATTTGCGCCGGAAAGTGATCCGCCCGGTCGGCCAGATCGACCAGGGCCAGGGCCTCGTCGACATCCATCGGATTCGGACTGATCTCGGTCGCCGTCATCACGTTCTCTCGCGCCGTCAAATTCGGTACGAGATTGTAGAACTGGAAGACGAATCCGATCATGTCTCGGCGGTAGCGGGTCAGTTCGCGGCCGGACATCCGGGTGAGGAGCCGCTCGCGGTACCATGCTTCCCCGGCCGTTGGCATGTCGAGTCCCCCGATGATGTTCAGCACGGTCGATTTACCCGATCCACTCGGTCCGACGAGGGCCAGAAACTCTCCCTGTTCGATGGTGAGGGAGAAATCCTCCACCGCGCGAACGTCCACCTCGCCCATTTCAAACGTGCGCTCGACGCGGCTTAAGCGGAGAATCGGCGATGGGGAGGAAGCGGCGTTCATTGCGATCCGGCCCGGGGAAGGTAGAATATGAAAAATCGTAGCTCCGCGAAACCGGGCGGTCAAGTCGCCTCCGCGGCAGGATTCATCGCGTAACCCCTTGTCCCGCAAGGACAAAAGTCGCCAGAGGCCACGCCGAATTCCCATGAACGAAGAAACGAAACCGCTCGAGACGATCTCGCCCGCCGCGAAACCGGCCGGCCCCATGAAGCGGCTTTACTACTGGGTTCTGCATTGGGCGGAAACCCCTTACGGTACGCCTGCGCTGTTTCTTTTGTCGTTCGCGGAGAGTTCGTTCTTCCCGGTCCCCCCGGATGTGCTACAGATCGCCCTCTCGGTGTCGAAGCCCAAGCGGTCCTTTTTCTACGCGACGGTGAGCGGCATCGGTTCCGTCTTGGGGGGCGTCGCGGGATGGGTGATTGGCTTTGCCTTCTGGGCGGCGGTGGGATGGTTCTTCATTCGCTACGTCCCCGGGTGTTCGGAGGAGAATCTCGTCTACGTGAAGGAACTGTACGACAAATGGGGGTTTCCTGCTCTTTTAGGGGCTGCGTTTACCCCCATTCCTTACAAGGTCTTCACCATCGCGGCGGGCATCTTCGACATCTCGCTGGTGGTATTGATCGTGGCCTCGTCGATCGGCCGGTTCGCGCGGTTTTACCTCGTCGCGATATGCATTTACTTCTTTGGGCCCAGCATCAAGAGCCTTCTGGAGGAGTACTTCGGAATCGCCACGTTCCTACTTTTCGCCATGGTGGTAGCCGGATTCGCGGTGATCAAACTGCTGCTTTGAGCGTTGTCGCATCGATTTTTCTCAGGGCCCGATTCGTTCCGTAAAGCCGCAGAAAATCCGGCGACCGCCGGTTGACAGACGCCGCGAATGGGCCTAAAATTCACCGTTTTCGGCCATTTCGCCGGTTGTTCATTCGAACCGGTGCCGCCGGATCAACCTACCGGGGGCGGTAGCTCAGTTGGGAGAGCGCTGCGTTCGCAATGCAGAGGTCGGGAGTTCGACTCTCCTCCGCTCCACTTTTTTAACCCCTTTTCGAATCGAGACTTACGATACCTTCGGATGGTCCGAAGAGCGCCCTTGGTTCTCCTGGAAAGGTCCGATGCATCGCTATCGGCCCAAAGGCGCAAGAGGTCCTCTTGCCCTATCTGGACCGGGACCCGGAGGTCTATTGCTTCTCACCGGCGGAATCCGAGCGGCTCCGGCGGCTGGACCTTCGGCGCGAGCGCCAAACGCCGATGCACCCGAGTCACGCACGGCGCGTGACGAAAAAAACCGCGTCCGACGGTGCGTCCCGGCGAGCGGTACAAGACATCGACTTTTCCTTTGGTGCGATTCGCGCGAGCCGTTCGAGAAATGGATCGCCTATGCGTTCGCGAAAGATGACATGAGTATTTCTGAACTTGGTTTGTCGCAAGAGGAAATGGATGCACTTATAGAAATGGTACATACTATAAAAGGCGTGCCGCGGTGGATAATTGAAAAGATGCCCAAAAAGCCTGTCAAACGGTCTGCCACAAAGGGAGAGGCTCCTCGAAACCGTTCATGACAACATTACAATCACCGCATCGCCCGATACATCGACGTCAACGTCAACGGGCTCCTCGACTCCGGCGATACGGACGTAACCAAATACACCTGGGACGCCCGGAACCGGCTGGTCAAAGTTGCCGCTTACGAAGCCTACGGCGGCGATTTTACCCAGGTGGTCGGATCTGGAGAACCGCTGGATCGGGAAGTTTGTGGACGAAGACGGCGACGGCACGGTTGACCACAGGACGGGCCTTCCATTGTCTATCGTCGGTGTTGACATATTCACTGAGCGTCTCAGCAAGCTCGCGAAGAACTTGTTTGTGCAATCGGTTCTTCCAGTCACAGCGAGACCGTAGGCGGCACGGATGGCCCGGTTCCACTATTTCACCTGGTCTACCAACTCGGCGACCGCGTCGGTGATCCGCTGTTCGACGTCCGGCTTCCACCGCATCGCCGGATGTCCGTATTCCCCCAGAAATCCCCCTTCATAGCCCCCTTCGTTCCAAATCCGCAAGGAGGGGATGTACGCGGTCAATTCGTGGCAGAAACCACGGACCACCGTGTTTGGGCCGAATTGTCTTTTCAGGTTGATCGAGTAGTCGACCACCGTCTCCCCGGCCAGGTTGATCCACAGCTCGCTCTCTCCCAGCCGCCAGACCTGGACCGCGTACGGCCAGGATGTATCGAATGTCTCACCCTGCTTGAGCTTCTCGATCATCCGCCGGGCCCACCGGTCGTATACGTGGCTGAGCTTCGCCGCCTCCTTGAGCTGCTCTTCGGTGAGGACGGCATCGTAATCCAACGAGACATAGGTGAACGCCGTCCGCAGCCGGGGCTCGACGGGGCGCATCTTTCCGGCAAGCGCCTTCTCCACCCCCTGGGCCAGCTCGTGGCCGTACTTCTTGCACAGTTCAATATCCCGCCGGGGGATCGGGTTGATATCGGCCCCGCATGTCATGTTGTAAAGGGCGGTGGCCGTCGGGTGGTTCTTCTCAAGCTCGATTTGGGCGAAGCCGCAGAAATCGCCCGACCACTCCGTCGTGGCGAGGGTTGTCGCGTGGCAGGCATAACCGAAGAAGATCGCCTTCAGGTTGCCACCGGCGTCCTTCACCGCCAGGATGGGGACGTCGTGATCGACCGGACCCTTAAGCGGCGTTCCTTCGGCGCGCATCTTGGGGACTTCGGCTTCGGTATTCTCGCGGCGGTTGACCGCGAATTCCGCTCTTCCCTCGGTTGCTTCCAGCGTCGCCGGGCCCAAATCCTCAAGCGCTTCGCCGATCTTCTCGACGATCGTCTTTTCCAGCCGGAGGGAGTATTCGAGAATCCGCCCTCGTTCCTCTTCGTTCCAGTCGCAGTAGTCCTGGAGGCACTCTCTCAGGGCCGGCCCGGTGTGAGTGTGGGAATAGCAGAGAAGAACCTGGGACTTATCCAGTCCGTAGCGTTTTTCCGCTTCCTCCGTCACAGCCTCGAAGGCCGCTCGGGATACCCCGCAGACATCGGTGGTGATGATGACTCCGCGCCGGCCTTCCGCGTCCTCCAGGGCGAGGACCTTCACCCAGATGTCGTGGAGGGTACCCGTCGCCGCCTGGTCGCGGCCGCCGTATCCGGCCAGGTACATCGGCGCTTCCGGCGTGATGACCGCCTTGGCGGTCCCCGCCTTCCAAGTCGGGCCGTCGGCCATGGCCGGAGACGGTAACAGGAGGAAGAGAAGCAAGTACACGGGGATGAATCGCATTAGGGAACTCCAAAGGGATTCGGGTGGGAAGGGAAGGACATGGCCGCCAAAGGAATTCGGAGAACTCCGATTCTCGTACCGCGAAACACCACTCGATTCGCCCCGCGGGCAAAACGGGGTTCCACATCGGGGGATGGATGTGTCGGGGGCTTGGTCGGTATTGCTTATTCAAAGTAGTTTGTTATTGTAATAGTATACCGGTTTGGACCCGGATGGAAACCATCTCGAAACGTGAAGAGCCCGAGGCAAGACGATGTTCCGAAAGTTTGTATTTTTTTTCGCAATTCTCACTTTCTCTTCCATCCTCATCGGTTGTGGGAACGACCGGTTAGGAATCTCGGGCACGGTGACGATTGACGGGCAGCCGCTCCAGATGGGAACGATCAATTTTCGTCCCGCGGAGGGGGGTAGTGGTAATTCGGCCGGCGCCGGGATTGTCGACGGGAAGTACGAGGTCGTTTCCGACAAGGGAGTGAAGCCGGGGACGTACAAGGTCACGATTCAGGGGTTCCGACAAACCGGAAGAAAGGTCCGCGATGCCCAGATGGGAATGGTCGACGAAACCATCCCCATCGCCTTCAAGGAAGCCAACCAACTGGAAGTGACGGTCGATTCGAGCAACAGAACGCACGATTTCGAGTTGACCTCCTATTGAGCGGCCGTTGGCCTCGGGCCGTTTCCCCGACGGTCTCCAGAGTTCTAAGCTCATGGGTTTCCTGACAGGCTGGGAACCACCTCGATAGACAAGACCCATTCCGTTCTTGTTGTCTATACTTTTTTAGCGGCATGGGGCTGAAGTCGGATGACGACTGGATTCCAGGCGATCCTTCATTTTACACTCTTTTGGGGGGATTCTGCGCGGACGCACTTCTTTCATAGTGGAAACAGATATGGATTTTTTTTTCGTACCTTATTGCAACTTGTTTCGACGCGCGGTAAAATCGCGCGTATGATCGAAAAATCGGCGGACAACCCGTTCACGCGAATCGACCACGTCGCCGCCCAGATGCGTCACGACATCCGGCGGCGTTCATTGGCGCCGGGGGACCGCTACTATACGGCCTCCGAAGCTGGAAGGACTTTCGGCGTCAGCCCCATGATGGCGAATCGCGCGATGAACGTATTGGCCGACCAGGACCTTCTGGTACGGCACCGCAGTCGCGGGACGTTCGTCGGGCCGAAATGGAGACACCACGACGGCCGGGATACCGCGAGCACGCTGTGCGTTCACTACGTCCATTTTTCCGACTTGGCCTCGGCCACGCGTCTTTGGCCGACGGACGCCATGCTTCGCGGAATCCAGCGGGACCTGCCGGGCGCGCGGATGAAGCTCGTGGCCATTCCGATCGAGGACGCTCTCGTCCAGTTCCGCCACGAATTGGCGGATATCGAAAGCGCGCCCGGCGAGACGGGTCTCATTCTCGGTTCCGCCCCGCGCGTGGTCCAAGAGGCGGCGGCCGCTTCCGGCGTTCCCACCGTGATCGACGGCAGCGCGTATCCGCACGTCTCCTTGTCGTTCATGGAGGAGGACCAGGCCCGGATTGCCCAACTGCAAATCGAGTCGGTGGCGCGGCGCGGGTGCGACCGGGTCATGCTTTTCAGCCACGAGTGGTGGCGTTACGGCGATTCGGTGGCGTTCAATCATTACTTGCAGGCGGCCACGGAGGCAGGGTACGCCGCGGCGGCGCTCCGCGCGTGCAACTTGCCGCAGGAGACGCTTGCCGCGGAGGTCCTGTGCGAGACGGCGCTCCGCTCGGCGGTGGACGAGAGGCCGCACCGGCTCGGCCTGGTCTGCCGCGGCGCGAAGATCGCCGAACTGGTCGCGCATGTGGCCGGAGGACTGGGAATGCGCCGCGGCGAATCGGTCGAGATCGTCTACGGCTGCCGGTACCAACCGACACTTCCTTTTCCATGCGTCGTCCCGCAATGGACGCTCGTGGAACAATTCGCGGCGTTGGGAAGACTGCTCGACGGCGCGGTTCGTCAAACGGAGGAGAGATCGGCGGTGTCCGTACCGGTGACACTTGTCGAAAGCGGTTCGTAGTCCGCCGCCGACGGCCGCGAAAGCGAGAGCGAGAGTAAGGATAAGAGTTCGTCACATTACTTGGTTGGGCTCGTTTGCCCAGGTTTTTTCGTTTCGAAGGAGGAATACTCATGTGGAAGCACGTTTCTTTGGTTCTTTCGTGCGCGGTTCTTTCGGTGAGTCACGCCGCCGCGCAGTGGTCGCAGTTGGATTCGACCGAATTCATGTACAAGTTTGAAATGGACCTCACGCCGGATCTGGCCGACGTCGACGCGAACGGCATCCCCGACTTCAGTGTCAGCGGGGGAGGCGGCATCGTCACCGATGGCATTCTCTACGTCGCGAGCGGTTCCGGTACCTACTACAACTCGGCGGGAGCCGGGCAGCCGTGGCCCGGGAATTTCGATTCGGCGACCGGCTACACCATCGAATTTCGGGTGAAGATACTCGAAGACCTCGGATCCGCCGCCGGCAACGCCATGTCGGTCACCGCCTCCCCAATCGATACCAACGCCTGGGCGTTCTTGGGGGTCGGGGCGGAAGGTCAAAGCTGGAGTGAAGCGGGCGGCTGGCTACCCCTGGGCGAAAACGACAACACGGATGATTTTCACGTCTTCCGCGTGGCGCAAAA
Organism: uncultured Planctomycetaceae bacterium; assembly: GCA_964520785.1. GTDB lineage: Bacteria > Planctomycetota > Planctomycetia > Pirellulales > Thermoguttaceae > CAZFQG01. The sequence continues at coordinate 26,489 of CAZFQG010000016.1, read as the reverse complement.
GCCGGGCGTCAACGAATACTCCGTCTGGCGCGACGGAGTACTGATCGCCCGGGACCTCGGCAGCGGCTACACCTATGCGGTCGACCGTCTCCTCTTCGGTGACATCGGCGGGAACTGGGACGGCGCCTACGAGATGGACTACCTGCGGTTCACGCCTGGCGGCTACACCCCGGTCGGCTTCGAGTTTCCGGCGATCCTTCCGCCGAGCCAGACGAAGGCCTCCGAGGACTTCGACTACAAATACGAAATGGATGTAGATCCGCGGAATCAGGGCGAGATAGACCTCGATTCCAACTGGATCGCCGATTGGGGGTTCTTAGGGGACGAGGCGGCGTTGACGTTCACCGGCAACGGGACCGCCCAGATCGCGACGAACCCGGATATACCAGCGGCTTTGTTCGACAGTGGTATTTTCGACTCGGGCAACATCTGGCCCTACGTCGGATTTGGCGGAGCCGACGGGTTCACCATCGAGACCCGGTTCAAGGTCATCGAGGACACCGGCACGGTTGGCGCGTTCGACATCGTCGTTTGCCCCAGTGACAACAGCGAACTGGCCGTGTTGACCGTCGCCGCCGACGGCCAGTACTGGCACAACGCGGACAACCCGGTCGGCGAAGCGGTCGACAATACGGACGATTTCCACACGCTCCGCCTCGTCCGCACGGCCGACGCGGACGGTGGACAATGGTACGTATATCGTGACGGAATACTTCTGAACGAAGACGGCCGCAAGGAGATGAGGCCGTACACCCGTAACGCCCTGTACATTGGAGATTCCGGCGGGTCGAACCAGGGGACGGTCGAGTACGACTATATCCGGTTCACCGCCGGAGCCTACGCGCCTGAGGGCTCCAGCGGGGGTCTTGCCGGTGACCTCAACGGCGACGGCCTGGTCGGCAGCGCCGACCTGGACATCGTCCGCGCCAACTGGGGTAGCACCGTTACCCCGGGCGATTCGAGCGTGGGTGATCCGAGCGGTGATGGAATCGTCGGTAGTGCCGATTTGGATATCGTCCGCGCCAACTGGGGCGCCACGGCCGCCGCCGCGGTGCCGGAACCGTCGTTGCTCGTGCTGCTCCTCGGCGGTCTTCTGACGATTCGACGAAGGAATTAGAAGAAAGTAAGGAGAGAGAGCCCTTGTGGGCTTGTTGTTGAAACCATGAGATTCGCGATCGTCATCATTTTCGTCCTGATCGCCCTGCCCGTTCTGGCAGAGGAAGCGATTGACTTGTCCGACATCGATTCGGGCAGTGCCTGGGACGTTCGGGATGGATGGCTCGTTCCGACCGATTTGTCCTCCATCGACGGATACAGCGGGGAAGGGCCGAGAATCGTACTGCCGCGGACCATCAGCGGAGATTTCGCCTTTTCGTGCGAATTCACGGGACCCGAGTCCTCCGGCGCCGGCGGTCCGGTCGTCTATTTCGGCCTTCGGCCGGACGGGACCGGCTACGCGTTCCGCCATATCAGCCACTGGGGAACCGCCGTGCTCCACCGGATCGGCGCCGATGGTCTGTTCCGTCAGGTCGGTTACGCGACCGGGGTGGCCCTCGGACCCGGCGAGGTCCATTCGTTGGCGGTCCGCGTCCAAGACGGCCGCGCAACGGTGACGATTGATGGAAAAACGCCCATCGAGAGCGTGCCTGTGCCTGAATACCGCGGCGGCGGAATGGCCTTGGCCTGCCAGGTCCGCCCCGTCCAGTTCAGGACACTCTCCCTCTCGGGCGCCGAATCATCCGCGCGGGCAACCGTGGAAGACCCCGTGGCCGCGCCGGCGTACCAAGTCGTGTCCGCCGACGCCGGCCGTGGGGGATACCAGGCGTTTCCCGGGTTGTGCCGCTTGAAGAGCGGCGATCTGCTGTGCGTCTTCTATGCGGGCTGGGGTCACGTGTCGGTTCCGGGACCGCAAGGAGCGACCGGGGGCGCGATCGCCCTGTGCCGCTCGTCCGATGAAGGGAAGACCTGGTCCGACGCCGCCATCGTGCTCGACACTTCCTGGGACGACCGCGACCCGGCCGTTTGGGAATGCGATGACGGAACGGTTGTCGTCTCCGCCGTCAGCGTCGACTGGACGCAGGCGAAACCCGGCACCAAGGGTTGGTGCTACGCCTTCCTGGCAATGTCGTCGGACGGAGGGAAGACATTTTCCGCGCCGGACGAACTGCGCATCGGCACGGACCGTGACATCACCGTCTGGACGGAACCTCGCAGGCTCGCAAACGGCGATTGGCTGTGGCCCGTCTATCGAAACCATTACACCGAAACGACCACCGGCTTCCTGCGTTCCACCGACGGCGGCAAGACTTGGGGAGAGATCAACTACTTGGACCCAACCTCGAAGTCGACCGACGAACCGGATATCTGCCAGTTCCCCGACGGCACCCTGTTTTGTGCGATGCGCCCGACGAGTCAGCCGCACATGTGGGGATCGTTCAGCCGCGACAACGGCAGAACCTGGAGTCCGCTGGAAGCGTTGCCGTTCTACGGGCACTGCGCGAATCTCCTGCATACGAAGAACGGGTTGACCCTGCTGGGCCATCGCGATCCCGGCATGACGCTTCAGATCAGTCTCGAGGAGGCGAAGACCTGGCCCGAGGCGGTCATGATCGACCCCGCCGGCGGGGCATACTCCCAGATGGTCGAACTTGACAACGACCGGGTGCTCGTTGTTTACTATACAGAGGGGGGCCGTTCACAGATTCGCGCGCAGATGCTCAGTGTCGCGGATGGGAAACCGCGGCGAATCGAAAATCCTTAGGGGACGATAGATACCTTTTGGAAGGAGTGCTTGCCATGCGAACCAAAACCCGCGGTTTTACGCTTGTGGAGCTGTTGGTCGTCATCGCGATCATCGGCATTCTGATCGCCCTGCTATTGCCGGCCGTCCAAGCGGCGAGAGAGGCGGCCCGGCGGATGCAGTGCGCGAACAACCTGAAAAACATCGGGGTCGGGCTGCACAATTACCATTCGACGTACAGTTGCTTCCCGGCGGGGATGATCGTGCATGGTTATTATCAGTGGGGATTCGCCTGGAGTGCCATGATCCTCCCCTTCATGGAACAAGAGATGGTGGAGGCCAAGATCGACTACAAGCAGCTCTATTACAAACCGCCGAACTGGATTCACAACGACGGCCGCCACGACGACCCGGTGGAAATTCTCATGTCGGTCTTCATTTGCCCCAGCGACCCGAAAGGACGAGAGTACGTCGAGGTGGGCAATGGCCTTCCGAACGACGACTTCGCCCCGACGAACTACACCGGGGTGGCCGACAGCGTCGATTACACCGGAAGTGGGATGTACAAGGACCCGCGAGAAGACTGCAACGGCATCTTCTTCGCGAACAAGACGGTCGGCATCCGGCAGATCACCGATGGCAGCAGCAACACGCTGTGCGTCGGCGAGGTTACCGGGTGCGGCGGCCAGGCGAACGGCCAGCCGGCGTATTTCGGCCACTTTATTTGCACGCATAATCTGCAGGACACCCGCGACGGCATCAACAGTTACCTTACGCTCCCCGGCGGGCGAGACGACAAACGCAACCCGATCAACGATACGCCGACGAACCGCCACTTCCGATTGTTCGACGAGATCGGATTCTCGAGTTACCATCCCGGAGGCGCGCAATTCTCGCTATGTGACGGCAGCGCCCATTTCATCGAGGAGACGATCGATCATCGCATCCTCTCGGCCATGACGACGCGCGCCGGGGGCGAGCAGACCGGCTTGGAGATGGACTAACCGGCCCCTTCGCCTCTTCGCCCTTTCAACCCCACGTATCCTCACCATGAAACGCCTTTCCCTGAGTATCGTCCTCCTCGCCTCGGCGATTTCCTGCCTCGCGGCGGAGCCTCCGCGGATTGTGGGTCCCTCTCCCGAGAACGAGGCCTGCATCGTCCGTCTTCCGGATGATTCGCTGAAGGTCTTCTTCATCGAACGGCCCTCCGAAACGGCCGTCCGGTCGATCCGTTCGACGGATGGGGGGCTGACATGGGGCGACGACCGGCGGGAACTTGCGCTTCCTGGAAGTGCCTACTACGCGATCCAAGTCCTGTGCGACCGCGAGGGAACACTCCACCCGTTCACCCATATCCGCCGAGGCCCAGGGCGCAATCTGGGCGTCGACTATTTCTACGACATCTACTATGCGAGATCCGGCGGGGATCGAACCGTCTGGAGTGAGCCTCGCCGCATCTATGAAGGGTACGTCGGTGCGCTGCGCGGCGTTGTCCAACTGTCCTCCGGCCGCATCGTGTTGCCGTTCGAATACGCCGTTCCCGGCCGCCCTTCCGCGCCGCCGACCGGTTCCTTCGCCTGTACGGTTCTCTACAGCGACGACGACGGCGAAACATGGGAACTCTCCGACTGCGAACTGACCGCCCCCTGTTACGCCGGTTTCGTCGGCGAGAACTACGGGCTCACCGAGCCGTGTATCCTTCAACTCGACGACGGCCGCGCGTGGAGCCTCTTCCGTACGCAAACCGGGTTTCTCTACGAGTCCTTTTCCGAAGACGGCGCGAAGTGGGCGGCTCCCACGCCGACCCCGTTCATTTCGACCACTTCCCCCGCCGAAACGGTCCGGCTGCCGGATGGGCGAATCGTTGTCTTCTGGAACCACTGCCGCTCGATGCCGCCGGTCGATAACGCGGCCGATTATGTCAATCGCGACGCGTTGCACGCGGCCGTTTCACGCGATGGCGGCAAGACGTGGCTTGGATACCGCGAGGTCTTCCGGAATCCGGCCGGATGCGAAACGCCCGGCAAACGGGACCGCGGCACCGCCTACCCGGATGCCTGCGTCAACAAGGACGGCCGGATCGTCCTGGTTACCGGCCAGAACCCCGCATGCCGGGGCCTGGTGTTGATCGACGCCGATTGGCTCGAAGAGACCTCACACGAAGAAGATTTCTCCGCAGGGCTCGGCAACTGGTCGGTCTTCACCCCCTTCGGTCGCGCGAGCAACTGGTGGCGCGACCGGACGCAAGGCGCCGTTCTGGCGGTGCATCCCGACGACGTCAGCAAGAGAGTCCTCCACGTCCGCCGCGCCGACGAGAAACCGGGCGACGGCGCCGTTTGGAACTTCCCGGCAAGCCGCCGGGGCATTTTGGAACTGAAACTGCGGCTCAACGAGGGTTTCGCCGGCGGGCGGATTTCCCTGGCCGACTGCTTCATGTTCCCGACCGATACCGAAGGGGATGCCGGCCATGCCTTGGCAGGACTAGACATCGGCGGCGACGGGCGCATCAATGAGACCGCCATCCTCCAACCCAAAAAATGGCACTCGCTATCCCTTCGCTGGAACCTGGACGAATCGCCCGAGTGCCGCCTCGTTTTGGACGGCCAATCGATCGAAACGATACCGATCCGCACCGCCGATACCACCGGCGCGAGCTATCTGCGACTGAGATCGACCGCGCCCGAGCCGGACCCCCACGGATTCTTCGTCGAACGCGTCTCTTTCCGGCAAGGTGAGTAATCCGACCAATAACCCCTGACCACCAGAAACCATCTTGAAAACCCCAACCTCGAACTTGACAACCTCCATCCCGCGCGTGGCACCGAAGGCGTACGAATACGTCAAGCGGATTCTCGACTTCGGATTCCACAACGCCAGTTCCGTCGGACTCGGCGGGAAACTGGAAAAACAGTTCGCCGAGCGATTCGGCCAGCGGTACGGCATTTTGCACGCCAACGGCACGGCCACGATGCACACGGCCCTCATGGCGGCCGGCATTGGCGTGGGGGACGAAGTGATCGTCCCCGCGTACACGGTGATTTCGACCGGCCTCGTCGCCATCCACGCGAACGCCGTGCCCATCATCGCCGACGTCGACCCCGAAACCTGGACCATCGACCCCGAAGACGTCCGCCGTAAGATCACGCCGCGGACCAAGGCGGTCATCCCCGTCTCCATCTGCGGCTTGTCGCCGGATATGGACCCCTTGATCGGCCTGTGCAAGGAGCACGGCCTGGCGCTCATCGAAGACAACGCCCAGTGTTTCCTGGGCTACTACAAGGACCGCGTGGTGGGATCGATGGGGGATTTCGCCAGCTTCAGCTTCCAGGCCTCCAAGCACATGACCTGCGGCGACGGCGGGATCCTCATCTGTTCCGACGAGGCGCTCGGCACGGCGGCACGGAAGGCGGCGGTGACCGGTTTCTCGACCCTCACGGCCGAACCAGGCCAGCGGGTCGTGCCCGAGGAGTTGCGCTGCCATCCGACGTTCGCGCGGCACACGCATCTGGGCTGGAACTACCGCCTGCCGGAGATCGCCGCCGCGGTCGCCCTGGCGGAACTGGAACGGCTTGACGAACTGATCGACTTCCGCCGCGAAATCGGCCGCCGGTTCGACCAGGTCGTGGAAGGCTGCGATTGGCTCGTTCCCCAGAAAACGCCGGAGGGGTACGTTCACGCGATGTGGACCTACACGGTCCGGCTGGCCCGGGAGGACATCCGCTGGGAGGACTTCCGCGCGAAGTTCGTGGAACTCGGCGGCGACGGCTTCTACGGCGCCTACCGGCCGATCCACCGGGAGCCGATCATGGAGAAATTCGGCGACTGGGCCCGGACCCAGCCGGACCGCTATCCCCAGTTCGCCCCCTACATGCCGGATTATCGCGAAGTCACCTGTCCGGTCTGGGAATCGATCCAGCCCCACGTCTGCCAGTTCAAGACGAACTACTTCGACATGGCCGACGCCGACCGCCAGGTCGCCATTCTGGCCCAGACGATTGATTGGTTTGATTGAGGAGAAAGGCACAGGGCTCCTCTTTCACTTTGCACCCCAACCCCAAGGACCCCCTATCATGAAACGCACCGTTCGTACTCTTGCATTGACGATCAGTGTTTTCGCCGTCCAGTTTTCGCTGGCCGCGGCTCCGTTTGAAATCCTGCCCATCGTCCAGATGGAGAAGGGGAAATACGGTTACCGGGGCAGCATGGGCGACTTTATTCAGATGAAAGACGGCACGCTCTGGTTCGCCTACAACCCCAGCGGCGGCGGAATTCACGTCACGAAGTCGACCGACCTCGGGAAGACCTGGAGCCCACCCGAGTGCCTCGTCCCCAATCCGGCGGAACCCAATACCGGTTACTACGTCCTGCCCGGGTTCGTCCGTTGCCCCAATGGGCACATCCTCATGTCGTACATCTACGGTACACATCCCGCCACCCCCTACTACGGCCACAACTACTATCGCCGCAGCACTGACGAAGGCAAGACCTGGTCGGAACAGTTCTGCATGACCCCTCACCCGGGGTACATTCTCATGCACAACGACCGGATGTCGGTCACGAAGTCCGGGCGGATTCTGGCACCGGTCGAGTACAAAAAGTACTATCCCAGTTCACGGGACCATAACGGTTACGTCGGCGCGATGTTCTACTCCGATAACAACGGGGTCGGTTGGCAAATGAGCACCGACACGGTTGACATGATCGATCAAGGGGTTGAGGTACAGGAGGCGGACGCGGTCGAACTGAAGGACGGGCGGATTCTTATGTTCGCCCGAACCTATAGCGGACATCCGGTCCGTTCCTACTCCGAGGATGGCGGCGCCACCTGGAGCCAGCCGGAGTTCATCGAAGAGATCGAAACGCCCCATGCCGGCCTCACCACCGTCCGCCGTATTCCGAAGACGGGCGACCTGGTCTTCCTCTTCCAGAGCGGAAGGACCATGCCGGAAGGGGGTGGCACCTGGCGGCGGACCCCGTTCACCGCCTGCATCTCCAAGGACGAAGGCAAAACGTTCGAGCACTTCAAAAACATCGCCGAAGACCCGGAGGACGACTACGGCTACCAGTGCATCGAGTTTATCGGCGACGACCTCGCCTTGATCGGCTTCCACCGCCGGGACGGCCTCTATGTGGCCCGAATCGGAGTGAATTGGTTCTATGACAAACCCGCGAAATAACGTTTGCGCTGGAAAGCGGTGGCGCGCCCGCCCCGCTTTGGTCGACCGAATTCCGGAACACCTCTTGCCGACGACCTCTTCGACCCCAAGGTTCCAACGCCGGTAGTCATGGAGAAAACGCTCTTTCTCATTCATGGAATGTGGGGTGGTCCCTGGTGTTGGGAACGGTATATTCCGTTCCTTCAATCGAAAGGGTACGACTGTATCGCGGCCACGTTGCGGCACCACGCTTGTGATCCGGCTGTTCCGCCAAACCCCCAGGTTGGCCGGACGAGCCTCCTGGACTACGCGGCCGACCTGGAATTGGAGATTCGACGGCTCCTCGGCACCCCCATTATCATGGGGCACTCAATGGGGGGGTTGCTTGCGCAGATGCTTGCCGCGAGGGGCCTGGCCGAGCGTCTTGTCCTTCTGACTCCCGCCGCACCGGCCGGAATTTGGGGAATTACCAGTTCCGTGATTCGCGGTTTCTTGAGCGCCCAATTAAAATGGTGTTTCTGGAGAAGGCCGATCCGGCCCACCTTCAACGAGTTCGTCTATTCCTCTGCTCATCTCCTCCCCCCGGAAGAGCGGAAAGAGGCCTATTCGAGGCTCGTTTACGATTCCGGGCGGGCGGCCTTTGAAATGGGATATTGGTTCCTGGATTCCCGACGTGCTTCGCGCGTGGACGCGTCGCGAGTGACATGCCCTACGTTGATCGTCGGCGGCGGTCGGGACCGGATTACCCCGGCGTCGGTGGTGCGCAAGGTGGCCGCACGCTACGCGCGGGTCGCCACCTACCGTGAGTTTCCCGACCACGCCCACTGGGTCCTGGCGGAGCCGGGCTGGCAGGATGTCGCCGAGGTGGTCGGGGGTTGGCTGGAACAATGCGAATGAAACGAATCGCGGAATTGTCTCTCGTAGAACTGATCATGCGGACGGCGTTGGTTTTCTTGGCGCTGTTGGATGCCATTTTATTATTTGGTTTCCTTGGACTCTTTGACGTACCTGGAGCGGGTCCTCGATACGGGCACGGGGCCAACTTCCTGAACGCGATCGAGCCGATATTCCTTTTGAGCCTGGTGGTTTCTACCGCGGCGTTCTCGTGCAGTATCCGGTGGCCGAGGGTACTGCGCCCGGCATGTCTTGTCAGTTATGCCCAGTTTCCATTCCGTTATCTGTTGCTCTCCTTCTCGTTCGGATTTCTGGCCCCGCTTGCGGGCGCACAACCGGAGACGCGAGGTTTCGAATTCGCCGTTTATCTCGCTATGCTACTGGAGGTGGCACGGCTGATCGGGACGATCGTTCTGCACGTCGGCTCGGTGGAAGCGAACCGCATCAAAACCAAACTCGAGATTCTCACCGGGCGACGTTCCCGGCGGCGGGTCTCCGAGGTGGCGATCCAGCTCGTGGCGGCGGAACGGACGCTCGTTACGACCTCCACGACACGGACCCCTCAAGAAAGCACGCGGGAGTCCTGTTGGTAGTCCAGTCTTCCATGGAAGAACACCCGGGGTGGTTGCGTCGGAAAATCGGCGTAGAATGACTGTATTTCTCAAGCCAACCACGGACCATGACGGACGCGCCGGTCATTCTCATCACACGATTCGCCCCATTGAAGTACTTTGGGGAACTCTCCAAGGAGGCCCGGTTCATTCAAGGGCCGTCTTCCGGGATGATGCCGCGCGACGAGGTGCTCCGCCGCGCGGGTGAAGCGAACGTCGTCGTCAACTCGACGGAGCTTCGCGTGGACGAGGAATTCCTCGACGCGGCGCCGCGACTGAAACTCGTCGCCAATCTCGCGGCCGGGTACAATAACCTGGACTTGGAGCTTCTCAGTCGGCGAGGCGTTTGGGCGGCCAATTGTCCCGATGAGTTTACCGAAGCGACCGCCGAATGGACCATCGGACTGCTCCTGAACGTCGCCAGAAACGGAATCGAGGCGGACAACTTCGTCCGTTCGGGCCGGTGGCGACTGGGGACGGACGCGTTCGACCAATGGAATCGAATCGGACTTGCCGGAAAGACTCTCGGTATTATCGGATACGGTCGGATCGGTCGTGCCGTCGCCACGCGTGCGCGGGCTTTCGGTATGCGCGTCGTGTACTTCAATCGATCGTCCGTGGACGAGCCCGACTACCGGCCTCTGGATCAGCTCCTCGCCGAATCGGACGTCGTCAGCATGCATGTACCTCTGACCGACGAAACACGGCATCTAATCAACCGCGCACGTTTGGCGAAGATGAAACGCGGGGCCCTCTTTCTCAACGTGTCGCGAGGCAGAACCGTCGACGAAAAGGCCTTGGCGGATGCCCTCCATTCGGGGCATTTGAATGGGGCCGGCCTCGACGTCTTCGAGAACGAACCGGAACCGCACCCCGACCTCCTCTCCGCTCCCAAGACCGTCTTCAGTCCCCACTTCGCCGCCGGAACTCCGGAGACGATTGCCGCCGCTTGGTCGAGAATGGTAAAGAACATTGTCCGGGTCTTTCGCGGCGAACCTCCGATCGCCGCGCTGAACACCCTACGGCGACCACCCTTCTGAGGGGAATTGCCTCGCCTTGCCTTCGAGGCCGCCGTTGGCTAGTATAACGTCGTAGTCTTTAGATGAATCCATCTATTAACACGGAAGCAACGTATCTTCATGACCAGCACGCTTTTGTCCGTCGAGAATCTGAAGAAATACTTCCCCGTCCGGAAAGGGCTCTTCTCTCGGGTCGTCAACCACGTGAAGGCCGTCGACGACGTGAGCTTCCGAATTTATGAAGGGGAAACCCTGGGACTGGTGGGGGAGTCGGGGTGCGGAAAGACGACCGCCGGACGGAGCCTTTTGCGCTTGACCGAGCCGACCGCCGGGCGGGTCCAGTTCGACGGGACGGACGTCCTCGCGTCGGGGGGAGAAGACCTTCGGAAGCTGCGCCGGGACATGCAAATCGTTTTCCAGGATCCGTTTGGGTCGCTCAATCCGCGGATGACCGTCGAGGCGATCATCGAAGAAGGCCTCTTGGTTCACCGTCGCGCAGATAGGGTACACCTGGGTACCAAGCGGCAGCGGAGCGAAATCGTCCGGCAGGTGATGGATCAGGTCGGCTTGGACCCCAAGTATCATTTGAACCGGTATCCACACGAATTCTCCGGAGGGCAGCGCCAGCGGATTTGCATTGCCCGGGCATTGGCGCTTCGTCCCAAGTTCATGGTCCTCGACGAACCGATTTCCGCGCTGGACGTGTCGATCCAGTCGCAAATCATCAACCTGCTGGTCGATCTGCGCAAGACATATCACCTCACCTATCTGTTCATTTCGCATGACCTTTCGATGGTCCGCTATCTTTCGGATCGCGTCGCCGTCATGTATTTAGGACGGATCGTCGAGAGCGCATCGAGCGATGATTTGTACGAGAATCCCCTGCACCCTTATACCAAAGCCCTTCTCTCGGCGATTCCGACGATGGAACCTACGAAAAAGCGGACGCGGATCGTCTTGAAAGGGGACGTTCCCAGTCCGATGAACCCGCCGCCCGGGTGCCCTTTTCACCCGAGATGTCCATTGGCGATGGATATCTGCGAGCAGGAGTACCCCCGGCAGCTCGACTTGGAGGGGCACGCGGTTCACTGTCACGCCGTGGAGAAGGAACTCGCCGAGAAGGCGGATTAGAACAGGCGGTGCATTTCGCGTCAGTCTCGCCGGAGCATCTCGCGTTTCAATTGCCGGATGGTCTCGCGGTACTCGAACCGCTCGGAGCGCCAATCGCGCGCCTTTCGGGCCATGACTTCGCGGCGTTTTTCCAACTCGCGTTCCGTGGCCGCCAGCCGCTTCGTCTCCTCGTCTAGTTCGCTCCGCCGCCGATTCACCCATTGTTCGAAGCGGTGCTTCTCGGCCAGAATCAACTCCAGTCGGCCGGCCAGCTCATCCCGTGTCGCCTCCAGAGCGGTCCGTTCGCGAATCAGTTCCGATTTCGCCTCGGCGTACCGGTCGTCCAACTTCGCGCGAATGGCCGCGATCGTCTCCGATAGCGTCGCCGGAGGCGCCGTCTCCGCCACCGCGATTCGGAGTTCCTCCGCCGCCAGGCGATCCTGAAGCGCATCGCGCTGCATCGCACGCAACTCCGCGCGGACCGGTTCCAACGCCGCCCGGGCGTGGTCGGCTCGCCGGGTCTTCTCTTCGGCTCGCCGCCGCGCGTCCGCGAGATCGTCCATGACCGCCCGGCATTTCTCGCCGAAGGCGGATGCTTCCGTCGCGAGCGATTCTTCCCGGGCGCGAAGTTCCTCCTCCAGTTGCGCCCGAATCGACTGGACTTCTTTCGTGGAGGCCGTCAACTCTTCCTCCCACTGGCGCAATCGGGCCTCCCGAGCGTCCAGTTCGGCTTCCCTGGCGTCGAGCTTTCGCTCACGTTCGATGTGTTCCGGCGCAGGCCTCGCGGCCTCTTCCGCGAGTCTCCTGGCACGTTCCTCCAATTCCTCCCGCCGCCGGTGCAGTTCTTCTCGGGTTTCTTCCAACTCGGCCTCGCGGCCGGCAAGCCACAACCGCGCTCGACGACTATCATTCTCCAACAGAGCCAACTGGGCATTGAGCTTGCTTTCGCGACGGTCAAGTTCGTGACGCCGCTGGCGGAGGTGTTCGGCCAGTTGATTCGCTTGACGCTGCAGGCTCTGTTCCAATTCTTCGCGCCGCGAGGCACGCTCCGCCTCGGAAGATTCCGCGTCCGGATACGGAACCGGCTCGTCGCGGAGAACGACGTGCGCCGGGTCAACGCGTGTCTCGCGACTCACCCCGGGTGGGGTACGCTCTCCGTTTCGCCACTTGGATCGCGACTTGGCCGATCGGTTGGTGGAGGCCTGTTTGGACATCTTCTAATTGCCTAAATTACCCACACTGTGAAAATGCGCATCTCGACGGAATAGGGGCTCACTGTTTTATTCGGCATAATCGCTACAGCTATCCAATTCATTTCCCGGCTTCGCGCGAGGTTCGGCGAATTCTCCGGTAGTCGCGCCCCTCGAACCCATCAGTAGAGTCGCGGATTCAAATACGCGAGCAAAATCGCGACGAAGAAGAGGGCACTCCGCCAATCGCGGCGGACAACGCACCTCCCCTACTTCGGAAAGTTGTCCCCGTGAAGGATGTTCTCGTGGGTCTGGAGTTTGCCGTCTTTTACCCATTTGGGGCCGCGTTCCGCGAGGTGGCCGGCCATTTTGGCGCGCCACTGGGCGAGTAATTCCGCGTGGGCCGGGTCTTCGGCGAGGTTGACCGTTTCGTCCGGGTCTTCCCGGAGGTCGAAGAGCTGTTCCGTTCCATCGTGGCTGAAGAAGATGTACTTGTAGCGCGCGTCGGTCAGGGCGTTCCACTGGTTGCCGGGCCAGTAGCACCGCGCGTGTTCCAGGTCGAGGACGGTCCGCCAGTGGGAATCGTCGCCGCGGACGAGTTCCAACATGCTGCGGCCGTCGAAGCGGGCGGGGTCGTAGTCGCCGAGGGTCCCGGCGGCGTCCAGGAGCGTGGGGAGAATGTCGCGGAGTTCGACCAGCCGGTCCGATTCGCTCCCCGGGGCGATCTTGGCCGGGAAGCCTTTCGGCCAGGCGATGATCATGGGAATCCGCGCGGAGCCTTCGTAGGCATAGGTCTTCCGCCAGTGGTGGTGATCTCCCAGCATGTCGCCATGGTCGGCCGTGAAGATGATGAGCGTGTTTTCGCCCCAGCCGCGCCGTTCGAGGACTTCGAGAATATGCCCGATCTGTTCGTCGATAAAGGTGATGCTCGCGTAGTAGTGACGGCGGCTCTCCTCGACCTGCTCGGGGCCGAAATCACCATTGAAGGCGTTCTCTTTACCGCGCGGTTCGGCGTACTTCCGGGACCATTCGGCTTTCCGCGCCGGCGGAATCTCGACATCGTCGTACATATCCAAGAAGCGCCGCGGCGGATCGTAGGGGCTGTGGGGCCGCGCGAAGGAGACCTTGAGGAACCACGGATCCGTCCCATCGTACCCTTCGAGGAATTCGACCGCCGTCCGTCCGGTCCACGCCGTGGGATGCAGCCGCTCGGGCAATCCATAGACGCCGCCGCGGTATTCGTTGAAGCCGATTCCGGTCACGTCCGGATCGACATCCGGAGCGACTTCCTTCAACCAGCGGCGGTGATCGTTGATGAACCCCTCCGACTCGACGCGGCCCGACTCTTCCAGGAGCGTCTTGTGGAATCCGTGCGTGATCCGCTGGGGGAACCAGTGCATCTTCCCGATGCCGAGCGTATAGTAGCCCGCCTCGCGGACCATCCGCGGGAGTTCATTTTCGTAGTATTGCGGCACGCGGGAGTACCCGAGCATCCCGTGCCTCCAGGGGGCCCATCCGGTAAGGAGCCCCGTCCGCGCCGGCGTGCAGGAGGGGACCGAACTATAAGCCCTGCGGAACCGCACGCCTCGTTCGGCAAGCCGGTCGAGGTTCGGCGTGATCACCGGATGGTCCCCATAGCACCCGACGCAATCCCCCCGCTGCTGGTCGGTCATGATGAAGAGGAGATTCGGCCTTTCGGCGGCCACCCCGACTGGATTTCCGAGGAACCCAACAGCGGCAAAGAGCGCCGGTAGTAGGCAGGGGTATTTCATGGTATTGCCTGTTAGGGAATCGAGGTCGATTTTCCTTGCGTCATGCCGGTATTACCACAGCGTTCAGTATATACCCCGAGCAGGGAGAGTGCAATGGGACGCGGACGGCACAGCACAGACCAAGCCGCGGGCCGGCCACTCTCACGTCCGGTGGGATATCAATTCCCGTTTCCTTCTGGTAAACTGCGGCTTTCGGACATCGCTCCCAGGAACGGACCAACCATGCCAACGACAAAGGACACGGTTCTGATCGACGAATTCCTCCCGCCGGAGGTCGCCGACTTGGACAACCCTCAAACGGCCATTCCGGCGATCGCGAAGGATGTGAGGCTGATGGCGCTGATCGAGGAGGCGGTCTCTCGCGTCCCCACGCGGCACGAATTGCATCTGCAAGATGCCAGGAAGATGAACCTGGCCCCGGAATCGGTCCACCTCGTGGTCACATCCCCTCCCTATTGGACGCTGAAACGGTATCGCGAGTCAGAAGGGCAACTGGGGCACCATGAAGATTACGAAGGATTTCTGTTGGAATTGGATAAGGTGTGGCGGCGGTGCTTCAAGGCACTCGTCCCGGGCGGAAGGCTCATTTGCGTCGTGGGGGACGTCTGCCTTTCGCGTCGCAAGAATCAAGGGCGCCATACGGTAGTGCCACTCCATGCGTCGATCCAAGAGCATTGCCGCAAGCTCGGTTTCGACAACCTGGCCCCGATCATCTGGCACAAGATCGCCAATGCGCAATACGAGGTCGACGGCAACGGCGGTTCGTTCCTGGGGAAGCCATACGAGCCGAACTCGGTCATCAAGAACGACATCGAATTCATCCTCATGGAGCGCAAGCCGGGGGGTACCGCAAGCCGTCCGTCGCCACGCGCACGCTCAGCGTCATTTCGGAAACCAACCACCGAGCCTGGTTCCAGCAGATATGGCAGGGACTCACCGGCGCTTCCACGCGAAACCATCCGGCACCCTACCCGGTCGAGTTGGCCGAACGGCTCATCCGCATGTTCAGCTTCGTCGGCGATACGGTACTCGACCCATTTCTCGGGACCGGCTCCACCACGGTCGCCGCCATGAAGAACGGTCGCAACAGTATCGGGTTTGAAGTGGATGAGACCTATCTCTCGTTCGCGGAAAGACGAGTTCTTGACTCACGGGATTTTTTCATGCGAACGGATGTACAGGTCAATCATGGATATTGATGCCCATATTTCAAAGGCGATTCGACATTTTTGGCAAACAAGGGCAAGACAGGCGAAAAAGCAGGGGACAGTCACGGGACAGAGGGATGCCGGCCAAAGAACCGCGGTTACCGGAGGAAAACACCTCGACGGATTCGTCAAGCTCTGTCATAGCTTGTTGATCGATGCAGGGGTGAAGAACACGGATGTCTTCTGGCAAGAAAGACTAGAGATTCCTGGGTACTTTCGGCCCGAGAAAAAATGGGATTTACTCGCCGTGTCCGACGGCCAGTTGGTCGCGGCGATCGAATTCAAGGCGCAGGTTGGGCCCTCGTTCGGCAACAACTTCAACAACAGAACCGAGGAAGCGTTGGGGAACGCCACAGACCTTTGGGCAGCCTACCGCGAAGGGGCCTTCAAGCCATCCGCGAGACCTTGGCTGGGATACGTTTTCTTACTGTAGAAGTGCGAACGTTCTCTCTCGCGCGTCAATGTGAAGGAGCCACATTTTGCCGTCTTTCCCCAATTTCGTGCGACCTCCTATGCGCAACGGTACGAGCTTCTTCTGTTGAAGCTCCTCCGCGAGCGCCTCTACGACGGTGCCTGCCTGCTTCTCTCAACCAAGGAGGGAGGGCTCCGCGGGGAGGCATCGAGCCCGAACGAGGAACTGAGCTTCCGCAATTTCGCCGCGTCGCTTGCCGGTCACGCGTCGGCGTTCGCCGGAATGCGGCGGAAGTGAACGTCCGGGACGGAATCAGACGTATTCCGAGAGCAATTCCCGGCTTGGGCGAGGGATCACGACTTCCGAGACCAGCAATCCTCGTTCCCGGATTTCGTCGGCGCCTGAACACCGGCGCGGACGTCGGCGACGCTGCCGACTATCAGGCACAGGGCTCACGATCTTTGAATTCCCGTGTTTTGCAGGAACCAACCGCGGGGTTCACGTGGAGGAAGTCGTGGCGATTGCTCTTCAGCCTGAAGTCTCCAATCGCTTCGGACTCCTGGGGCTTTCAACGGGCCGCCCGCGACCTGAATACCGTCGTCGCGGCCAACAGGCACGATAGGAGGAGGAACGCCTTCGGTTCCGGGACGTCGGCGGGGCGGGTGGCGCCCCAATTGGCGCGAATGATGTCCAGATCGACCGAGTTCACGAATCCATCCTCATTGGCGTCCCCATCGGGGTTGGTCGTTCCCCAGTTCGCGCGGACCAAGTCCAAATCGGATGAATTGACGACGCCGTCGAGATTGAGGTCGCCCGGCAACTTGGGAGGGGGCACGCCGTTGGACGTGTACCACAGACGGACCTCCTCGAGCGAAAGGGCATGGTCGAATATCCAGACCTCGTCGATCTGGCCTTCGAAGTCCAGATCCAGGTCGGTGCCGTAGCCGGCGCCGATCGCGTCGAAAATGAACCCGGTCACGTTGCCGGAATCGG
The DNA here is from genome assembly GCA_964520785.1 of uncultured Planctomycetaceae bacterium. Taxonomy (GTDB): domain Bacteria; phylum Planctomycetota; class Planctomycetia; order Pirellulales; family Thermoguttaceae; genus CAZFQG01. The sequence continues at coordinate 9,384 of CAZFQG010000016.1, read as the reverse complement.
TCCCCACCAACGCGCCGTCGACGTACAACGTGATGGCGTCCGCGGTGCCGTCTTGGTTACGGTCCTCGGAGACCAGTACGTAGTGATGCCAATCGTTGTCGCGGGCAAGGGGAAAATCGGCCTGTCTGTCGGGCGAGTCGCCGTTTCCTCGCCACCGGACGTAATCGTTGCCGATCCAGACGAAGAAGTTGGGAGGATGCTTCGTCGGCGAGCCGAGGACCATTCCGCCGGTGGCGCCTTGGGCAAGGCTGCGGGCCCAGAAGGAGAAGCTATAGTCCTCGCCGTTCCAATAGATCTGCTCCGGGATGTCCACCCAGTCTCTCTCGGCGGTGAACGTGGCCGCTCCGCCTCCGAAGACCCATTCACCGGGCGCATGGGTGATGCCGACCCCGGCGGTCGAGCCGTTGCCGTTGCCGTCGTAGGGGGCGCCGTGCGCGGAGTGCCCCGATACGTCGCTGAAATCGTGGTCGAAGCTGTAATGGGTAACGACCCCCGCCTGGGCGAGACCGGCAATGGCCGCTGCCGCGGCGAGGAGCACGATACGGTTGCATTTCATCGGTATTCCTCCAAAAAACCTCGAAAACGGAAGGGACCATGGACGGAAACGCGGACCACCGGAGTACGACGGCGACGCTCAGCGCCGCCGGATTCCGGAGACGATCAACGCCGCCGCGAAGAAGAGAATCAACGTTCCCGGCTCGGGCACGGCGGAGGCGGTGGCGCCCCAGTTGGCACGCACGACGTCCAGGTCGCCCGAATTGACGATGCCGTCGCCGTTGGCGTCACCGGCCGGGTTATCCGTTCCCCAATTCGCCCGGACCAGGTCCAGGTCCCCCGAGTTGACCGCTCCGTCGCCGTTGAGGTCACCCGGCAAAACATCCGGAATCTGGCCGTTGGTGGTGTAGAGAAGCTGGATTTCCTCGAGGGTCAGGGCGCGGTCGAAGATCCAGAATTCGTCGATCTGGCCTTCGAAGTCGAAATCCAGGTTGTCCCCGTAGCCGGAACCGATGGCGTCGATGATCATTCCGGTCAGGTTATTCGGATCGGTACCGACGAACGCGCCGTCGATGTAGAGCGTGATGTCGTCCACCGACCCGTCTTCGTCATAATCGCCGGCGACCAAGGCGTAATGGTGCCATTCGTTGTCGCGAGTATTGGGGAAGTCCGCCTGGCGTTCGGGCTGGCTCGTGTTGCCCCGCCAGCGGATGTAGTCGTTCCAGAGCCAGAGGAAGAAATTCGGAGGATAGGACTCCGGCGTTCCCAGGAACATCCCGCCGGTGGAACTGTCGGAGAGGTCTCGGGCCCAGAAAGAGAAGCTGTAATCGTTTCCGCTGTAGAAAATCTGCTGCGGAATTTGTACCCAATCGCGCTCGGCGGTGAAGTTCGCGGCTCCGCCTCCGAATATCCACTCGCCGGGAGTGTTCGTGATGCTCACGCCGTCGGTCGTGCCGTTGTAGTTGCCGTCATACGCGGTACCGTGCAGGTTGTTTCCCGACGAATCACTGTAGTCCGTGTCGAACGAATAATGGGCGACGACGCCGCTAATGACCGGCGTCGGATCATCGCCCGGGTCGTGGGGATCGGGCTCGTTATTCATCGTCGTTTGCATGACCGAGGCGAATGCGGACCCCAAGGCCTGCATTCCGGCGGTATCGAAATGAATCCGGTCGGATTTCAGCGAGAAGGAATCGGTGTCGACCAACCCGGTCCGCGTGTTTCCGGCGGCCACCGCGGTTTGGGCGGCCATTACTTTTTGGAGTCCCGCGGGATAACTCAGGCCGGTCTGATTGGCGGAAAGCCGCCCGATCACGAACGGGAGATCGGCCCCGTAGCGGGTACGGACATCGGTGATGAAGCTCTTGAGCCTGCTTTCGTAGACGTCGGCATAGACGTCTGAGGAGGCGTCGTTCTCACCCTGCATCCAGATCATCCCGGCGATTTCCACCGTATCCGAAGGGTAGGCGGCACGCAGGGCCGCCATGCCGGCATCGACGGTGTTTTGGAAGTGGACATACTCCGGTCCACTGGGAGCGGCCCATTGGTCGTAGAGCCGCGTGCCGCCGTTGGCGTACTTGATGATCGCCACCGAAGTATCGGGATCGCTCGCGTAATAGTCGGCCATGTCCCGCCCGAACGTGATCTCCGGACCGAAGAAATTCGTTTGCGAGAACTCCGGCGAACCGGGTTTTAGAGCGATTAATTGGTCTTCCCACGGATGAGGACCCTCGACGCGGAAGAAGAAGTCCACGTCGGTCTGCGGCTGCTGTAAATTCGCCGGCAGGCTCGACCACTCCGCCCGGCCGTCTCCGTTGGATTGTCCACCCTGCAGGAAGACCCGCACGAGGGCGGCGGGAGCCGGTTGCACCGAGACCAAGGCCAAAACCAGGGTCACCATCGAAAAAAGGAAGAAACGCATCGCAGACTACTCCCGTGTTGATTCGGAAACGTTGACAAAACCACGGGCAGCGCGCCACGGCGCGCTGCCCGCTTGGGAAAATCTTTCAAAAAACGTGATCGAACCTACTTGCCTCGTCCGCCGGATCGGACACCCAGCAGTAGGAGGAGGCCGCAGGCCAGCAGCGCCGCGGTTGCCGGTTCGGGGATGACGTTGGACCAACGGAGTGAGCGGATCTCGCCGGGGCTGAGCGCTTTGCTAAACATCCAGACCTCGTCGATTTGGCCTTCCCAGTCGAAATTGAGGTTGCTACCGTAACCTTCGCCGATGGAGTCGACGATAAAACCGGTCAGATTACCCGAGTCGGTACCGAGCAAGACCCCATCCCGGTACAGGGTAATGTCGTCCAATTCCCCGTCTTCGTCAAAATCGCCGGCGACGAGGGCCCAGTGATGCCACTCATTGTCACGAACGTAATCGAAGTCCGCCTGCCGCGCCGCGACGTTCCCGCTTCCGCGCCAACGGAAGTAACCGTTCCAATGCCAAAGGAAGAACAGGGAAGCGTCTCCACTTTGGGTTCGCCCGAGAACCATGCCGCCGGTCGTATCGTCGGAAAGGTCGCGGGCCCAGAAGGAGAGGCTGTAGGGATTGCCGCTGCCGATAAGCTGTTCCGGGATGACGACGAAGTCCCGTTCGGCCGTGAAGTTCGCCGCCCCGCCGCCGAAGACATATTCACCGGCCGCGTTGGTAATGCTTACCCCGTCGGTGTTTCCGTTTCCGTTTCCGTCGTGCGGCGTCCCATGGAAACCATTCCCCGAGGAATCGGAGTAATCGGTATCGAAGGAATAATGGAAGATGGTTTCAGCCGAGGCGGCCCCGGCACAGAAGGCAACCGCCGCGGCGGTAATCAAGACACAGATGTTTCTCATTGGGTGGTTCTCCAAAAACCTCGTGAAGTTGACAAAAATCCGGCGATGGGAAGGAAGGCCGCCGCCCCGCACCGGTTCCAGAGGCACCTTCCCCACCTACTCGTAGCATCTTAACTTCCGCGCGTGCCGATGTCAACGATTATCCGGGCAAGGGCGATCTACCCCCCAATCATAAGGGGTTTTCCACGACAAGGCGGTTTTCCGCCCTGTATTGGTCTCGAAGCCTCCGCCGGCTGATTCAAATAACCTCCACCTCGCACAACCCCCAATCGAGTGGTCCACGGCCCTGTTCCACCCAGCGGCGTTTCCGACTATAATAAGTTCCGTGTCGACAGCGGGTGTCGACGCGCCGTTTTCGGTCCTTGTGCCGGTGGTCCCGATGCAGCGTGCCCCTGATTACCGCTGCTCGTGAAATTAGAGGAGAACTCGGATGAAGGCTTTTTCCAGGTTTGTGATTCGTGCCTGCGCGGTGATGGCGCCGGTGCTTCTTCTTTCGCATGGGTTGGCTGACGGTTCGGAACCTCGCCCCGTCCCGGAGGAATTCCAACAGAAGCTCGACGCCATTGTCGAGGCGGTAGCGGCCGCGACGCCTCCGGACGCGGTCGATTTTCCCCCTTGCGAGGCTCGGTTCGTTCGCGTGGCGATTCACGTGACCAGTGGAAGTTCGCAACCGGGAATCGACGAACTGGAGATTTTCGGGCCTGACGGCAAGGACAACCTGGCGCTGGCGGAAAAGGGAGCGAAGGCGACCGCCTCGTCGGTGATCGCGGGCTATCCCATCCACAAGGTGGAACACCTCAACGACGGACGCTATGGAAACGACTTCAGTTGGATTGCCGCCGGTAACGGTCCCGAGTGGGTGCAAATCGAACTCCCCGAGCCGGCCGAGATCGCGCGGGTGGTCGTCACCCGCGACCGGACCGGCCGGTTCACCGACCGGATCGCCGAGGTCTTCGACGTCCTCGTCTCAGAAGATGGCACGCAATGGCGGACGGTGGCCAAGCGGGAAAAGACGGCTGAAAGCCGGCGCCGCCAGTTTCCGTACACGCCGGTCGCCCGGTTCCCCGAGAAGAGCTGGGACGGCTACTTGCGGTACGCATTCCTTCGCGAGAAGACGACCTGGAGCCACGTCCCGGCGGATGATCATCTGTCGCCCCTTCTGGTCGATAGGGCGGCCGTTCCCGGCGGCGAGCCTTATTGGGGCCGAATCGCCAGATCCGCGCCCTTGGAGCGGGTGTTGGTTCTGTTCGAGGAGATGATCGACCGGCTGGACGCTCAAGGGCTCGACGTGAGGGCCGAACGGGCCCAAGCGGCCGAGCTGCGGCGCAAGGCGGCGGAGAACCCCGAATCGGAGTCGCTATACATCGAGGCGCGCCGCGCGAAGCGGGCATTGTTTTTCCGCGACCCCGCCCTGGAACCGATGGAGCGGATTCTCTTTTCGAAGCGGCACCCCTTCCTGGAATCGCACAATTACAGCGAGCATCTCGACGGCGTTCTCGCGCCTGGCGGGGGCGTTTACGTCCTGAACATTCCGCGTGATGAAGAGGGCCGGTTCCGCCCCGAGCAGGCGACCATCGACCAACTGTTCGACGGCAGCGAGGGAATCGTCCGCGAGCCGGTTTCCGATTACGACGCGAAGACGGTCTACTTTTCCTACCGGCCGGACAAACCGGAAGTCGAGGGTTGGGCCTCGTATTGGCACATGTACGCGATGGACGCCGACGGCTCGAACGTGCGGCGATTGACCGATGGGCCGTTTCACGATTTCGACGCGACTTGTCTGCCGGACGGCGGTCTCGCCTTTCACAGTACCCGATGCAGGGCCCGGTTCCTCTGCTGGCGGCCGCAAGCGTACGTCCTCTTCCGCATGGAGGCCGACGGCTCGGACATCCGGCGGCTCTCCCACGCCAATTTGAGCGAGTGGAAACCGTCGGTCATGCAGAACGGGCGGATCCTCTGGACGCGTTCGGAATACATGGACAAGGGGGCCGACTTCGGCCACACGCTCTGGTCCATCCGGCCGGACGGCACCCATCCGGAGTTGGTTTTCGGCAACAACACGCCCAATTGCTACAGCCAGGCGCACGAGGTACCGGGGACGAATGAAATCGTCTGTACTCTCATGTCGCACGGCGATCACCAAGGGCCGACCGCCCTGATCGACCGGGGCAAGGACCCGTTCGATTCGGAGGCGATCACGAACATCACGCCCGACACGCGGCCGCACTACCAGATGAGCCGGTCGCACCACAACTCCTTCCGCGATCCGTACCCGATCTCGTCGGATCACTTCCTCGTCACCCACAACCCGGACGATCAGCACAACTGGGCGTTGTACATGATCGACCGCTACGGCAACCGCGAACTGCTATACGCCGATCCGGAAATCAGCAGCAAGCATCCGCGCCCGTTCCGGCCCCAGCCGCGGCCGCCGGTCCTCTCCAGTACGATCGACGCGAATCTCGCGCAGCGCGGCTTGGGTCAGTTCACCGTGCAGGATGTCTATATCGGTCTGGGTTCGAAGGTGGAGCGCGGCCGCGCCAAATACCTCCGCGTCGCGGAAGAAGTGCCGGCGACCCTCGAAGAGCTTGCCGACGGTCAGTGCCGCGCGGACCATCCCCCCTTCACCGACTTCTACGCTTCCCCAATCCACCTGGTGCATGGTCCGCCTCGGGTATTCGAAACCCGGACGCCCAACGCGCTGGCCGGTCCTCTGGGAACGAACCACGACTGGCAACGGCTCGTAACCGAGACGGAGCCGGGGCTATATACCGTGCGCGAAGAAAGCGGTTGGCCCAGCTACGTGGCCAAGGCATCGCTCGGCACCGTTCCGATTGCCGAGGACGGCTCCGCCAACTTCCTGGCGCCGGCCGGAAAGGTGCTCTACTTCCAACTGCTCGATGGGGACTACAACGAGTTGCAGCGGATGCGGAGCGTCATACAACTCCAACCGGGCGAACGCCGCAGTTGCATCGGTTGCCACGAAAACCGCCACTCTTCCACACCGCCGGAGGTGGGACTGGCCCTGTTGCATTCGGCCCGGCATCTGGAGCCGCCCCCCTGGGGCACCAAGGCGCTGGACTACCGCACGGTCGTACAACCGGTCCTCGATGCGCACTGCGTGCGATGTCACGACGGCACCCAGGAAGGGCGTTGCGATCTTCGCGGCACGCTTGGTTCCGATCGGGTTCCGACCTCGTACCGCACGCTCATCGCAGGAGGATGGGTCCACTACTTCGACTTCACCTACGGCATGAGACATTTCAAGGCCGAGCCACTCTCCTTCGGTACGCTCAAAAGCGCCCTCTGGGACGTTCTGGCCGACACGGATCACCAGGAGGTCTCCCTCAGCCAATCGGAAATGCGCGCGATCAAGGCCTGGATCGACCTGAACTGCCCCCTCTGGCCGGATTACATCTACCGCCCGGACCGCCCCGGCCCCGAGGACGGAAAGGTGACGACGAAGTAGTTGTCGATGCCCCGAAAACCACCGGCGGAGCCATTCGCCAAGAGAGGTTGCTTTGGCGGTATTGCTCCTTGCGGGCTCGTCTTCCCGCGAGGGAGGAGCTGATAGCCTCTCTCCGCGACGTTGTGCGCCATCCACCCGCGAAAGGGGTTTGTCCCGGCGTTGCACGAGCTTGGCGGTCCGTGTAGAATGGGTTGTAGCCCTCTTACCCACCGGAATTACCCCCGCCCCTCCTTTTAACCATCCGAACCGATCGCTTAATCCAAGGAATCACGCCATGTCTCACACTTCACGCAGACGATTCATCAAAACCGCCGTCGCCATGGGTGGCGGGGTGATCGCCGCCCCGGCGTTCATTTCCACCTTGCGCGGTGAAAGTCCGAACGAGTTGCTCCAAGTCGCCGTCGTCGGCTGCAACGGCCGAGGCCAATCGCATATGAGCGGGCTGAACAACCGGCACGGCTGCAAAGTCACGCGGATTTGCGATTGCGACGAAACCGTCGGCGCGAAGGCGGTTGACAAAATCAAAACGTCCGGCGTCGATTGCACTTTCGTCAAGGACATGCGAGACCTGCTCGACGACAAGGCGGTCGATATCGTCGCCATCGCCACGCCGAACCATTGGCACGCGCTGGGAGCGATTTGGGCGATGCAGGCGGAGAAGGATGTCTACGTCGAAAAGCCGGTCTCTCACAACGTCAGCGAAGGCCGACGCATGGTCCAGGTTGCCCGGAAGTACAAGAAAATCTGTCAGACCGGCACGCAGAACCGCACGCACAGGGCGCACAATGACGCGATGGCATTTCTCCGCGACGGCGGCATCGGCACGTGCAACCTGGCCAGAGCGATTTGTTATAAACGCCGCAACTCGATCGGCCCCCCCGGAAACTACGATCCTCCGGCCGGTCTCGACTACGACCTGTGGCAAGGTCCCGCGACCGAGCGGCCGATCACTCGCAAGCGATTCCATTACGATTGGCACTGGCAGTACCATTGGGGCAACGGCGATATGGGAAATCAGGCACCGCACCAGATCGACCTTTGCCGCTGGGGGCTCGGCGTGAATTCGTTGAGCGAGAAGGTCATCAGCTACGGAGGCCGGCTTGGTTACGAGGATGCCGGCGACGTCGCGAACACGCAGGTTGCGATCCACACGTTCGACGGTGGAAAGAAGACCCTCATTATCGAAGTCCGCGGGCTCGAAAGCGAGGATTACCGCGGCGCGAACTGGTTCGGCTATTGTCTCCACGGCTCCGACGGTTACATCCTGATGAACGGCTACGAGGGGGGCAAGGCTTTTGATAAGGACGGCAAGGAGATCAAGACGTTCTCCGGCGGCGGCGACCACTACGGCAATTTCGTCGAGGCGGTTCGAAGCCGCGACCATGAAGACCTCACCGCCGATATCCTCGAAGGACATCTTTCCGCCGCATTGGCCCACACGGCTACCGTCTCGTATCTGCTCGGCGAACGGGCGCCGGTTTCGAAAATCAAGGACGTCATCGGCCGGGTCGAATCGTTGGACGACGAAATGGATACCCTCGATCGGTGCATCGCCCACCTCAAGAAGAACGGGGTCGATCTCCAAAAGACGCCCGTTACGCTCGGGCCCATGCTCGAAATGGATCCAAGGAAGGAAGTTTTTACGAACAACGACGCGGCGAACGCATTGCTCACGCGGGAGTACCGCCGGCCGTTCGTAGTACCCGGCGAGAACGAGATTTAGCGATCTGAAGGAGTTCCCACGTCCGGTGAGTGAAAACGCGGCGCGGTCGATAGTCATCCGGCGTTGAGAAGCCGCGGATTTCCGCGCACCGCGCCGCGCGCAAGCGCCGGTGATTCCATGTAGGGGTCTTTGTCGGCGTTCGCCCCGAATGACCAGGCGGTTTCGGCAATCCGCGATTGTTCCTTCGACGTAGGCTTGTGAAAATACGGACGATCCACAAGGTCTTCGCATTCAGCACGAGATGTCGTTACAGCCCATTTTAGCGATAATTGGCCACCCAATGGACGGGGATCCGTCGCAGTATGTGCTCCATCAGGCATTTTCGGCCGGAGACTTGGATTGGCGATACATCACGCTCGACGTGACACCGGAGAACCTGGAGGACGCCGTTCGCGGAATGCGCGCGATGGGATTCGTCGGCGGCAATATCGCGAATCCACACAAGGAGGCCGTCATCGCGTTGCTCGACTCCGTCACCGAAGCCGCTGCCCGGGTGGGGTCCGTCAACGTGTTCTTCCGTGAAGGAGACGGGCTGACCGGGGACAATACGGAGGGCAAGGCGGTCGTCGCGGCAATCTCGGAAAAGGCCGACCTTCAAGGCAAGGAGGTCGTGTTGGTCGGGGGCGGCCGGGTGGGACGCGCGGTTGCTCATGAATTGGCCGGTCTCCCACATCCGCCGAGAATCACCGTCGTCGACCGAGACGCCGCTCGCGGTGACGCACTCAAGGCCCTATATCTTGCCGGATGCGACGCGGAATGTTCCGTACTTGGGTTGGAGGAGCCACTGGAATTGACGGAGGAGACGGCCGTCTTGATCCAGGCGACGGACGGAGGTGACGAGCGTCCCAATTCGCCGATTCCGCTCGAT
>CAZFQG010000015.1:17084-50948 GCA_964520785.1 uncultured Planctomycetaceae bacterium | reverse complement strand
TGCCGAACCGACGAGATTGTCCGTGCCGTACGGAAACCTCGCCGCGATGCACGGCGAGCTGGGAGAGTCCGATAAGGCCGAACTCTTCGCGCGGAAGTCGAAAGAAACCGAAAACCCGGCCGTCCGCACGGCTCGGCCGTTCTCCGGCGAAACCCTTCTACGATAATGCCCACGTGCTACTCCGGCTGATCCTCCTTTTCACGCTGATTCCCCTCGTCGAGGCGGCGATCCTCTTCTACATCGCCGACCATACCTCGTGGCTCTTCACGTTGGGACTGATTGTCCTCACCGGGATCGTCGGGGCGGCCCTGGCGCGCCGCGAGGGATGGCGGTGCATCCAAACCATCCAGGACCGCGTCCGCCGTGGAGAACTGCCGGCCGACTCCCTCTTCGACGGACTGCTCATCCTCATCGCCGGTACCCTCCTCATCACCCCCGGCATCCTTACCGATATCATCGGATTCCTTCTGCTGGTTCCCGGTTTCCGGCGCCATTTCCGTCGCCGCTTGGGGGCTCATGTCAAAACCCGAATCCGCGTCATCCGCCCCGACGGCACCGTTTACACGGCCGAAGAAACCTCCGGCGATTCCAAGATCATCGACGTCAAACTCACCGACGAAGATCCAGACCAACCAGGAGATTGGCAAGAAACGCCGTGAATTCGCCGCCATTTTCGGGAAGACCGGCCCCGTTTGCTTATCGGATTGCACTGGGTGAACCCTATTGGCGGAAACCCTACCGCTGAAAAATCGGCAAGGGCGCCTCCGGCATGAGCAGGGCGAGGCAGGCCATGGCGGTGGCGCAGTCGCGATCGATGGTCGAGGACCAGCCTCCGTCGGGCTGCTGGTTCGCCAGGAGGAGGGCGGTCATTTGGGGATAAACGGCGGCGCGGAATTCGCCTCCGCGGAAATGGGCCGCCTGGCTCAGGTAGTAGCAGGCGTAGAAGAAAAACGGGTCGGCCGGGTCCGGCGGCGCCGCTTGGAGGTAGTCGGCCGCCGGGTCGAGGACGGCCGCGTCGTAGAAGCCGGCGTTGTAGAACCCCACGAAGGCCGCGGCGGTACGCGGGACGGCGCTGGGACCGCCGGAGAGTTGATACATGAACCCGCCGTCGGAGTTCTGACACTTCCGCATATAGGCGACCACCCGGCCGATCGTCTCCTCCGGAACCCCCACCCCGGCATTCTGTGCGGCACGAAGGGCGGTCAGCTCGCAGACGCTCACCGAGATATCGGCATCCTCCGGCCGGGGGAAATATCGCCAGCCCCCCTCCTGGTTCTGGCACCCCACGATCACTTCCACCCCGGCCGCCAGCTTCCGGTGCAAATCGGTCCGCCGCGACATCCCCGCGCATTCGGCCAGAAACAATACCGCGAAGCCGTGCCCGTACATGGGACGGTTCATTTGGGCGTCTTCTCCGGAGATGAAGCAGTCCGGCCTCGCCCGGCGAAGGACGTAGTCGAGCGCGCCGCCGACGTGCTCTCCGTAAGGCCCCTTTCCGGGCATGCTGCCGGAGGCCATGAAGGCCATCGCGGCGAGGGAGGTGACGCCGGCATCTCCCCGGTAGAGATTCCGCCCAAACGACCCGTCCTCGTGCTGCCGCCCGGCCAGGAAGGCGAGGCCACGCAAGACGGCGCGGTCCGCCTCGGGCGTAACGGCCGATGCCTCCTTCTCCGCCGCCGCCGCGTTCGCAGCGGCCACGGCGAACGCGATTAGACATCCGGCACACCAGGCCGTCCGCTTACTCCGGCGATTCATCGATTTTCTCCTGGGAAAGGGCTCGAAAATAGGCCTCGATCAGCCTCGCGTATTCCGGAGGGAACGCGGCGCCGGGCAACTGCCTGACCGCCGCGCGCTCCCGGGCCGGAAGCATGCCCCAGAGCCCCTCCATCAACTCGGCCGCCCTTGCGGCCGCTTCGACGGCCGAAGGCTCCGCGCCACTCTCGGATGGGGCGGCCGGCCGGCTCCCCTCGGTTCCCTCGCCCGGCGTCCCCTCGGTACCTTCCTCCGTGCTCCCCTCGGTCGCCGGCTCGGTGGGCGGCGGTATCTTCGAGGCCTCCGCCGCCGTATCCGCCGCGGCCCGAGAAAAGCTCTCCCGCAGTCGGGCACGGACCTCCGCCAGAGCCAGGAGAACGGCGTCCTGCGATTGGATCGCCCCCTCCAGGCGGTTCGCTTCGATCGCCTCCACCGCCTCGTTCATCTTGCGTGCAATGCTCGTATCCGCCAAATCGGCAAGCGATTCCTCTTCGGAAAGTCGTGCCACAAGGAGCATCCACAGGTCCAGAAGCTCCTTCTGCTGCCGGGCCTCGACGGCCAGTTCCCCGTGAAGCCCGCTCGGCAAGGTGTCGGCGTCTTGTCCGCGTGTCTTGGGCAAGAGCAGACCCAACCGCGCCCGGGATTCCTCTTGTTTCAATATCAACCCGTCGAGCGCTTCGCCCAGGTTGAAATACGCCTCCTGGCGACGGAGCAGCTCCAACGCCCCCTTCCAGCGTTCGACAAACGCCTGTTGCGCGTTCGCGGCCGCGTCCAGCCTCGCCGGAGCCTCGTCCCTTTGAACCCTCGCCCGGCCCAGCTCCGCCTGAATCGCATCAAGAAAACCTCCGGCCGGACGGATGAATACCTCCTCGACCTGGTTTAGGACGAAACCAATCTCCTCGGTCGCCGGAGCGTTGATCCGCGCCACCTCCGCCAGCCGCGAAAACCGCGCGAGAAGACCGGAAACCGGGTCGCGCAGCGCCCCCACGACTTCGGCCTGCCCTTGCAAGAGCCGTTGGAGCCGCCCGGTCGACTCGGCGTCCGGCGGCGTTTTCCAATCACGTGCCAGGGCGCGCGTCGTTGCCAGGTGTTCCTCCTGCCGCAAGAGCAACTCCTCGAGTGCCGTGGCCAGTTCTTGGCGTCCCTTTTGGGCGAGCGACAGGGCATCTTCCTCGGAGACGACGGCAATCCGCCGTTTCGCGCCGGCGGCCGTTTTGCCTGCCACATCCGTCGCACGGATCCAGACGGCCACCTCCTCCCCCGGCCTCAGGGCAAAGTCGGCCAATGGAATCTCGCGCCCCTTGATCGGTACGGACCGCTCCGTCTTGTCGGGGCTGGACTGAAACAGAGAAACGGTCCGTTCTCGAATCGCTCCGGTGACGGTGTCCGGCTTTGCCAGAAGGAACTCGACGTTCGCTACGCCGAAATCGTCCTCCGCTACGCCGTCAACGTGGAGAACGGCGGCCGGAATCGCGAACAGCCCCTCAACGGGCCGCGTCATCCGAACAACCGGCGGCCGGTCCTCGAAGAGATAGATGTCTTGCGTCCGCGCCTCGCCGGAGAGCGCCTCTTCGTCCTCCACGCGAATCCGCACGGCCCCCCCCTGCTTCAGAACCCAGGAGACGGAAAACCGTTCGCCGTCGGTGGTGGATTCCGCATCCGGCAGACCCTCGGCCGAGGCCCAGGCCACCGGCCGGTCGGCCCTTCCAAAGACCGTGATTTTCGACCCGACCGGCGCCTGAATCCGTTCCGGCGTGACCTCGACGGCGCCCAGTGCGTAAGAGGGTGCGTCTACGTCGACGCGTTCCAGACGTACCGCTGGCGGCCGCCCCGCCGAAAGGGGACCAACCGGAGGTGCCGTTCCATGTTCCGTCTCGTAATTCGCTTGCGAAAAGGGGGCGAAGAACCGGATCGCGGCGACCCGGCTGGTCTCCGGGAGGACCGTGGCGAAGGCCGCAAGGACCGCCGCCGCCACGGCCGCATGGATCACCGCCTGCCGAGGACTCGTCCGGTCGAGGACCGCGCCGAGGTCGACCTCCTTCACCGCCGCATCGGCCGAGGCGACGACCGCGCCTCGTAAGGCGGCCGAATCGTGGACGTTCAAGCGGTTGACTCCGGCGAACTCGACCGCCGCCGCCAGTCTCCCCGAAAGCGGCTCGAATCGCCGCTCCAGTTGCTCGGCCAGGCGTCCCGGCGAGGGAATTCGCCGCAATGGCCGCACCAGGCTCTCCCATGCCACGCCCGCCACGGCAATCCCCCATGCCGCGAGAAGACCGGCGCGGACCAGCGGCGGATCGAACCGGAGCAGTACGTCGAGCGCGGCGAAGAACGCGAAGAGCATCCCGGCGACCGAGGCGGTCCGGCACAGCCCGAACGTCCAAGCCAACCGGCGAAGCCGGCGGCCGAGGTCGTCCAGTCGTTCTTGGAAAAGGTGCGACATGACGGTTTCAAACAGGCGGATCAAACCAACCGGTAGTACCGGCGGAGCATCCACTCGGCGCTTAGCAGGGCAAACAACAACGTTAAAGTATACCAGGCATTCCAGAGGGGAACGGGGGCGGAGGTGGCGACGACGGCCCGGCGAGGGGGAGGCACGGAGTCCGAGAGGGTCTCCAACCGGTCCAACGGTACGAACCGCCCTCCGGCAAGCGCGGCCGCCTCGATGAGGGCCGTCGTGTCTTGCACCTTGACGGCTTCTTCGGCGGACGAAGTCTCCGAGGGCGTTCTATCCTGGGTGGCCCGTTCGGTTTCCCCCTCGTCCCCCTGCGTCAGGTAACGGAGCGTCTGCAACCAATACCGCGTGTAGAACTGCTCATCGTTACCGGCACGCCACCGCCACGATTCATCCGTCGTTTGCAGCCATACGCGTCCCGCTCCGACCGTCCAGGTCACGATCAGCGGCGGCCGTTCTTCTTGGTCGCCGGAAGGGCCGGAAGTCGTCAACAGGACCGCGGCGCCGGGACGGACTTCCGGCGACGCGACGAATCCGTAGATCGGCGGCAAAGAATCCCACGCGGTCCGGGACGCGGCCGGCGTGTCGCCCAACTGCATCGGCCCGAACGCCAGTCCCAAGGGGGTCGCGGCAACGGGAATTCCGTCCACCGAGACAAACGGCCCCGCCTCGCGAAGATCGTCGAATCGGATCGGGACCAGGGCCTCCAGGGCCGTTCCGCGGTACGATTCCAGGGTTTCCGCCGTACCGGCGACGAAGACCAGCGACGTGGGGCGGCGCGAGCCTCCAGCCGCCGCCGGATGGGGGATCGACTCCACCGGGAGCGACTCGGCCGAAACGTCCGCGAGAACGATGACGTCGTACTCCGCCAACGCCGCGCGGTCCTTGGGGAATTCGGCCAAGGCATCCGGATTCTGCCGCACCCAGAGGGGATCGGCCGTCTTCAGCCAGACCCGGGCGGCGACCGAGTCCTCGCGCAGGAGGAGGTTCCGCAGGAACCGGAACTCGAAACCAGGCACCTCCGCCGCCAGGAGTACGCGGATCGGGTCGGAACGGACCTCGACCGCGTGTACGAGCCTCGCCGGCGGGATGGTCGCGTTCCCTTCGACGCTCGCCGTGATCGTATACGCAATCCGCCCCGTCTCCTCGGGCCTCGCCGCCAGCAACCCCGTTTGACTTCCGTCGCGGGAAATTTTCAGCGTTCGCGCGTCCACCGGTTCGGACGCTCCCTCTTGGTCCAGTCGAATCCGAATCTCCTTGCCCTCGAGGCCGGCGGTTTCCAGCGTGAACTGGAACACGACCGGATCATCCGGAAAGACGTTCCGCGGGGCCGCGAGATTCGACAAGGCCAGTCTCGGGACGACCGCCAATCCATCGGGGCCGACACAGAATAGCGGCACCTTCCGCCGACGCGCCGCCTCCGCCGCTTCCGCCAGCCCGGGACCGGACGTGTTTACTCCATCGCTAAAGAGAACGATCGCCCTGGGTGGGACGGCCGCCTCCGTCAGGGCGTGTGCCACCCAATCTCCCAGCCTTGTTTCGGCACCGATGGGGGAGAACTCCGCCAACCGCGCGGCCGCCTCGTCAGGCGACTCGACGTCGAACGCGATTCCCCTCGACGGCAGCACGACGCGAATCGGTCCCTCGACTTCCACTGCCGGCAGTTTGGTCCGGATCATCTCGTAGCGGTTCAACGTTTCGTCCATCTCCAAAGCGGAGGGTAGCGCCATGCTGGAGGAATCGTCGACGAGGAACGACAACGGCGCCGGCGCGGTTTGTTCCAGCAGGAGTGTCGCCCCCGAAAGCATGAACAGGACGACTCCCATCGCGGCGATCCGCATCGCGGCCAGGAAATGTCGAAGCCGGTTCCCCACCACCGGACCGGTGGCACGATACGCTCGCTCTACCACCAGGACGACGAATGCCATGAGGAGCATGACCCCCCACCAGGGAAGTAATGAAGCATACTCCAGCCGCCAAGCATCAGCGGCGGCAAGAGTAACCGGTGGAAATAACGCGGAATGCCAAATGTCAGACAAGTTCTTCGGGAAAGGGGGAAATCGAACAAGACCACCTTCAGGTGCTGCAGTCCTTGGGGCACATCACCCCCATTGTACGCCCAAAATCCGTGGATGAGGATGGCAATCGGTTCCGTGGTTTCCTCCGATCACGCATCGTCGTGATCGTTATCGTCGTGATTCCGGAGCCGGCCGATTTCGCCGTTGGGCCTTCATTGGCCGCCATTGGGAGCAGTCGGGGGGGTATTGACCCTCGCTTGCCACGGACTATCATTCAGCAGAAATAGATCCGGGCGTTTTGTCAACCCCGTTTTTCGGACAAAGGAGAAAAGGATATGAGCGTCGACTTGAGTACGGAGTATCTGGGCCTGAAGCTGAAGACCCCTTTGGTCGTGGCATCCTGCACGTTGACTCAGGATGTGGGGCGGATTCGGCAAATGGAGGATGCCGGAGCGGGGGCCGTGGTTCTTCCCTCGCTGTTCGAGGAACAGATCGAGTACGAAAACGAGGAACTCCTGGCCGCGCGCGAATACGGTTCCGAGTTTTACGCCGAGCACGGTGCCTGGTACCCGGTCGTCGACGACTACTATTTTCGCGGGCCGGAAAGATATCTGGAGCATGTTCGGGAAGCGAAGCGGGCGGTGAAGATTCCGGTGATCGCCAGCCTCAACGGGACCTCGCCGGGCGGCTGGACCAGCTACGCGAAGCTGCTGGAGGAAGCGGGGGCCGACGCGCTGGAGTTGAATGTCTACTTCATTGCCGCCGATCTGGAGGAGACGGGAGAGCAGGTCGAAAAACGCTATCTCGATCTGATTTCCGCCGTCAAGAAGGCGGTCTCCATCCCGATAGCGGTCAAGACGGGTCCCTATTTCGGCGCCTTCGGCAACATGGCGAAGAAGATGGTCGAGGCGGGCGCGGACGGCTTGGTCTTGTTCAACCGGTTCCTCCAACCGGACATTGATCTGGATAACCTCGACACGACTCCAAAGCTAGAACTGAGCCATTCATCGGAAGCACTGCTTGCGCTGCGTTGGATCGCCATTCTCCGCGGTCGCGTCCAGGCGTCGCTGGCTCATACCGGCGGGTTGCATTCGTCGGACGCGATACTCAAGGCGCTTCTGGTGGGCGCCGACGTAACCATGCTCGCGTCGGTCCTTTACCGGGAAGGCCTGGACCGGATCGGTACGTTCCGCGACGAGATTGCTCGTTGGATGGAACGGCACGATTACGCATCGGTCGAACAGCTTAAAGGGAGCATGAGTCAAGAACACTGCCCCAACCCGGCCGGTTTCGAACGGGCCAACTACATGAAGGCGCTGGTGAAGTACACGATTTCGACGTAAGCCGTTGCCGGCGACAAGGCGAACGGAGGGCCGGCCCGTTTCGCGACCGGCCCCCCCATCTCCGCCGTTTTCGGTTTTTGGAAATCAAGTAGGAATCCCTTCTTGGCTTCCTTTTTTTCATTCGCGTACGACTACTATCGGCGCCGTCGGGCGATAACGACCCAGGTCCAGCCGCAAAGGAGCAATAAAAACGCCGTAGGTTCCGGGACGGCCGCCGACGCCGTTCGTCCCCAGTTCGCCCGGACAATGTCCAAATCGGCGCTGTTGACGACACCGTCGCCGTTGGGATCACCGTCCGCCGAGCCGCCGCTCACGCTCTGTCCCCAGGCCGCGCGAACAATGTCGAGATCGGCGCTGTTGACGAAACCATCGCCATTGAGATCACCGGGAAGTCCGATTATTTCCCAGGCCGAGACTCCGTCGTTGTAGACATTGGAGACCTGCCCGGCGTCGAGCCGCGTGGACCAAATGGCGAGTTCGTCCCACACGCCGACGCCGAAGGTATTCCCGTCGCTGCCGCCGCCGAGATAGAACGTATTGCCCGGGGCCTGCCACCACGCGTCCGGGTTGTCGGAGACCAATTCTCCGTCGAGGTACATGTCCATCGCCATCTTGTCGGACGAAGTCTTCTCCCAGGTGACGGCGATGTGATACCAGCGGTCCAAATGGGTACCGTCGAGGTAGATGTCGCTCAGTCTATCGGCCGTGACCTCGCCGGTGCCCCAGCGTCCGTCTTCGCCGTCCGCTCCGCGGTGCCAGAGCTTGCTGTTCTTGTCGATCCAACATTCCCACTGGTCCCAAGGGTGTGTACTACTGCCGCTGTTGTCCCAGACCGTCTCGTAGTTGTAGTCGATCGAAAACTTCTTGTACCACACGGCGATGGACCCGGTGTCGGGAAGTCGGTAGTTGATCGCGACGTAATCCCCGGTTGTCTTCGCCTCGTTAAGAAAAGCAACGCTTTCATCAACCATCCCCAGGTCCAAACCCTGCCCGACCTGAGCCGGAACGAACGCGTTCGTTCCGTCCGGTCCGCTGACTAACGATCCGTTGCGTCCTTTTCCGCTCGCGTCGTTGAGATTCCCGTCGAGCGGGAGGTACACCTCCAAGCCGGCGAGTGCCGTTGACGCACCCACACAGATCACCGCGACAAACACGAAAGACTTTTTCATTCTCGTTCTCCCTTCAAGCTGAACATAAACCCGAAACATTCACCGACACCACCACGGCGCCGGCGAGTCGAGTCCGGACAAAAAAGAAAAAAGACCGGAAACGACCCCCCTATCTTGAATGACCCCGGATCAACCGTCAAGTCTTCAGAACGGGTGGGGTGCGGATAAAATGGGGTGGCGCGAAGCTGAGTAATATGGAAAAGAGGGGGAGATTGAACGCGAGGTTCTCTTAGAATCGCCCGGTATATCCAATCTCCCCTACACACTGGATTACCATGAATGCGGCACGAATGGCGTCGGGTGTCAAACGGTTTCTCAATCGGCCCCCCAATAAAACCGCATCCGGGCCACCATTTCTCATCCGCGCCCCTGTGGGGCTCTTGATTCGATGCGAGAGGCTGTTAGAATGGAAAATGTCCGGTAGGTTCCGTCCGTGGGTTTGCCTGCCCCGCCCGCGGACTTTTGCACCGCCTGCCGGATAGAGCGAGTGGACCCCGTCACCATTCTGCCCCAAGGTGACGGGGTGTTTTTGTTTCTTGCTCGGTGGAGAATCGACCGCCCCGGCCGAGTCTCGACGCACCCTCTCCCGCAGCCAGCCCGAGCCCTTACACCCCCTCCTGAGTGCTAATTCCGGACTTTTCAGTTTTCTTCCGCGAGAAACAGGGGGTTTGTGGACTATGGGATACACGTAACAGAGCTTCATTTGTGTTGCCCCTAATGCGGAGTAGAGAAAAGATGAAACGAGCAGGATTTGCATTATTTTTCGCGATGGTGGTGTTGGTCGCCGGGAGTGAAGCGTCGATTGTCAAGGTGACGTACACGGCGGACAACGTTGTTGGCGCCATGTACCAGAACGGGGGGAACGCCCAGCCAATTCCGGTCGGTCCGAACGCCAAGATATGGCAGAAAGCGGACACGGTTTCGCTCGACCTGGACTGGGGACATGAGTACCAGCTCATTTTCCTGGTGCAACAGTACGCCGGAAGTGGAACGAATCCGGCTGCCCTCCTCGCCCAGGTTTGGGGTGAGGTCGAAAACGTTCCGGTCCTGACTTCGGCGGCGTGGGAGTATTCATACGCCGGCGTTTTTCCCAAGGATGATTTCACGGGCCTTGTGGTTCCCAGTGACTTCAACGATCCGAACCAAATAGTCTGGAGCCCGGCAACCACGTACGGCAACAATGGCGTTAGTCCCTGGGGCACGATTGCCGGGATCAATGCTGACGCACAGTGGATATGGCGTGCACCGGAGTATGATGCAACTGGAAAGATCATCTATCCCCCAACCGGCGAGACACTCTGGCTGCGGACCACCGTCACCACGCTCACACCCGAGCCGACCACGTTCCTCATCTGGTCCCTCCTCGGCGGGCTGGCCCTGACAATCTGGCGGCGACGATAACGATAGACTCCTTCGAAGAATCTCGTTTCACTCACCAAACCCGCGTCCACCCCGGCGCGGGTTTTTTCGCTTTTTGACCGGGCGGCAAAGTGGAAGCAGGCTCTTCTCGCCCCCCGGCTTGTGGGTGTGCTTCTGTTGCGAGCTTGGGTGTTTTCCCCGGCGCTGGACCTCATGGCATGGGGCATTTCTTTTCTGGGGTGGCAAACCGGTTGGATTCGGGGCGCGATTGAACCGGCGTAAGCCGTTGAATTCGAGGGATGTTTGCGCCGTGAGCCGTTTCACGACCCGAATGCGCGCCATTCCGCGTGGTCTCCAGTCAGCCCTGTTGCAAAATCGCTTCCACGGCAAGGAGTTGTGGCGGCCGCGAATTCGGTCGAATTTGCCGTCCTGGAAAAGGCTGTTGACTTATTATGAGCATATGCCAATAATATAGCGTACGGACTTTCATATCCGCGGTTAATCAACTGCTCGACCTTAGAAAAGGAGAGAACAATGCCAGGTGGAAATGGAATGGGCCCCGGAGGAATGGGGTCGGGGGCCGGAGGGGGGCGCGGTCAGGGTCGCGGTCGAGGCGGCGGCCGTGGGGGAGGAATGGGAATGGGGCGCGGAATGGGTCGAGGGTGCCGGAACCGCTTTCTCGCGACCGGAAAAACGGCCCGACAGGAGGAACTGGAGAATGCCGCGCAGGCCACCGCGGACGCGCCTCCGGCCGAGCCCACGGAGCCCGACGCTCCCCAGGTGACCGAGTCGGTTGAAGAAACGGTCACTCGCCCCGAGCCGACCGAGCCCGACGAATAAGCCGTCCAAGGTCTATTCCACGGTGACGCTCTTGGCGAGATTCCGCGGTTTGTCGACGTCGCACCCGCGCAGCACGGCGATGTGATAGGCAAGAAGCTGCAAGGGAACGATGCTCACGACGGGTTGGAGGAACTCGCGGACGCGGGGAATTTCGATGACGTCGTCGACCAGCCGGCTGGCCTTGTTGTCCCCTTCCTCGACGACGGCGATCACCGGACCGCCTCGGGCCTTGATCTCCTGGACATTGGCCATCACCTTGTCGTAGACGGGTCCGCTGGGAAGAAGGAAGACGCTGGGCGTCTTGCCGTCAACGAGAGCGATCGGCCCGTGCTTCATCTCCGCGGCGGGGTAGCCTTCGGCGTGGATGTAGCTGATTTCCTTGAGTTTGAGCGCCCCTTCGAGCGCGACGGGGAAATTCGCCTGGCGTCCCAGGTAGAGGAAATTGTCGCAATCGGCGTATTTCTCGGCGATCCGCTTCACCCGGTCGTTCGATTCGAGTGCTTGGGCGACCTTCCCGGGGAGTTCGAGGAGTTCGTCGATCATCCGCAATCCGGCTTCATAGCTCAGATGGTGCAGCCGGCCGAAATAGAGCGCCAATAGTGCCGTGACGGTACACTGCGAGGTAAACGCCTTCGTCGAGGCGACGCCGATTTCCGACCCCGCGCGGAGATAGATGCCGCCGTCCGCCTCGTTGGCGATGGTGCTGCCGACGACATTGCAGATGCCCAGTACCGGAAGACCCTTGCGCTTCATTTCGCGCAGCGCCGCGAGCGTATCGGCCGTTTCGCCGCTCTGGGTGATCGCGAAGACGAGCGTCCGGCGGTCAACCGGTGGATTCCGGTAGCGGAGTTCACTGGCGTAGTCGACCTCCACCGGCAGCCGCGCGACCGATTCGATCTGGTATTCGCTGACGAGCGCCGCGTGCCAACTGGTTCCGCAGGCGGTCATGAGCAGGCGGCGGACGTCTCCCATCTGGTTCGGCGAGAGAGTCAACCCGCCCAATTTCGCCGTGGCCGCGTCGTGGTCCAAGCGGCCGCGGATGGCCGCCTCGACGGTCTGGGGCTGCTCGAATATCTCCTTGAGCATGTAGTGCCGGAATCCATCGAGATCGACGTCGACCGATTCCAGCTCAATCGTCTGAACCTGATGCCGGATGTGCCCCTCGTCGCGGTGGATGATCCGCAATGAATTCGGCGTAATGACCGCGATCTCGTGGTCCGCCAGATACACGATCTTGTCGGTGCGGCCGACCAGAGGGGAGGTATCGCTGGCCACGTAGTGTTCGTTTTGCCCGACCCCCACGATGAGCGGACTGCCGCGCCGCGCCGCCAAAACGACCTTGGGATAATCTTGAAGGAGAATCGCCAGGCCGAACGTTCCCACCAGTTGCGCGAGGGTCTGCCGCAACGCGTCGACCAGCGGTTGGTAGCCGGTCGCCTCGATGTCCTCGACCGGTTCCATCCTCTTAAGCGTGTCGGCGAAGAGTTGGGCGATGATCTCGGTATCGGTATCGGAAGAGAACGTGTACCCCTTCTCCTCGAGCCGTTCTCGCAGGACATGGTAGTTCTCGATGACGCCGTTGTGGACCAGGACGACTTTCCCGTCCTCGCTCGCCTGGGGATGCGCGTTGCCCCAGGTGGCCGCGCCGTGCGTGGCCCACCGAGTGTGTCCGATTCCGACGTTCCCTCTCGCCGGATCCTCCTCGAGCTTGTCGCTGAGGCAATCGATCCGCCCGACCGTCTTGACGGTCGTTATCTCGCCGTTGGGGCGGAGCGTCGCCACGCCGGCACTGTCGTACCCCCGGTACTCCAACCGCCGCAACCCGCTTAGAAGGAATTCGACTGCTTCATTCGAACCGATATAACCGACAATTCCGCACATCGCATTTTTCCTGGATTAGGGGTCTCTCGGATGAAAGCCGACGTCCGGCGACTCACTGCTAGGGGTGGTAAGGAAGTCTAGCATGGACGCAAGGCGGAAGGGGGCGGTGAGGGGACCTCCCCGTTCCTTGATACGCACGAAACCGGGATTCTGGCCGGAAAAGTCCTTTCGGTATCACTTTTGGCAACGGCCACCTGAAAGGCTTCTTCCCCATCTATGTCCCTTGTGCCTATCCTCTTGCCCTCTCATTATGTCCGGGCTCGTGCTTTCCCTCCTTTCCCATTTTTATTTCCTGACCCTTCAGTTTATGGACTGGGAAAGTTAAAATTCTATGTTCGACCCATTGGATTTCCATCCAACTGTATGCTATCCGGCCCCCCTTGAACGCTTTTCCGTTGAAAATTCATGCCTATCCCGCAAGTCGTTATCGTCGGGCGACCCAACGTCGGCAAGTCGAGCCTGTTCAACTGGCTTGCCGGCCGTCGTCTGGCGATCGTCGACCCCACCGCGGGCGTAACGCGGGACCGAATGACCTATTTGACGGAGTTGGGAGACCGGTATGTTGAGTTGGTCGATACGGGGGGGATGGGAATCAAGGACTGCGATAATCTGACGGACCACGTCGAGGAGCAGATTCAGACGGCGGTCGACGCCGCGTCGTTGATCTTATTCGTGGTCGACACGCTCGAGGGGATCGTCCCGTTGGACGATGAGGTCGCCAAGCGGCTCCGCTACGTGCAGGCCCCGGTGTTGTGCGTGGCGAACAAGACGGATCACGATAAATTCGATACCGACGCGGACGTATTCTACCGCTTCGGCAAGAAGATCATCCGCGTCAGCACGAAGCAGAACCGGGGCAAGTGGGACCTACTCCAGGCGATCGAGGAGCGGCTACCGGCGCCGCTGGACGAGGAATCGCCGGGGGAGCCGGAGATGCGAATCGCGATCGTGGGGCGGCGGAACGTGGGAAAGAGTACGTTCATCAACCAACTGGCCGAATCGGAACGGATGATCGTCAGCGAGATTCCGGGAACGACCCGCGACAGCGTCGACGTGCGTTTCGAGATGGACGGCAAGGCGTTCATCGCGATCGACACGCCCGGTTTCCGGCGTCGCAAGAGCGTGAGCACCGACGTCGATTTTTACGGCACTCACCGGGCGGAGCGGAGCATCCGCCGCGCGGACGTCGTCTTGTTCTTCTTCGACGCCGGGCAGCGGATCAGCAAGGTCGACAAGCAGTTGTGCGACTACATCGTGAACCAGTACAAGCCTTGCATCTTCGTGGTGAACAAGTGGGATTTGATGCGCGCCCACATGCCGACGGAACGCTGGGTCGACTACTTGCGCGATACCTTTCGGACGATGTGGCACGTGCCGATCGCCTTTATTACCGGCCAATCGGGTAAGAACGTGAAGGCGCTGCTCAATCACTCGCAGATGCTCTTCAAACAGGCGCGGAGCAGGATTTCCACCTCGCGGCTGAACAATCTGGTCCGCGCGGCGCTCGACCATAGCCCGCCGCCGTTGTACAAGAACCGGCGGCCGAAGATATACTACGCCACCCAGGTCGGTACCGAGCCGCCGACGATCATCCTGTTCTGCAATAACCCACAGGCCATTTCGCAACGGTATCAGCGGTACTTATTGGGTGTCTTTCGTGATCAGCTCAGCTTCGGCGAGGTGCCGATCAAACTCTACCTGCGAAAACGGGAGAGTACCGACGAAATGGGCGAGGTCGACAAGAAGGTGAGCCGGCGATGAACCAGAGAAGGCGGATCGCGGTCGTCGGCAGCGGAATCGCCGGGCTGGCCGCGGCGCACCGCGCCGTCGAAAAAGCGTCCGGCGAAGTCGACGTCGTCCTTTTCGAACGCAACGAAAAGCCGGGAGGCGTCCTCGAGACGGTCCACGAGGACGGCTTTCAAATCGAGCAGAGCGTCGACAATTTCATCACCACGCTCCCCTGGGGGCTGTCGTTGTGCGAACGGCTGGGGCTTTCGGACCGGCTCGTCCAAACCGACCCGCGCTACCGCCGGACGTACGTCGTGGCGAAGGGAAGGCTCCGCAGGCTGCCGGACGGCTTCATGATGATGGCCCCCACGCGGATGTGGCCGCTGGCGCTCACGCCCATTTTGAGCCCCCTGGGGAAACTCCGCGCGGCGATGGAGTACTTCATTCCGGCCCGGAAGGACCCGGCGGACGAGAGCATGGCGTCGTTCGTGCGGCGGCGGCTGGGGCGCGAGGCGTTCGACCGGCTGGTCGAACCGCTCGTCAGCGCGGTCTACGCGGCCGACATGGAGACCCTTTCCGTAAACGCGACGCTGAGCCGTTTCCGCGAGATGGAACGCGAGCACGGCAGCCTCATCCGCGCGATGCGGCGGCAAGGAGCCCAGCGCCGCCGGGAGGCAAGGCAGCCCCCCGGCGGCGGCCAGAGCGGCGCGCGGCACAGCCTCTTCGTGACGATTCGAACCGGTATCCGCACCCTCGTCGACGAGATCGTGCGGCGGCTCCCGGAAGGGTCGGTCCGAACCGGCGCGGCGGTCGACGCGCTGTACCGCGAACCGGATGGCACGTGGCGGCTCGCCGTGGGGCGCGCCAGCGAGACCTTCGACGCGGTCGTCCTCGCCACCCCCTCCTACGAAACGGCCGGGCTGGTCGCCGCCGTCGATCCGGTCCTCTCCGAACGGCTCGGACTGATCGAGCATTCCGGAACGGCCATCATCTCGACGGCGTTCCGCGAGTCCCAGGTCCGCCATCCCCTGGACGGGGCCGGCGCCGTGGTGCCGGGCGTGGAGAAAAGTCCCCTCCTGGCGATCAGTTTCAGCAACCGGAAGTACCCCTACCGCGCCCCGGAGGGGACCGTCTTGTTGCGGACGTTCGTCGGCGGCCACCGCGCCCCGGAAATGGCCGAGATGGAGGACGACCGGCTGGAGCGGATCGTACTGGCCGAGTTGGACCGGCTAGTCGGAATCGAGGGCAAGCCGATTTACACCTCGATCGCTCACTGGCCGCGGACGATGCCCCAGTACCGCGTCGGCCACCTGGACCTCGTCGCCGAGATCGACCGCCGCGTGGCGGAGCTGCCGGGATTGGAACTCGCCGGCAACGCCTACCGGGGCGTGGGGCTGCCCGACTGTATCCATGGTGGAGAGACGGCGGTGGAGCGGATTCTGGAGGGTTTTGGGAAGAGGCTCGTTCGAGAAGGGGAGCCGCGAGTGAACGCGAAGCAACGCGAATGAAATGCGAATGGAGAGATGCCGAAGAAGAAGCCGTGGTACCATGAGGGGCTGGTGTTTGAATGCACCGGGTGCGGCGAATGCTGCACCGGGGAGCCGGGCTATGTCTTCGCCGACGAGGGTGAGATCCGCGCGCTGGCGAGGCACTTCGGTCTGAGTGTCGCGGCGTTTAAGAACACCTGCATGATCCGGGTTGGTTCGCGGTGGAGTCTGAAGGAACTCACCGGGGGCGACTGCATCTTCTTCGACCGGATTCACCGCCGGTGTACCGTCTACGACCTCCGCCCCACCCAGTGCCGCACCTGGCCCTTCTGGAAGAGCAACCTCGTGACCGCCGACCACTGGGAAGTCACGTGCCGCGCATGCCCCGGTTGCGGCCGGAGCCAACTCTTCACCCGGGAGGAGATCGAAGAGATGGCGGGACGGGTCAGGGTGTAGGGCTTGCTCGAGGAGTACGCGGCAGGGTCGCTCTATATGTCAGGGGTGCTTGCCGGGCAGAGCCGGGAGGGAACCGAATGACGGGGCACGTCTGGGAACACTTCCAGTTCGGATTGCTCGTGACGGGAGAGGCGGAAGAAAGGGGAATCCGCGGCATGTTTCCTGTTGAACCCGCAACTCCAGGATCATGATGGCGATGTAGAACAAATCCGCAATCCCAAAGCAACGCTGAAGGGACTCTTCCCGTCCTGTAGCGAAGTCAACCACGGTGCCGGTATCCTCGGCAAGCTCGACATCCCGCATATCGTGTCACACGTGGAGCGGTGCGGCTATCTCCGGTCGCTGTTCGCCTGGTGCGTGAAGCACGTCTCTGCCCATGTGGAACGGAACGCCGTGGAGCAGCCGGACTATCGCCTTGAGGACGGCGTCCGGGCGGAAGTGACCAGCGCCCAGTACCCGATGGTGTTTCTATCGCTCCAGCACCTTGTCAACCCACGCCCCGAGGATCTCCTCCGCGGTGCGCGTATCGCCCGCTTCGCGGGCCACGATTTCGTAATCGCACCCTTTGAGGACCTCCGAAGCGAATGTCTCATGTAAACGTTTCTTCTCGGGAGGGATTTCGGCCGCGAGGTTGGGGAGAATTGGGAGGAGGTCCCATTGGGCGGCGCCGAAGGCGGCGCATTGGGCGAGGGTCCACATGCTCTGGCGGATGAATTCCTCGTCGCTCGCCGCGTCGACGGCGACCGGAATGGCGACGGCGACGAGCGTCGGATTGAGTCCGCGGACCTTGGCGGCCCACCGCTGGCAGTCGGCGAGCGAGACGTCCTCCATCGGCCAGGAAACGGTCTTGATTTCGGCGTCGCCGAACCGCTCCTTCAGCAGCTTCGGCAGAATCAGGTCATACGGGGCCGGAGCGACGATCGTCACCGGCCTGCCGGCGCGGAGGTTTTCCAGCGTGAACCGGAGCGAATCGTCCGGTGGCGGAACGTCGTCGAGTGAAACCCGTTTACCGGTGATCGTCTCGGCCATGACCTCGGCGAAGAGCCGGTGGCCGTTCATGTTCGGATGGATCGTCTCGCTCATGAGCATCCGCCAGGCGTTCTCGTCCTTCGCGCGGAGCGCCTCGTAGGCCAGGTAGGAATCGGCCAGCGGTGCGTTCAGTTCCTTCGCCACCCGGCGGACCGTCTCGGCGAACTCCGCCAGCCGCGCCGTGGGGCGGTGGGGATTCTCGTAGACGGAATTCGGCGTGGAGAGGACGACCGCCGCGCCGGCCCGGCGGCAACGGCGGACGATCTCGCGGAGGTTCTTGTCGAATTCCTCCAGAGAACCACGCGCCGCGTCGTTCATGCCGAACATGACGACGACCAGGTCCGGCTTCTTCGCCAAGACGTCGTTCTCGATGCGTGCAAGGCCCTGCGCGGACGTGTGCCCGCTGATACCGGCGTTGTGCATCGCGATTCGTGCGCGGGGAAACGTCTTTTCCAGGGCGATCGCGAGCATGTCGGCCCAGGCGCGGCGGCCCCCGGTGTGATAATAGACACCGGTGATGCTGTCTCCAAAGGCGACGATCGTCGTCGGTTCACCGGTCCGCAATTCTTTGGCGACCGCCTCGACCGTCCTCGCCTCCTCGCCTCGCGCGACGGTCGTCGCCGACAGGAGTCCCGCCATGCACGCCACTAGAAACCGAGCCGTTTTGTTCGTCATGATTCGTCCTTCGAGCGGATGATCTCCGCCTCTTGCGGATCGCCGACCGTTTTGGGAGGCTTCCCTTTTTTGCTGTACGCCGGAGGACCGATCAGCTCCTCGATCAGGTCTTCCTCCACGACTTCCTCGTCGAAGAGGACTTCGGCGAGCTTATCCAGCTTATCGCGATAATGGACCAACTGCTGCTCCGCCGTCTCCGATGCCTGCCGGAGAATCCGGACGATCTCTTCATCGATCACCTGAGCCGTGTGCTCGCTGAATTCCCGCGGCTCCGACATCTCGCGACCCAGGAAGGGGTGGTCCTCCGAAGCGCGGAACGCGACCGGACCGAGCCGCTCGCTCATTCCCCAGTGGGTGACCATCCGCCTGGCGAGCGCCGTGGCTTTCTTCAAGTCGTCCTCGGCTCCGGCACTGTATTCCTCGAATACGAGCTTCTCCGCCGTCCGGCCCCCCAAAAGGAAGCAGAGCCGCGCCAACAGGTCGGATTCGCTCACGTTGAGGCGGTCCTCCTCCGGCAGCAACTGCGTCGCGCCCAGCGCGCGGCCTCGGGGGACGATCGTGATCTTGTGAACGCGGTCCCCTTGGGGCGACATCCACGAAAGCAACGCATGTCCCGCCTCGTGATAGGCGGTAATCCGTTTTTCCTTTTCCGAAAGGACCTCGTCGCGCCGCGGACCCATCAGAATCTTGTCCCGGGCGTACTCGAAGTCGAACATGGTCACGCAGTCCTTGTCGTGCCGGGTGGCCCAGAGGGCCGCCTCGTTCGCCATGTTCCGGATGTCCGCCCCGGTCAGGCCGATCGTCGAGGCCCCAAGCCGGTCGAAATCCACGTCGTCGGAAAGCGGAATGTCTCGCGTATGCACCTTGAAAAGGGCCACCCGCCCTTTGTGATTGGGCCGGTCGACCGTGACGTGCCGGTCGAACCGCCCCGGGCGCAGCAGGGCCGGGTCCAGGACGTCCGGCCGATTCGTCGCCGCCATGACGATGACCGCCTCGGTCTGGGTGAAGCCGTCCATTTCACTGAGAATCTGATTGAGAGTCTGTTCGCGCTCGTCGTGCCCACCGCCCAGGCCGGTGCCCCGATGCCGCCCCACCGCGTCGATCTCGTCGATGAAGAGAATCGAGGGGGAGGATTCCTTGGCCACGGCGAACATGTCCCGGACCCGGCTGGCGCCGACTCCCACGAACATCTGAATGAATTCCGAGCCGGTAATCGAAAAGAACGGGACCTTCGCCTCCCCCGCGACTGCGCGGCCCAAAAGGGTCTTTCCGGTCCCGGGCGGTCCCATCAGCAGAACCCCTTTCGGAACGCGGCCGCCAAGCCGCTGAAACTTCACGGGGTTCTTCAAGAACTCGACGATCTCTTCGAGTTCCGACTTCACGCGGTCCAGCCCGGCGACATCCTCGAACGTCACCGGCCGTTCCCCATCCTCGTACCTTTTCGCGGGACTCTTGTTGAATCCGGCCAGAACCCCGCCGCCGAACATTTGATCTCGCGCGCGGCGGAACATCAGCCACAACAGCGCGAAAAGACCGACCGTTACCAGAAGATACACGATCATCAGCATTCCGTAGCCGTCCGTCGGCTCGACCGCGGAGTAATTCTCGCCAAGCTGCGCGATCAGCTCCTCGTCCAGTTCGTGGTTGTCCAGCGAGCCCTGAGGAAACACCACGCGGAATTTCTTCTTCAGACGAACGATCTCGCCTTCTTGCGAACGTTTCGCGTTCGGGTCTTCCGGGGGCTGCTTGAATTCCCCCGTCGCGACCACCCCGTCCCGCCGGAGGCTCTCGATGTTCGCTTTCGCCAGCTCTTGCCGAAAAAGGCCGTACGTGATCTTCGATTGGCTCGGTTCCTGGCCCCGAAAGAGCAGAAATCCCACGACGATCGTAAGCACGAGTAACACGAAGACCGTCGACGTGTTCATCTTCGGGCGCGGCGGCGTCTCCGAGGGCTTCGGCTTGGGAGGAGTGGGACGGGGAGGGGTGCTCATTAGCGAACTTTCTGGATTTTCTTCAATTGCGTTTTAGCGCTTGAGGCAAAGAAAAAACAAGCCGAAATTGCCCTATTGTCTTTCTTCGGCGCCGAATCCTGGAAATAACCGGTGGTTCTTATTAGTATTACCTAATGTGAAAAGTTGTTACAAATACACCGCGACGTGCCCCCATGATACACCATATCCCCTGTTATTATCCACCCCTCGGCAACCGTCGCTTGGTATGGCGGTATCCGCGGGGGCGGCTCGCGTGCCTTTTGATCTGTTTCTTAGGAGCGGCCGTCGTGTTTCCGCCGCGGACCAGCGGCCTCGAGCCATTCTTTCAATCCGAAGTCTTTTCCAGCGGCGCAAACGGCTATCACACGTTTCGTATTCCAGCGAATGTCGGCACTTCGGATGGGACGCTTTTAGCCTTTGCGGAGGGCCGCAAGAACAGCTCGATTGACAGCGGCGACATCGACCTGGTTCTTCGCCGCAGCCACGACAACGGCCTCACCTGGGGGCCGAATCACGGCATTTAGTAACGACTCGCACATGGACCGTTGTGAAGGTGATCTACGAAGAACCTTCGGCTTATGCCGATCTCGTCCAGACGGCGGATAACCGCGTGGGACTCCTGTTCGGGAAAGGAGATTACATTGATTTGAGCCCGCATATCGGCACGTTCCAGGGTTTGGTCCAAGGGACGATTTCTCTGTGGATGAAGACGACTCAATCGGGAGACATGGCCGACCTGACGGAGTCGGTGGCCCTGTTCCAACTGGAGGGAACGTGGACACCAAAGTTCCACGGGCGGACATGTTACGTCGTCCAGCGGCTCTCCGGCGAAATCGGGAGGCTCGTCGCGACTGAAAACGGCTACCTCTTGCGGCTGGCCGAGAACGGTCGCGGAGTAGCGACGGTACCCGGCTTCATCGAAGGAGACGCCGATGGCGACGGGGTCGTCGGAAGCGGCGATCTGGACCTCGTTCGCGCGAACTGGGGCCGGGTCTTCGCGACCGCCGCGGCCATCCCGGAACCAGACAAGGGGTTCCTGCTCGCCGCGGCGTTTTTCGGCGCCCTGTTTCGGTTCCCGCGACGGAAATGACGCCTCCACGGAGCGCGAATCTCCCGATGATTCCGATGCTCCCCGCCGAGGGAACCTCGCGAAACGGACGGAAGCAGCGACGAGTTCGCGAAATTCCGAACGAAAACGGGACTCGTTTCCGGTTCAACCACTTTTATCCCAGGTGCCAAACCAGGCCCATTCCTCTTCCCGCCTTCAGCCCTCTTCCCAAACCACCTCCCGCGCATCGAACACCGGTCCCTCGACGCAGGTCCGCCGGTAGTCCGTTTTTCCCGAGGCGTCGCGGGTCTTGCAGACGCAGCCGAAGCAGATTCCGATCCCGCAGGACATGACGTTCTCCAAAGAGACGTAGCAGGGGACGTCGCGATTTCGGGCCAACGCGGCGACGGCGGCCAGCATCGGATCCGGGCCGCACGCGGCGATGACCGGTTTACCGGCCGCTTCGGCGAGCGCATCTCCTAGAAGGTCGGTGACCAGTCCTCGACGACCACGGCGGCCGTCCTCGGTGGCGAACCGCACTTCCACGCCGAGTACCTCGAACGGTTCCACCGGCACGAACGCATTCTCGCTCCGCGCCCCGTAACACAAGGTTATGGCCGCGCCGGCCCTCCTCGCCGCCTTCGCCGTAAGCAGCATCGGCGTGATCCCGACCCCCCCGCACACCAGGAAGACGTGCTCCCGGGTGAATGCCGGAAACCCGTTTCCCAGTGGTCCCCACGCGCTCAGCCGCGTTCCCGGCCCCGACTCGGCCAGAATTCCGGTCATTTTGCCGACGACGATGTAGACGATATCGACCGTCCCTTCGTCGATGTTCAAATCGTAGACGGCGAACGCCCTCGCCAGAAGCGGATCGTCCCGCCCCGAAAGCCGCAACATGATGAACTGCCCCGGCGCGGTCGCACGGGCGATTTCCGGCGAGTGGAACCGCAACCGGTAGGTTCGCTCGGCGATGCGCTCGTTGTGAAGGAGTCTGATCTCGCGCTGAACCGCGTGGTCCGCGTAGGTGGGGGAAGGGGTGATGTTACTCATGCGGAGGCAGGGGGAAGAAAGCGACGAAATATCCAGCGTGACAAGATAACGCGTTCCGCACTGGGAGTCAAAGAGGGGGGCAGGGGCGAAAGAGAAGAGGACACTTCGCGGATCGCGGTTAAGTCGGTAGAATTGAAAGGAGTGTCGTCTGATTGAGCAGCGCCTAGGATTTTCACAGTCAAATTTTGAAATCGCCATTTTCCACGGTTTCCCATGCTGAAGATCGTCAAATATCCCCATCCGGCCCTGCGGCACGAATCCCGTCCGATCCGGCGTGTCGACAAGGAGTTGCGTCGAATCGTCGGCGAGATGTTTGAACTGATGTACGAAAACGGCGGCATCGGGCTGGCGGCGAACCAGGTGGGGTTGCCGTACCGACTGGTCGTGATGAACCTGGAGCCGGATGCGCGCGATCCGAAAAACGAGCTGGTTCTGATCAATCCGGTGATCGCCCGGAAGAGCGGTCACGAGGAAAAGGAGGAGGGCTGCCTGAGCCTGCCGGGCATCTACGCACCGGTCGCCCGGTCGGCGAATGTCACGGCCAGTGCATACGATCTGAGCGGGTTGGAAACGAAGTACAGGGCGAGCGGATTGCTGGCTAGAGCGTTCCAGCACGAATGCGACCATCTCGACGGCGTTCTCTTCATCGACCGGACGACGGCCCGCGGCGAGCCGGAACTGGAGACGAAGATACTCGAGTTGGAGCGCGCGTTCACCGACGCTCGCGGCGGGGGAGAGATTCCGGACGACGAGGCAATCGCCGAGGAGATTGCCCGGTTGGAAGCATTGCGGACATAGACACGGATTCGCGATTGCCGTCGCGGAAAGGTTCAAGCGCGTGTTCGATTTAGTCAACCCCTTTCAGCCCGCCGGCGATCAGCCGCAAGCAATCGAGGCCTTGGTTGCCGGGGTCAAGTCGAAAGAGCGGCACCAGGTGCTCATGGGAGTGACCGGTTCGGGGAAGACGTTCACGATGGCCAACGTAATCCAGGCGGCCCAGCGGCCGGCACTGGTTATGTCGCACAATAAGACGCTGGCGGCCCAACTGTACAGTGAGTTCAGGGAGTTCTTTCCCCACAACGCGGTCAGCTATTTCGTCAGCTATTACGACTATTACCAGCCGGAAGCGTACATCCCGCAGCGGGACATCTACATCGAGAAGGACGCCTCGGTCAACAAGGAGATCGACCGCTTGCGGCTCTTGGCGACCAGTTCGCTCATGAGTCGGCGCGACGTAATCGTCGTGGCGAGCGTTTCATCGATCTACGGACTGGGTTCGCCGACCGATTACCGCGAGATGATGGTGGCGCTCCGCGTGGGGCAGTCGCTCGACCGGGACCGGATGCTGGAAAAGCTGGTGGACATCCAGTATGAACGGAACGACGTCGCGTTCGAGTCGGGTCGGTTCCGCGTCCGCGGGGACTGCGTGGAGGTTTGGCCGTCGTACGAGGAGTTCGCCCTGCGGATCGAATTTTGGGGGGATGAGATCGAGCAGCTCTCCGAGATCAATCCCACGAGCGGCGAGATCATCAATCGGGTAGAACAGTTGTTCATCTACCCGGCGAAGCACTTCGTCCTGCCGGAGTCGCGGATCGAGGCGGCCGTGGACGAGATCAAGCAGGAGCTGGAAACCCGGTTGGAGGTTTTGCGCCAGCAGGGCAAGTTGCTCGAGGCGCAGCGGCTCTCGGCGCGGACGCGTTTCGATCTGGAGATGCTCCAGGAAGTGGGCTATTGCCCCGGCATCGAAAACTACAGCCGCCCCTTGAGCGGGCGCCCCCCGGGGTCCACCCCCTACACGCTGTTCGACTTCTTTCCGGAGGATTTTCTGGTCTTCGTGGACGAATCCCACGTCACGGTGCCCCAAGTCCGAGGAATGTATGCCGGCGACCACAACCGCAAGGTCACGCTCGTCGAACACGGGTTCCGCCTGCCCAGTGCCCTGGACAACCGGCCGCTGCGGTTCGAGGAGTGGGAGAAGCGGGTCACCCAGGTTATTTACGTCTCCGCGACGCCGGGGCCGTATGAATTGGAAAAAACCAATAACCGGGTCGTCGAGCAGATCATCCGGCCGACCGGACTGCTGGATCCGGCAATCGAGGTCATGCCGGCGAAGACTCAGGTGCCGCACCTCTTGGCGCAGATACGTACTCGAGCCGAGGTGGGTGAACGGGTGCTCGTCACA
Organism: uncultured Planctomycetaceae bacterium; assembly: GCA_964520785.1. GTDB lineage: Bacteria > Planctomycetota > Planctomycetia > Pirellulales > Thermoguttaceae > CAZFQG01. The sequence continues at coordinate 26,488 of CAZFQG010000015.1, read as the reverse complement.
ACCCTGACCAAGCGGCTCGCCGAAGACCTTTCCGCCTATTTCCAGAAGCAGAATGTCCGCTGCAAGTGGCTCCACAGCGAATTGGACGCCTTCGAGCGGGTCGAGTTACTGCGGGACTTACGCGAGGGGGATTTCGACGTCCTCGTCGGGGTGAACCTGCTCCGCGAGGGGCTCGATCTTCCGGAGGTCTCCCTGGTCGCCATTCTGGACGCGGACAAGGAAGGTTTCCTTCGGAGTGAGACGTCGCTCATGCAAACGATCGGCCGCAGTGCGCGAAACGTCAACGCCAAGGTCATCCTCTACGCGGACAAAATGACCGATTCGATGCGGAGGGCGATCGACGAGACGAACCGCCGCCGCGAGGTGCAGAAAGAGTATAACCGGGCGAACAACATTACCCCCGAGACGATCCGCAAGAGTATCCGCGCCGGTATCGAGGCGGAGGCGGCGGCCCATGCGAGGGCCAACGCCGCGGCGGGCCGAAAGGACGAAGTCCAGTACATTACGGAAGAGTATCTCAGCGAACTCGAAGCCGAGATGCTCGACGCCGCGGAGAAACTGGAGTTCGAACGTGCCGCGGCGCTGAGAGATCGGATTTCGCAGATGCGAGGCCAGACCGGAAAACGCCTGGACGAGGTGGAGATCGATCATGCCACCCGCCAAGGACGCGGCAAACGGCGAAAAGGGGCCGGTTCCCAACGGCAATCCATTCCGCGGCCGGGGGGGCAGCCTCGAATGCCGGACGTCGGACGGTAGCGGCGGCGCGCGGTCGGTTCTTGGCCGGTTACCGGTCATCCCGCGTTCCGGAGCCACTTCGGGATGGTGTGCGAGTAGATGACGAGCACGATACCGAGTCCCATGAGACTGGAAGGCGCCCAGTCGGGAATGATGATCTCGGTCGCGCGAACCTGCGCCGGCGGGCCGGCTCTCCCGGCGAAAAAGTGGTTTCGCTTTCGCAGAACGACCGAATCAAGCAGCCAGCACTGTGCTCCCAGGAGCATTACATACATCCCCAGGGCTAGAAAAAACGAGTATCGCATTGGTTTCTCATGGAACTAGGGCCACCGGTGGTGTCGAAGGCCGCTCCGCGGGGGAGTGGACCACCACCGGTCCAATGAATCAAATCACGGAAAACGCGGTTTCCTTCACGATTCGTCATTTACGGGGGTTTCGGTTCGTATAGAATACTATCGGCGGGGGCTTTTCCCCGAGGTCGGGAAAAGTGATCGCCTCGGTACAAGCGGCTGGTTGGGGGAATGTGAAAAAACGCGATGCGGTGTTCCGTTGTAGCACGGATGAGGATTATATCGAAGCAGTAGTCTGGGAAAGGTTTGATTCGGCCGGGAGGCTGGTGGATTCGCCCCATGCTCGGCCGATAAGAGGGATATGGAAGCATAGCGGTTTTCACAAGGGCAAAGCACCTTAGGAGTTCAGACGCCTTGGCCGAAAAAGCCAGATTTCTTTTCATTTGCCAGTCCCGAGAGCAAGCGGACCAAATTCGGGCGAAGATGGCCGAGTCTTACGACTTTGAAATCGTGACGAAGGCTGCCTCCGGGCTGGAGCGCCTCGCGCACGATTTCTTTGACGGGGTTTTCATCAGCAGCGACCAGCTCGATGCTTCGTTCGAGCCCTGCCAGGTTCTCCAGACGCAACAGATCCTCCGTGGAATGCCCGACGGCGTTCTCCTCCTCGACGCCAACAATAAGATCCTCTGGACGAACGACCGCGTCAAAACATGGACGGGTCGCGACGACCCGATCGGCGAAAGCTTCTACGCCCTCTTGGACAACCCGGAAATCCTCGGCCCCGACTTCTGCCCGTTCCACACCGCCTTGGCCACCGGCAACCCGGGCGTTTCCACGGTCCGGACCGAATCGAACCGTTTCTTCGAAGTTCACGCGATGCCCGTCCGAATGGGATCCGGACGTCCGGAGCATCTGATCGTCTCGATTCATGACGTTACCAGCGAACGCGTGCAGCAGCAGAAACTCGCCGCGATCCATCAAGCCGGGCGCGAACTGGCCGACCTTTTGCCCGATGAGCTTTTCAACATGTCGGTCAACGAGCGGGTAGAGTTGCTGAAATCCAATATCTTGTACTTCACTCGCGATCTGTTGAGCTTCGAAGTCGTGGAAATCCGGCTCCTGGACGCGAAGACGGGGCGACTGGAGCCTTTACTGGCCGTCGGGATGGCGGAAGACGCGATGCACCGCGAATTGTACGCGCGGCCGCAAGATAATGGGATCACCGGGTTCGTCGCCGCGACCGGCAAGAGCTATTTGTGCGAGGACACCTCCCAGGATCCGCTTTACCTGAAGGGGGCGAAGGACGCGCGGAGTTCGCTGACGGTGCCTCTGTTGTGGCACGACGAAGTCATCGGAACCTTCAACGTCGAAAGCCCGGAGCCCGGCGCCTTTACCGAAAGCGACTTGCAGTTTCTCGAGATATTCACTCGCGACGTGGCCGCGGCGCTGAACACGTTGGAACTCCTCGTGGCGGAAAAGGCGGGAACGGCGGTTGCCAGCGTCGAGGCGATTCACAGCGCGGTGGCGCTTCCGGTCGACGAGATACTGAATGACGCCGTCCACGTGATGGAGCGGTATATCGGCCACGAACCGGAGGTGGTCAAGACGGTCCAGCGGATTCTCCGCAACGCACGGGACATCAAGCAGGTTATCCAGAGCGTGGGCCAGCGAATGGCGCCGGTCCAAGCCAAGCCGCTCCCGGCTCCAGTCGAGGAGTATCCGCGGCTGAAAGGGTGCCGTGTGCTTCTCGTGGACGAAAACGCCGACGTCCGCAGCGCGGCCCACGACCTGCTGGACCGCTACGGATCCATCGTCGAGACGGCACCGACGGGGTCGCAGGCGACGTTGATGATCCGGAATATGCTGCAGGAAGGGGGCTACGACGTCGTCATCGCCGATATCCGGCTGCCGGACATGTCGGGCTACCAGTTCATGCTCCAATTCAAGGAAATCGTCCCCGACGATCCGCTCCCCCTGGTCCTCATGACCGGGTTCGGCTACGACCCGGGTCATTCCCTGGTCAAAGCACGGCAGGCAGGCCTCAAAGCGGTTCTTTACAAACCCTTCCGCCTCGACATGCTCATCGACACGGTGGAGCAGGTCCTCTCTCTGAAGGAAGAGAACGTGGAGCAAGGAGCGTAGGGGGAGAGTCGGAGACGGTGAAACACCGCGAAGCCCCTTATGAGGGACGATGGCGAAACGAAAGACCACGAACAACGCCGAAACGCAATGTGAAGTCATCCTATTCACCGACGGGGCCTGCGCCGGGAACCCGGGGCCCGGTGGGTGGGGATTCATCCTGCGCCATCCGGCCTCGGGGAAGGAAATCGAAGGGTCCGGTTTTGATCCGGAGACGACCAACAACCGGATGGAGCTGACGGCCGTCATCCGCGGACTGGAGGCCCTGAAGCGACCGACCACGGTCGAACTGGTCTCGGACAGCACTTACGTCGGTCAAGGTATCGTCGAGTGGATGCCCAAATGGAAGAAGAACGGGTGGAAGCGCCGAGAGAAAGGCAAGTGGAAAGAGGTCAAAAACATCGAGTTATGGCAGCATCTGGACGCCCTCCTGGCGAGACACCAAATTCGGTTTACCCATATCGCCGGTCATAGCGGTCACCCGGAGAACGAACGTTGCGACCGGATGGCCGTGGCCGAATACGAGCGACGCGGCCACGGGTCGCGCCGCCAGTGAACGTCGCAAGCGAGGCCGGCGGCCGCCGTTTCAACCAATAACGCAATATCGTGAGTAAGGGACATCGTCCCCGTCCGTGAGGTACAATTCCCTACTCAACGCGCTTCAAGCAATAGTGCTTTGTCAACACTTGTTTTCCGGGTTGGCAACATGGCGAAGCACCGCAATCTCCCGAGTGAATCCAAAACGGCAACCCGAACATTTACGTTTGACAAAGCACTAGCGACAATCCGGAGTCATCGATGCGCACATTTCTGGTCACCGGCGGGGCCGGTTTTATCGGTTCGCACATTTGCGAGGCGCTCATTCGGCGCGGAGACCGCGTCCGCGTGCTCGACAACTTGAGCACGGGTCATCTTTCCAATATGGACTCTTTTCGCGAAGCGATTGAATTCACGGAGGGGGATCTGATCGACGTCGAGACGGTGCGCCGGGTCGTCGCCGGCGTCGACGGCGTGTTCCACCAGGCGGCGTTGGCGTCCGTGCCACGAAGCGTAAAGGCGCCACTCGATACGAACGCGGCGTGCGTTACCGGCACGGTGACTCTTCTGGACGAGGCGAGAAAGGCCGGCGTGAAACGGCTGGTCTACGCCGCGTCCAGCAGCGCCTACGGCGATCAGCCGACCAGCAGCAAGCGCGAGACCGACCTGCCGCTTCCGATTTCCCCGTACGGAGCCGCCAAACTGGCCGGCGAGTACTATTGCCGCGCGTTTTCCTCGACCTATGGATTCGAAACCGTCTGCCTGCGATACTTCAACGTCTTCGGACCGAGGCAGGACCCGAACAGCCCCTACTCCGCGGTGATCCCGCTCTTCATTACGGCGATGCTCTCCGGAAGGCGGCCGGTCATTTTCGGCGACGGGCTGCAATCGCGTGATTTCACCTACGTCGACAACGTGGTCCACGCGAACCTCCTGGCAATGGATGCACAAGGCGTTTCGGGCCGGATGTTCAACTGCGCCAACGGGAGGAACACGTCCCTGCTGCGGCTGGTGGAACTTCTCAACCAATTGCTCGGAACGGACGTACAACCCATTCACGACGCACTGCGTCCCGGTGACGTCCGAGAAAGCCTCGCCGACATCACCCAGGCGCGGCGGATGCTGGGATATGAAACGCAAGTCCATTTCGAGGAAGGCCTGCGGCGTTCGATCGACTATTACCAGTCGATCGTGAAGCCGGGCTGAATCGGCGTTTCGGGGCAAATATCCAACCGTTTGCTCGGGGCGTCGGAGACTGATCGAAGCCCCGGGATATCAAAGACCGCGATACCCGGCCGCGAAACACGCTTTTGCGAGCGAGACCGTCCTCAAGCCGCCAAGTCAGAAAGAACCCGAGGACCGCGAAACGGTCCTCGGGGGCTATTGGAGGTTATCGCCAACGTCGTGCGCGGCGTTTAGTACATGTCTTCCGGACTGGGACCGGCGGGAGCCTTCTCCTCCTTCGGCTTCTCGGCGACGAGAGCGTCACTGGTCAAGAGCAGCGTGGCCACGCTGGAGGCGTTCTGCAACGCCGTCCGGGTGACCTTGGTGGGGTCGATGACGCCGGCCTTCATGAGGTCCTCGTAGACGTCGGTCGCGGCGTTGTAACCCATGTTGCCCTTTTCCTCGGCCACCTTTTCGCAGACGATCCCGCCGTCCTTGCCGGCGTTGGCCGCGATCTGCGTTAGCGGGGTACGGCAGGCTCGCAGAATGATCTTGTAGCCGGTCACCTCGTCTTGCGCGAGGGAATCGGCCGGCTTGACCGACGTGGATGCCCTCAGCAGGGCGACGCCGCCGCCGGGGAGAACTCCTTCTTCCACCGCCGCGCGCGTGGCGTGGAGAGCATCCTCGACGCGGGCCTTCTTCTCCTTCATTTCACTTTCGGTCGCGGCGCCGACGTTCACCTTGGCGACCCCGCCGGCCAGCTTCGCGACGCGTTCCTCGAGCTTCTCGCGGTCGTAATCGCTGGTGGTGTTTTCGATCTCGCGACGGAGCTGTTCGATGCGTCCCTTAATCTCGGCACTCTTGCCGGCGCCCTCGATGATCGTCGTGTTTTCCTTGTCGATGATGACCTTCTTCGCGCGGCCGAGGTCGGTCAGAGCCATGTTCTCCAGCTTCTGGCCCAGGCTTTCGAAGAGGGCCGTTCCGCCGGTAAGGATCGCGATGTCTTCCATCATCGCCTTGCGTCGGTCACCGTAGCCGGGTGCCTTGACGGCACATACCTTCACGGTGCCGCGGAGCCGGTTGATGACCAGCGTCGCCAGCGCCTCCCCCTCGACGTCCTCGGCGATAATCAGCAGCGGCTTGCCGCTTTGGACCACCGCCTCCAAGAGCGGAACCATGTCCTTGACGTTCGAAATCTTCTTCTCGTGGATGAGGACGTAGGCGTCTTCCAGTACGCACTCCATCGTGTGCGGATCGGTGACGAAATACGGCGAGAGGTAGCCGCGGTCGAACTGCATTCCCTCCACCCATTCCACTTCCGTGGCCAAGCTCTTTCCCTCATCGACCGTGATCACGCCGTCCTTGCCGACCCGCTCCATCGCCTCGGCGAGCAACTCCCCGATCTCCGGATCGTTGTTCGCGGCGATCGTGCCGACCTGGCCCATCTCGGTCTTCGTCTTGACCGGGGTGGACATCTTCTTGAGCTTTTCGATGATGTCGGCGACCGCCTTCTCCATGCCTTGCTTCAGGTGGATCGGATTGACGCCGGAGACGACCGCTCGCAACCCCTCGTTGTAAATCGCCTCGGCCATGATCGTGGCCGTCGTGGTCCCGTCTCCCGCGATGTCGCTCGTCTTCGAAGCCACCTCGCGGACCATCCGAGCGCCCATGTTTTCATAGACGTCCTCGAGATCGATTTCCTTCGCTACGGTGACGCCGTCCTTCGTGACGGTCGGCGAGCCGAAGCTCTTCTGAAGAATGACGTTGCGGCCACGCGGGCCGAGGGTAACCTTGACCGCCTGGGACAACTTGGAAACGCCGCGTTTAATCGCATCGCGGGCTTCCTGATCGAATGCAATCATCTTAGCCATGAGTTATTTTCTCCCTGTGTTTAATTGTTTTCGATGACGCAAGCCCGGCCAGCCGCGATAGAGGCTGCGCCGGCCCCGCGGCCGGCGAACGTCCCGGCTTACTTACGCTCCCTCCTAGCCGATAATCGCGAGAATTTCGTCTTCGCGCATCAGCAAAAGCTCCTCGTCGCCGATCTTGAACGTCTCGCCGGCGTACGAATTAAACAGAACCCGATCCCCCACTTTGACCTGGAATTCACTCCGTGTCCCATCGTCGAGCAAGCGGCCCGACCCCAGGCTGGTGACAACCCCTCGCGAAGGCTTGTCCTTCGCGGTATCCGGAAGGACGATCCCTCCCGACGTCATCGTCTCCGCGTCTTCCCTCTTCACGACAACACGATCCCCCAACGGCTGGAGCTTAATCTTCGCCGCTTTTTCAGAACTCGCGGCGGTTTTGTTCTTGGCCATTTTCGCCTCCAAAACAACAGTCAGTTTTATTGTTTGATTTCCGTGAAATAGAATAATAGACAACGGATTTTTGCACGATCCTCGCCTGCCAAACCGGCGATTCGGCGGCGATTGGCTCGCAATTAAGCAAGTAGCGTGCCAAGAAAGGGCGTGGAAGCTCTAACCCTCTATTTGAATTGAACTTACAAAGATCAGCTTCAGAAGAAACCGCCTGAATCATGATCCAGCGAGGTGCCATGCCGTACAGCGGCGTCTGGCAACTGCCATTTTGGCAGAATAGTCCTTTCGTCGGCAATTGAACCAGCCTTTTTAGTGGTGCTTACGATTGCCGTTTACGGACGTGCCTTCGGGAAAGGGGAAAAGTGGGAAAGGGAGCTTATCTCTATTCCCCTTGCTCCGATCTTCGTCTTCGTGCTAGAATCCCGCTTTGCTGGACGGCGTACAGGGACGTGTGCCGAATTACCCGGGCGATGTCGCGAAATCCACGGACATGGAGGTCGACGTGTTCGCGAAGCGATCCATCCGTACGAAAGTCTTCATCACCACGGGAGTGCTCTGCGCGCTGGTGGTGGTTCTGGTCGGGGCGGGACTCTACGCGACTTATGCCTATCGGAGCCTGGTGAAGTCATTGAGCGACCGGGTGACCGAGTTGCCGGTCGCCGCCGAACTGAGCCGGCAGGTGGGCGACTTGCGGATCACCTTGAGCGAACTCCGCGGAATCCGCGCCAACCCCGTCCCCGTGGCCACCGCCTCCGGCGTCCCGCTGCAGGTCCGGATGATGCGCGACCGTTTCCGGTCCGGCCTGGCCGACGTGGAATCGACGCTGGAGCGCTACGGGCACCTTTTGGACCACAGATGCCTGAGCGAGCCTCGCGTGGCGGACAATCAGCACGAGCTTGAAACGGTCGAGAATATCCGCGCAGGACTCCAAGAGGTGCATAAAACCGACGGTGATGAGAACTGGATGCTCGACAGCGTCGATATCAACGCCCTCGACACCAAACTGGAACGGCTCCAGCAGCTTTCGATGGAACTGCCGAGCCATCTGCACAACTGCCTCGCCGGCCTGGCCGATACCGTGCGAAACCGCTACCGGGTGCTCATCTTCGGAACGAGCATCGCCGGCGCGGTCGCGCTGGTTCTGCTGCTCCTCTTCTTCGGGTTGGAACTCCGCTGGATATTCCGTCCCTTGAGAACGCTCATTCACGGCTCGCGCCGGGTGGCGCGGGGAGACTTCGACTACCGGATTCACCTGCAAACCGACGACGAGATTTCGGAACTGGCCGAGGCGATGAACGCGATGACGCAGCGGTTCCAGACTATCCGGGACAATCTCGACCGTCAGGTCCGCGAGCAGGCGAAGCAGATCGTCCGGAGCGAACAACTCGCCAGCGTCGGCCTGCTGGCGGCCGGCGTCGCCCACGAAATCAACAACCCGCTCGCCTCGATCGCCATGTGCGCGGAATCTCTGGAAAGCCGGATGCCTCCGGCAAGCGACGAAGAGGAGGCCCCGGAACTTGGCGTGCTCAGGCGCTATCTTGGAATGATTCAAAGCGAGGCGTTCCGCTGCAAGGGGATCACGGAAAAGCTGCTCGATTTCTCGCGGACCGGTCCGGTGCAGAGGCAGCCGACGGAACTGTGCGAACTGATCCGCGGCGTGATCGAGATGGTCGAACACCTGGGAAAATACCGCGGCACGAAAGTGTCATTCGAGTCGAATGCCGCGGTGACGGCGAACGTGAATCCGCAGGAGATGAAACAGGTGGTGTTGAACCTGCTCACCAACGCCCTGGACAGCCTGGGGGACAAGGAAGACGGCCAAGTCCACCTGGCGCTACAAGAGGCGGAAGGCACGGCAAGGCTGACGGTCACGGACAACGGATGTGGCATTCCGGAAGATGTCATCGAGCACGTCTTCGAACCGTTCTTCACCCGGAGGGTCTCCGGCCAGGGAACCGGCCTGGGGCTTTCCATCACCTACCGCATCATCGACGAGCACGGCGGGTCCCTCTCGGTCAGCAGCGACGGTCCCGGCCAAGGAACGACGTTCAAAGTGAGAATTCCGCTGAATCAACGCCCCCAAGCGCGAGCGGCGTGAATTCACCGAAGAGCCCCCGACGGGGGCGGCAAGAAGTAGCCTTCCGCAAGAGCCCTCGAAGAGGGCGCCAAGAAGTAGCCTTCCGCAAGAGCCCTCGAAGAGGGCGCCAAGAAGTAGCCTTCC
>CAZFQG010000015.1:0-16984 GCA_964520785.1 uncultured Planctomycetaceae bacterium | reverse complement strand
GCAAGAGCCCTCGAAGAGGGCGCCAAGAAGTAGCCTAGGGCGCAAGCCCTAGGATCAAGAGAGAAGCAGCCGATAATCGAGCCCCAACGGGGCGCCACGACCGAACCAGGAGATTCATTCCGCCCCGTTGGGGCTCCCGAATTGTGCCGCGCCACGTGTTCCTAGGGCTCACGCCCTAGGCTATTGCATCACGCCCCCTTGGGGCTAAAAAAGACGCCCAAAACTCACGCCCCGTTGGGGCTAAGAAAGGCGCCCAAACCACAACCCCCATATTTCCATGCCGACCTCCGAAAAACCGACCACGAAACCGCGATTGAAAATCCTCTTTGCCGACGACGAGGTGTCGTTGCAGGAGGTGATGCGGATCGAGTTGCCGCGGATGGGGCACGAGGTGACGGTCTGCCCGGACGGCAACGTCGCCGTCGCGGCGCTCGAACGGAACTCCTACGACTGCCTGCTGGTCGACCTCGACATGCCGGGCCGCAACGGGATCGAGGTAATCGCCAAGGCGGCCGAGCTATGCCCCGACGCACAGAGCATCGTCCTCACCGGCAAGTCCAGCATGGAAACGGCGGTCGCGGCGCTGCGGCACGGGGCGTTCGACTATCTGACGAAGCCGTGCAAGCTGGCCGAGCTGGAGGCCCTTCTGGGGCGGGTCGCACAGCAGCGCGAGCTGAAGAACGAAAACCGCGCGCTCAAACAGCGGCTGGAGCGGATCGAGGGACCGACGCGGCTAGTGGGAGATTCGCGGCCGATGGAACAGGTCCGCCGGCTCATCGACAAGGTCGCGCCAACCGATTCGACCGTCCTCATCCTCGGTGAAACGGGCACAGGCAAGGAACTCGTCGCCCGGGCGCTGCACGAGCGGTCGCTTCGCGCCGACAAGCCGTTCGTCCCGGTCAACTGCGGCGCGCTTCCGGAGCAGCTTATAGAAAGCGAACTCTTCGGCCACCGGAAAGGGGCCTTCACCGGCGCCGACGAACACCGCGTCGGCCTGCTGCAAGTGGCGGACGGAGGGACGCTTTTTCTGGACGAGATCGGGGAACTTCCCAAGTCGATGCAGGCGAAACTGCTGCGTTTTCTCGAAAGCGGCGAGGTCCGCCGCGTGGGAGAAAATGAAGCGGTCACCTGCGACGTCCGCGTCGTCTGCGCGACGAACCGGAACCTCGAAGAGATGGTCGTCTCGGACGAATTCCGCGAGGACCTGTGGTTCCGCGTCAACACGTTCGAAATCCGCCTGCCCCCTTTGCGCGAGCGGATCGACGACATCGGCCCCTTGGCCTCGCATCTGGCAAGCCGATTCACCGGCGGCCGCGGCGCGGCGGAGTCCCTGTTCGCCCCGGAAACCCTCGACCTCCTTCACTCGCACGCCTGGCAGGGAAACGTCCGCGAGCTGGCCAACGTCATCGAACACGCCATGATCCTCCGCGACGAAGGCCCGATCCTCCCCGAACACCTGCCGCGCCGCTTCGTTTCCGACGCGCGAACCGGCCCGGCCACTCGCCGCATGCACGCGGCACGCACCCTCCGCGAACTCGAGATGGACGCGATCCACGAAGCGCTCGACCGCCACGACCGCAACAAGACCGAAGCCGCCAAGGAACTGGGCGTCTCGCTCAAGACGCTCTACAACAAGCTGAATCAAGAGGAAATCACGCGGAAGTCGGCATAAAGCCGTCCAGCCCTTTCGGGCAACGCGTTCTCGTATCCAGCTCAATTGCCGGCGCGACGGATCGCGCCCCGGAGGCAGCCTGTTGGGCCCCTTGCCGGGGAGTTGACACGGAGGGATAATGGTTCATCGGTTTCCATACCTTCAGCCACGGTTTTCAGTCCAACACGAAAAACTCCGATGATGCCCGAAGCCCTACCTTCCGACGAATTCCGCAACCACCTCTTCCGCTGCCTCGGCGGCGGTTGGCCGACGCCCTGTCCGCTGAATCCCGAAGTTCGCGAGACGATCCGAAAGGACGGCTACCGGATCGAGTCTCTCACGTACGAGGTCGAACCGGGAGACCGCGTGCCGGCGATGCTGCTCGTGCCGGACGGAGCGACGGCCGACAATCCGGCGCCCGCCGTGACCGTGTGGCACCAGCACAACGGCGAGTATCACCTCGGCAAGAGCGAGCCGGCCGGGCTGGCGGGAAACCCCATGCACCATACCGGCGCGGCGCTGGCGAAGGAGGGTTATGTCGTCCTCTGTCCCGACGCGCTCTGCTTTGAAGAGCGGCGAGATTCCATTCTCGAAGGGGGCGCGTTCGAGCGGTTCGAATTCCTCCGCTACACGGTGGCCGGGAAATGCATGGCCTGGAAGAACATCCTCGACATGCGCCGCGCGGTCGATTACCTGTGTCTCCGCGGCGAGGTCCGCACCGACCGGATCGGATGCTACGGCCACTCGATGGGATCCACCCACTGCTGGCTCGTCGGCCCCTGGGAACCCCGGTTGAAATGCGTCGTCGCCAACTGCTGCCTCCCCACCTATAAGGCCATCCACCGCAAGCATCTCCTCCATTGTTTTCCAAATTTCATCCCCGGGCTGTTCCAATACGGCGACACGCCGGATATCGCGGCCCTCATCGCCCCTCGCGCCCTGCACTTGAACTTGGGCGAAACCGACGAAGGCAGCCCCATCGAGGAAGCCCGCGAAGGCATCGAACGCATCGCCGCCGCCTATACCCAAGCGGGCGCCGGCGACCGTTTCACCCACTTTATCCAACCCGGCACCGGCCATGTCCTCTCGCCGGAGATGTGGGGGTGTGTAAAACGAGCGTTCGAGAAGCCGCTCAAGCAGGGGTAACTGGCGGTCGCGATGGGCGGACCATCGCGACCGGAGATAGAGAAAGCAGCGAGATTAAGCATGACGTCGGCTTTTCTCCAACGCGCTTAGCCAAAACAGAAAGACAGTGAGGTTTTTCGGCGAGCGGTCAAGCCATGAGCCATGAGTGGTGAGCCGTCAGCGATGTGGCGGTGCCGCGTTTTTGAGTGGTCTTTCCAGTTTTCGCCAACCGAAGTCCGCGTTGGCGCGGCCGCGCCAAGCCGGAGCTTGGCGATTCCGTGTTTCTCACCGGTTGCGGTGAATTATCCGGATTATACACGTGAGTGTTTCTTTCTTGTCAAGAGGCACGGCCCGATTCCGCGAGAAAAACCTTTTCTCCCTCGCGTTCTCCTACCACTCGCTCTCGCCGGGAACCGACAATTCGTATCCGCGCATTGTATCGCGCCGCGAGAAACCTCCAAAGGGCAATGACGTCGCGGCGGACGTACACTTCCACATTTCACCAGGTCTGGGCATCGTGACGGCCCACGATAATCGACACTGCTGGGTTTGTTCAATCGTAGCAATCGCCGACGATCACATCGAGCGGCTCCGTGTCATGCGGAGCCGCCTCCCTATTGGGTTAGCCGGATTCTACGGCGGTTAGGTCGATGCTTTTGGATGTTTTGTATTTCGCGCATCTACCAAAAAAGTGGGCGCGGGTTTAAGAATGGCAGATTTGATTTCTCAGCAAACTCAAGGATAACCGGGGAAATCTATCAAAACAAGACTGGATGCGTATCTTGCGGGTGTTGCCGGCGACAAATGCCACTGTCGGGCTATATGAACCAATCCAGGCAGGCTAATCAGCCGCCGCGAAGACATACCGCCCCCAGCACCGATTGCAAGTCGTTATCGGCCAGAATCAGAAAGTCGCCGGGACTTGTCGATGCCGAGGTACGTCGGCTCGCCCGGCTTCTCGGATGAGATGGGACGGTCGGAAGATCGTCCCACAACGCGGCGGGCCGCGCCGGTCGTTATGGTTCTGAGCGCTCCGAAGTCAGCGGCGTCTCAAAACGCACGTATTTCCCCTTTGCCCCGATTGGGATAACACCGTCAATGGCCGGATCGTTCGTAGTGTGCTCGTCAGAGCATTCTTGCGCCGATGCAACCCTACGCCGCGAACGTCAACCCCAGCGCGTCATACAGGTCGTCCCAGAATTTCGCGTCGATGGCCACGTCGTTCGTCGGGTCGTCGTCGAGGAGTCCGTACCGTTCGTAGACCTTATCGGCTTCGGCGGTCCAGCTTGGGGTGGCGGACGTCGAGAGAGACGCGGAGGCCATGGCACGCGCAGGGGCGGTGAAACCGGCAAGGGTGGCTCCCCAATTCCCGCGGATGATGTCCAAGTCCGCGCTGCTCACCTCCTCATCGGAATTCGCGTCTCCGAATTGCCACGAGTTGACGCCGGTGACGGCCTGACCCCAGAACGCCCGAACCAGGTCCAAGTCGGCGGAACCGACCGAAAGGTCGGACTGCGATCCCGCTCCTCCGGCAATGTCGCCCGACAGGTTTCCGAAGTAGAAGACGTGCGGCACGTCGAGGCCGATATCGCCGCCGGACGTGGTATCCTTTGCGGTGATTTCAAGCCATCTGTTCTTTATATCCGCGTCGTTGGGGAAAGTGAACGTGATGCGATGTGCCGTCGTATCGGCGATGCCGTCGCCGGTGGTGTCGATCTGCACCTCCACGGGCGTCGAAACGGTGGGCAACTTCGCGGCGCCAAGTTGCGCGAAGGACCCGGAACCGTTTTCCTTGAATATGAAATCGTCGACGCCAATATCGTTCACGTTCCCCGTGAAAGCGACGACGTCAATCATGACACCGTTAATTCCGTCGACGTAGGATGTGATATTCTCCCCGGACGCTGCCTCGCCAGGATACAAGGCTTCCTTCGTTTCGTCGATCGTGGTGCCCCAGGGTGACCCGTTGTAGAAGACGTGTTCGTCGACGACGGTCGTGGACATGGTCAGAGTGTGCGAAAAGGCGGTCGTGTTGCTATAGAGGTAATCGGGGGAACTGGTCGTACAAACGGCCAAGACCCGGATATCCTCGCCCAATTCGAGATCGGCGACGGCAACGGCGTCCGTGCCGGAAAAGTTGAATATGCCGTCGCTCACTTGGTCAGCGGCGTCATTCACGCTCGGCGACGATGCTAGAAACCGGCACTTCACCTCTCCCGTCGCTTCGTCACGAGAGTAGGCGTAATACTCCAACCGGAAATCGAAGTCCTCGTACGTCGACCCGGCGTCGAGCGTCACCGGAATATCCCAGTGCGTCGCGTCGCGACCAATGGCGTCGAAGGTAAATGAGACCGCCGGGTAGCCTAGATTGCCCTGAGAACCCGATGTGGACAAAACGATGGCTCGGTTTTCATCGGTCAACGACGTATTCGCGACGAACGTGTTGTTGGAGAAGAGGTTTTGGGAAGACGAGGTGGGGCCGACGTAGATTCCCGCGCCCGTTCCCGCGCCGTCATCCGTATCGTAGCCCAGTTTATTGTCCGAAACGCTAAGGTTTGGCGTATTCGCGACGAAACTGGAAATACGAATGGCGCCGTATTCGTTCGTCAAATCTTTTGTTTCCTCTCCAACCTGGACGGAGAGCGCAAGATCGGCGTTTGTTCCGATTCGATTGTTGATCACCGGGGTATCGGAACTGCTCGTCGCGGTAATTCCGAAGAAACCGTTCGATACGATATCGTTCTCCATAATCATGATGCTCTCGGAAGACGCAAGGGCAAGTCCCGAACCCGCGTTATCCGTAATATCGTTTTCGTAAATCAGCACAATCGAAACATCATCCAGATCGACCCCCCCGCGGTCGTTTTCCGGATCCGAGGTGGAAATTCCGTTATTGATGATTTGGTTGTCCTCGATACGCGACGAAAAATCCAACGCGTTTCCAACCTGTTCGACGATTCCCGACCAATCCCTGCCGATAATACCCGCCCCCAAATTCGGGCCCGCGGTTCCTGTCGAATCGACGCCGATATAATTCTGGTAGATATTCACCTGTTGCTGGTTGCCGTTGACTTGACTATCGCCGTCAACGAGAATCGCGGTGCCCCATAGATCGACGAACGTATTACCGTAAATGAGCGTCTGGCCTTGCTCGTCATCCTGACCCTGACACCAAACCGCATACGAGTACGGATCATATTCCGAGGAACTGGGAGGACTCGACGAGAATTTCGATCCGGAAATAGTCAGGGTATCCGCGTTTCCATAATTGCGAATTCCGATCTTGGTTTGATAGAAATGGGAATCGGAGATCGTAATAGTACTCGCGTTTACGGAGCTGGAAATACCAATCCCACTGCCCGGCAGACTTAACCCGGAGGAATTGGAACGAAGGGGGGCGTCGACGCTGCATTCGTCAACGGTGAGCGAGTCGAGCAACCCGTCGTTTTGATACGTTTCGTTTACGGCGACGGCGAAAATGTCGCTATACGTGCCGGAGTATCCGAAATTGGCGAACTGGAGATCTTTGAGCGTAACCGAATCGGAGTCCGCCGGATCACCGTCGGAGTCCGATGTATCATCAATGGTCATGTCGATTTCCAACGCCCAAAAGTTGGAGCAGATGTTTTTATCTTTGATTACCGCCTTATTACCCGACTGGGTTTCAATCGTCACTCCTTCGGTGATTGTGGGCAGCGATGCCTCAAGGTCGAATTTTGCGTACAAGCCTCCTTCGCGTTCGAACAAAGTCGAACTCGAATCCATGATCCTGATTGTATCATGGCCGTCGCTATTGTTGGCCTGCTCGATTGCCCAGGGCAACGAATTGTCGGGGTAATCGTTGTTGGGCGGCACGGGGTCGGTCAGTGAATTCGTAACCGAGTATACTGAGAGCATCGCCCTCGATTCCAGCAATTCGCAACGAAGTGTGCGGTTTGATGCTTGCCGCGGACTGTTCCTCAACGCTTCACGATTCGAATTAAAGAACGACCTGATCATATCCTTTTTCCTCTCATGGTTGTTTCGATTGAAAACGATCTGCCCAGTCTCCAGAGATGAGTGTTCATAGAAAGCGGTGTCGTTGCCCAATAAACGCGCGCAGAAAGCGCCTACGTTCATCGGTAACGAAGACCAAACCACACCCCTGCCGCGACGCATATCAACAACAACGCCCCCGGTTCCGGAACGGGTCGTAACAAAAGCGAACATCGCTCGGTCCGTCCGTCCGGTCGCGTTCTCTTGCCGGCGCAGAGGACGGTTCCGTCGTCAAAGATGTCTTGGATCATGTAAGGGGTCCATTCGCAGTCCTCGGGGATGAGATCGCTAATGAGACGCATGCCGTGCTCTTCCTCCCAAATGAAGAAATCGGAAGTCGTCTCATCGGTGCCGGCGGTGTAGAAAGTGATTGCCCCGACGACTTCGCCGCGCAAGTTGACCGCTTCCGCCCAGGACTGACCGCGTGCCAGATTGTGGAGGTCAATCATGACGCCCTCGTCCCATATCGTCGCGTGGGCGAACTCCTGGCCCGATAAGGCGGCCGACCCAACGATCTGTCCGAGATCGTTGATGTCGCGAGCGACGGAGGAACGTACGCTTTCGCCGAGAAGATATTGCATCCCGCTCTGATCGTCCCACCCAAAGGCTTGCCAAGGACCAGTGTTTGTGCTGCTGTATCCCACGATTTGGCCCAGGTTGTTAATCGCGTGTGCATCGGAATACTCTCCGCCTTCGAACGTGCCGAGATCGATGCAAGAACCGTCGCGCCACATCGCGGCATGCTGTTCGCCCGACTTGAACCCCGGAAAGAGGCAGTCCCCGATCACATGTCCGGCGTTGTTTATCGCGGTCGCGTAGGCATACTGGCCGTCAACTGGTACGGCCAAATACTCAATGCCCGCCTCGGCGGTCCATACGAACGGCGCCATTTGGCCGTCCACGTGAGTGTTCCCTAGAATCGTTCGCGAATCATTGATATCGGCAATCGAACAGTCACCCAACGTTGGCAGCAGGTCCACCACTGAGCCGTCCGGGAACCACAGGAACAATGATCGTGCTTCCGTGTCAAGCGATAGCCCGCCCGCCAGCATCGTTCCGTCCGTGAGAATTTCGTGAACGCCCCACGTGTCGATTGCGTCGGCGTTTGGCGCGACGGGTTCGAACAACTCCGCCAGGTCAACCAGCTCATACTCGCCTTGCGCGAGTGAATGGTTGGTGAGCAACATGAGTAAGACGAATGCCAGAAATCGTGTCATTGTAACGGTCCTCCGTGTCAGTTTTCATGTTTGTGATTATCGATGCGCAATCTGTTATCGCGTCTCTTCACCGTCTGAATCCGCGCCGAGACCCTATCGCCGCGGCAACAAGAAGCACCAGCAACGGCGTCCCCGGTTCCGGGACGGGTTTCAACAAATAAGGACGCAGGACACCGCCGGCATCCGGCTCGCCCATACAGACAATGGTCCCGTCGTCGCCAATATCGTAGGCCCATCGAGGCGTCCAATCGGAATCCGCGGGGATCAGGTCGCTGATGAGGCGCATACCGTGCTCTTCGTCCCAGAGGAACAGATCGTGGATCGTCTCTTCATAAGGAGTACCGTCCAAGAGCGTGCCTGCGATAATCCCCGTATACAACGTGATTTCGCCCAAAACCTGTCCGGACGAGTTTATGGCGTTCGCCCAGGACTGGCCGCGCGAGAGTGTGTGTATATCGACCAGAGTTCCGTTTTCCCAGAGTGTGGCGTGGGCAAACTCCCCCTCGTAGGTACGCGAAAAGCCGACAATCTGTCCCCCATCGTTGATGTCTGATGCGCTCGAGGCGTATATCCCTTCTTCGCAAAGATGCCGCATTCCGCTTTCTTCGTCCCAAATGAACGCAAACGCCCAAGACTGGCCGTCACCACTACTGCCGACGACCTGGCCCCTGTCGTTGATCGCGTTACACGAGGAGCGACTCGCCCCATCGAAGACGCCGAGATCGACGTACGACCCGTCCCGCCACATCGCGGCGCGAGGATGAGATTCTTGCGGCTCCGAACCGGGGAATACGAATTTACCCACAGCCGTTCCTGCGCCATTCACCGCGGCGGCAACCGTGTAATCGCTCCCCGCCGGTTCGGGAAGAAGTTGAAGGCCGCCGTCGGATGTCCACGTGTAGGGCAGCGACTTGCCGTCAACGTGAATATTGCCGACGACAATCCCAGAGTTGTTCATAGTGACATTGCTCGTCCCGCTCAACTCCGACGACAGATCGGTAACGCCGTTGCTCTCGGACCAAAGAAACAGAGCTTTTGCCTTCCAATCCGACGAATGACCCGTGGCAAGCACCGTACCGTCATCGGCAATGGCGCGAACTCCCCACGTGTCAATCAATTCGGCCCCCGGCACAACCTGCTCGAAGACTTCCGCCAGATCGATCACGTCGTACAGAACCTCCGCGTGTGCGCTTCCAGCCAAGAAAACAAACAGCGCAAGAACCAGAAACCGTTTCATCACAAATTCCTCCATGTGTTCGAGCAAAACAGAAACGTAGCGAGGTCGCCCGGCGAGCGGACGAGCCCTGGGGTTGCGGTCTTGTCGAGCGGTTTGCCTTTACCCACATTGGTGGGCCCGCAAAGGCGGCGCAAAGCCGGAGCTTGGCGATTCCGTATTTCTCACCGGTTGCGGTGAATTGTCCGGATTATACACGTGGCCTTTTTTTCTTGTCAAGGGGCACAGCCGGATTCCGCGAAAGAGTCTCTTCGCCCTCGGGTGGTCCACTCGCTCTCCCACTCGCTCTCCGTTCTCGTCGGGAACCGACAATTCTTATTCCCACATTCTACCGCGCCGCGAGAAACACCCAAAGAGCAATGGCCGGAATCGCCTTTCGCTCTTTTGCTCGCGTGAAAGTGTGCTTGGTGAGGTGGCACGTCCCTGATGTACGAAGGGCGTGGGGAATAGCAGTGTGGTTTACCACGCCCATCGCCTGAGGCTCTCACATCGTGCCACCGGCTGACAAGCAGCCAGTGCCACCCGACCCCCGACTCCCTACGCGAACGTCAACCCCAGCGCGTCGTACAGGTCGTCCCAGAACTTCTCGTCAACCGCCACGTCGTTCGTCGGATCGTCGTCGAGGAGTCCGTAGCGTTCGTAGACTTTGTCCGCCTCGGCGGTCCAGGTTGGCGTGGAGGAGGCGGAAGACGACTGCGCAGCCATGCCGCGCGCGGGGGCGGTGAAGCCGGCCAGTGAGGCTCCCCAATTGGCACGGACGACGTCGAGGTCGGCGCTGCCGATCACGGTATCGGAGTTGGCGTCGCCGGATTGCCAGGAATTCACGCCGCTGACGGTCTGCCCCCAAAACGCGCGAACCAGGTCCAAGTCGGCCGATCCAACCTGGAGATCGGGCTGCGATCCGGTTCCCCCGCCGACGTCGCCGTGGAGATTCCCGAAGTAGAATGTATGGTCGGCGTCAAGGCCGACGTCGCCGGAGGCAAGGACGTCGATCTTGAGCCAGGTTCCGGACGCGGTGCCGTCGGGGAAGATGAACTTGATGCGGTGCGCGGCAGTGTCGCCGATTCCGTCGCCGTCGGTATCGACGGTGTACGAGTACATCGAAACCGTTGGATCGGCAATCGCCTCGAAATCGCCGGACGAAGTATTCCTCACGTAGAAATCGAAATCGGAGGCGGTAACGTCGCCCGTATTGCCGGTGAATCCGACGACGTCGATCATCGCGCCGTTGAGACCCTCGTCGTAGCAGGTGACGTTTTCGCCGGTCGCCTGTTCTCCGGGATACAAGCTCTTTCGAGTGGTATCGACGGCGTCGTTGTCGGACGTGCCGTCCCAGACGGAATTGTTGTAGAAGACGTACTCGCCGGTTACCCGCACCGTCGGCAGGGCCCTGGCGGCGGAGAAGACGGTTGTGTTGTCCACGAGGCTTGGTTCCCCCTCGTCGGAGCAATACACCAGTGCGCATAGGTCGTAGCCGGTCGGAAGATCATCAAGGTCATCAAGTGTAATCTCACCCCGGATAGTGACGGAGCCGTCCGGTCCGGCGGTTGCGGTCGCCTCGATGGGTTTCTCCTGCCCGGGTTCTTCGTCGTCGGGCTCGGTGAGCACGTAGTAATGCTTCGTTGTCGCGTTGTAGGCGTAGAATTCGGCGGTGAACTCGCAGCCGATGAAGGTCGACCCGGCATCGAGCGTCACCGGAACGTTCCAGCCCGTCCGCGTTTGGGCGATGCCGCCGATAACGGGGGTGATGTCTCCGAGTCCGCCTTGCGAGCCGGATGCGAGGACGACCGCCTCCCCTCGGTTGGCGCGGAACCTGTTCTCCGTAAACAGATTCCGGTGGCAGTCGGCGTCGTCGATTAAAATACCCGGAGAGTCTTCGGTGTCGGATCCGCTATCCCCGATCCAATTGCCGGTGACGGTGTTGGCCTCCGCGCCGCCGTCATTGGTGTTACCAGCAAGAAGAATACCGCCCATGACGTTCCCGTAAAGCGAATCGTCCGGCCTGATTCCGATGTAATTCTCCTCGATTTGCGTTGAATCCGCCCCGTTGATCCGCACTCCGTATCCACTATTCGAGATGATGGTGTTCCTTCGGATCGTCACGTCCAAGAACTGGCTGTCGATACCCGCTTCGATCTCGATACCGTCGCCGCCATTACTCTTCATGCGGTTGAGGTACGAATCGCCGCCCAACACGAACGGGCTGATATTGATATTGGAAACGACTCCATCAGTCGTGCTCAGGATATTGACTCCGTCATTGCCATTCTCTTCGATCAAGTTTGCTCGGATATCAACGTCGGAAATACCCGCCTCGGCACTGCTCTGGATGCGGATTCCGTGGCCGTCGTTTTCGTGTATTTCATTGGCTGCCACCAGCGAACTCGCCTGACCATCGTAAATCGCCCCTCCGATGAAGACATTAGACATGGCAGAGTAGTACGTATTGCTCTCGTATTCGCACAGCCCATCCGCTCGTAAATAGATGCCGGCTCCGGAGTTCCCTTCGATCAAAGATCGGTAGTAGGCACCCGTCGCGGGAGCATCCAGCGGTCTAATCTCGACGCCGTCGATCGTGCCCCCCGTCTCCGCGTTGACGTAGATGCCTGCCTCATCGTTCAAGGTCGCGAAGTTACCGTAGAGTTTCGCGTCGTTGATCGCTTTGTCGCACCAAGCCGCTTGAAGCACGATCCCGTTTCCCGTGTTGTGCGTCACCGTGTTGCGAGAAGCGTAGGCGTTATCGCAGTCGGAGAATACGATGCCGTCGCCACCGTTGTAGCGGACCGTATTCGCGTCGACTTCACCATACAGAGGAGTATCTGGATCGTTTGCGTTGTATGGGTTTGGCCAAGCGATATTCTCCAACCGAATTCCGTCATTTCCGTTGTACTGAATAAGTGAATTCCTGATTTCGACACCTTCGCAGTCCCACAGATGGATTCCGTCATCGCTGTTTTGGCGGATGGAGCAGTTGTATATCTCAACCGTCCCCGACTTGTTATACCCGGAGATACCCGTGCCGACGTCCAGCCAGGTGAAACCGCCAATATCGAGGCCCTCGAACCGGACATACGCGTTGGATACGCCGGCATCGACAGTAACGCCGAGGCCGCCGGTGACAATCCCGTTGGGCTCGACGTATCGCGTCAACAAAACGCGCGAGACGGGATCGTCGTACTTGATGGTAACCCCTTCGGTGATGGGTGGGAGATTGCTGTGGAGTCCGATCGCAGGAACGGAGCTTTCTATAATAATCAGATCCTGACCCGCTCGAGTATTGGCGGTATCGATTGCTTGACGCAATGTGCCAGCACCGGAATCATCTCCGCTGTCTACCCAAATCGGGAGATTGCTGAGCATGCGTCGTTCTTCAAGCGACTCGATCGACAGTCGCCTACGCGCGTGACGGTTGGGCTTGCGACGGCTTCCTGGAATATCTCTTGACATAAAAACGGGGCGAATCATTGTTTTCTCCGAGTGCGAATGACAATTGTCGTGAAGAACAGAACCACAAGGCCCCAGGCCACACCGGGCTCCGGAACCGGGTACAAGAGGAACTGTCGGCTACCCGGCACGTCCGGCGAGAGCGATTGCGCGCGTACCAACATGAAATCAAAATCGTTGACCGCCGTTGCTTCGTAAAGATGCTTCCAGACCGGCATCGGTTCTATCAGATCGTTGAGGACTTGCATCCGGTCCGTCTCGGTCCATCTGTATGCATACCCCGTGAGGTCGGTCAGCCATTCCAGTTCACCGTCATCGCTCCAAATGATCGTGGCGCTGTTGGTTAGTCCGACGATCGTGCCCGATTCGTTGATCGACCGAGGAATTGTCCCCGCGTTGAATCCACCAAGTTCCTCAAAGCCTTCGTCCGTCCAGCGGCACAAACTGGGGTTGATCGAGTCCGGGTTCGTGGACGGACAGGTACCGACAATGTCGCCTGAGTCGTTTACGCGCCTCGCGATGCCGGCCGACACGTCTCCGACCAACTCCTGCGAAACCCACTCCCCGGAATCCGACCTGCTCCAAGAGTAGGCGCACGCGGGTTGACCTTCCTGCGGCTTGACCCAACCGACGACTTCACCGTGATTGTTCACGTCGTATGCCACGGCATGGCGAGGCGCAACCCAGCCTTCGAGTCCGTGCAGGACCGAGAACTCACTCCCGTCCCAGAAAAACCCGGCCGTTTCGGCTTCATACAACACCCTGCCGACCACTTGCCCGAGGTCATTCATGCCGTACGCGGTTATGTAGCCTGGATCGGGATGCGTGCCGCTGTTGTCGATAATCGGGACCAATTCGCCCGTTGGACTCCAGAGCAGTGCGCTCCCCAAGTCCGAAGGACCGTAGTTGCGCACGACAACCTGCCCGAGTTCGTTCATAGCGGTCACTTCGGTTGCGGAGGCAATCCCCGACAGATCACGAAACCCGGTCGCTTCGTTCCACACAAATGCGAACGAGCCACCGTCAACCGTCCGCGCCGTTCCGCCGATATCCCCGGTGTTGTTTAGCGCGGTTCCCTCCCACGTCTCAACCGAATCCGCCAACGGATGCGTCGTCGACCAGATCTCGGTCAAGTCCACCACCTCGTAGGCGACTTCCGCCCGGACGGGGCTGGCAAAGGGGGCGCTCGCGGCAAGCGACACAAACAAGGCAAGCATCAGAAATCGTTTCATCACGAGGTTCCTCCATGTGTTCGAGCTTAACAGAAACGTAGCGAGGTCTTCCGGCGAGCGGTCAAGCCCCGGGGTTCCGGTCTTGTCGGGTGGTTTATATTTACCCATGGTGGTGGGTACGCAAAGGCGGCGTCAAGCCGGAGCTTGGCATTCCCGTGTTTTTCACCGGTTGCGGTGAATTATCCGGATTATACACGTGCCTTTTTTTATTGTCAAGAGGCACGGCCCGATTCCGCGAAAAAAATCTCTCGCCCTCGGGGGGTCCACTCGCTCACGTGCTCTCCCACTCGCTCTCGCCCACTCGCCGGGAGACAACAGTTGTTGTTCCCACATTCTACCGCGTCGGGAGGAACACCCAAAGAGCAATGAACATTCTACGGCGCTGTGTAGGTCCCATCTGCCGGATGGGACCTGAACCAGCGCTGACTCATCCACATCGGGCCGCTTCAAACCGACGGGCGGGGGTATATCTGCATCCGCTCCGCTTCAGGTCCCGGCGAGCCGCCAGGACCTACCTGAGATCGCATCGGCTCGATGGAATTCCTTACCAAGTGCCTTTGCTGCCCCTTTTTTCATCCTAAACCAATTCCCATCCCTTGCGGCGGGGCGGTTTGATGTACTTGTCGGCTTCGGGGGCGTTGGTGGCGCATAGATTGACCGGATCCCATTCGAGCTTTTTGCCCACGCGGAAGGCAACGTTGCCCAGGTGGTTCATTTCGGTCAATAAGCCCGAGTAGTTGAAGTTGGCGCTGGTGCGGTTGCCGCTGGCGCAGGCCTGCACCCATTCGGCCTGGTGATTCTGATCCTTGATCCGGGGAATGAACGGATCGGGGCCCTTGAAATCGGCGAATTTCTCCTCGGGGAGCAGGATATGTTTGCCGTAGTCGGACAGTAACATGCCTTCGCTGCCGACAAACAACGTGCCGCTTCCCCAGGCGGGCACGGTTTTGTCCAGCACTTGCGGCGGCTTGCACGTGCCTTGATACCAGGTCAAGGTAACCGGCGGCTGGTCGCCCCGGGCATCGAAGGTGTATTTTGCCTGCATCGAGGCGGGCGCGATGTCCGGGTGGACCGGCATCGGCGAAGAAGCTTCGATGGTTTTGGGATACTTCAAATCCAAGGCCCAGTAGGACAGATCGTTCATGTGGCTGCCCAAGTCGCTCATGGTTCCGTTGCCGAAGTCCCACCAGCGATACCAGCGAGGTCCCGGGAAATAAACCGAGCTATAAGGCCGGTCGGCCGCCGGGCCCAGCCAGCTATCCCAATCGAAGCCCTCGGGAATGGGGTCCGCTTTGGTCGGTTTCTCGGTCACGTAGACCAGATCCTGGTTTTCCTTCGCATCGGCTTCGCTCTGGTATCCCCAGGCGCGCGAGGTCCAGACATGCGCTTCGGTCACCGTGCCGATCGCGCCGCTGCGAATCAGCTCCACGACGCGGCGGTAGTTGGCCCAGGCGTGAATCTGAATCCCCATCTGGGTAGCCACGCCCGCCGCTTCCGCCTCCGTGCGAATCCGGCGCGCTTCCCAAATGTCGTGCGTAAGCGGCTTTTCGCAATAGACGTGCTTCTTGTGCTTCAAGGCAAGCATGGTGGCCAAGGCGTGATTATGTTCCGGCGTACTGACCGTCACGGCATCGAATTCGCCGGGCTTATCGAAAAGCGTGCGATAATCGGTCGTCTTGCGCGCTTTGGGAAAGCGTTCGGCGGCGGCGCCCAGAGCGGCGGGCGCAACGTCGCAAATCGCCGTAATGTCGACATTGGGCTCCGCGGCGACGGCACTGACATTCGCCCCGCCGCGGCCACCCACGGCAATCGCCGCAACATTCATGCGGTCGTTCAGGTTTTTAGCGCGAACGAACGCCGGACCGGCAAAAACGGCACCGGCGGCAACTGCACCGGTCGTGGCAAGAAATCGACGTCGTGAAAGATTGCTCATCGCGAAAGACTCCATGGTCTGTGTAGGTGGTCTGTTTAGATTGAAGGAAATGCCGACGGGCCGTCGGCGAACATATCTCATAATTCCTGGCGGGTTCCGTGACCGCGGGGGGCAAACTCCCGATCAAATGCATCACGGCCATCCATGGGATAAGGATAGGGGTAGGAAATTGGATTTCTCAGCAAACTCAAGGATAACCGGGGAAATCTATCAAAACAAGACTGGATGCGTATCTTGCGGGTGTTGCCGGCGGCAAATGCCACCTACGGGCTATATCATCCAACCTAGACAGGTTAATCCGCCGCCGCGAAGACATACCGCCGCCAGCACCGACGGCAAGTCGTTATCGGTCAGAATCAGAAAGTCGCCGGGACTTGTCGATGCCGAGGTACGTCGGCTCGCCGGACTTCTCGGATGAGATGGAACGGTCGGGCGACCGTCCCACAAGAATTCCGAATTTAGGGACGGGGACATCCGGCTTCCAATCGGAAGTTAATTCCATTGCCGGACCATGATTACCGACTTCGTCCCGATTGTGGTAGCGGGAGAATCCAACATCAAACCCTGCAAGGGAAGACAGAAGAACGGAGGTGGCGGTGATTTAGAAACTATCTGCGTTCCCATCTCAATCCCAGACGGCCTTGTCTAGTTGTTTTGCGATCGTTTTTTAATTACATATCCAGTGATTGGTGGCAGCCGCCTCATATCCTTGACAGTGCCTTCGCAACAGGGATATACTTATGGTTCGGAGTCTTCACTCCCCTTGGGGAACTGCTCAGGGGGCATCTCATTCCTCTATCGGAGACGGAAAATGCGAACGGAACTTGTACGGCATTTCGTCTTGGTGCCACTGCTTTTCGTCACTATTGGACTGTTCCCGGGCCCGTCTACCCGCGCGGACATTTTCCAATGGGAATACATCGACCCAAGCGACCCGTCGAAGGGGAAACAAGCGTCGTCGACGCTCGCGCCCGACGGCGCGGGAATCACTCTGGAACCAGGGGTGTACGCGGGCGAACGGGACCTGACCAAGGCCTACCTTTCGGGATTCGACCTCACTAGCCTGGATTCCCATACGAACCTCGCAACTAAATCTATTCCGCCGGCCGGCCG
>CAZFQG010000014.1:0-53739 GCA_964520785.1 uncultured Planctomycetaceae bacterium | reverse complement strand
GTTGAGGAGAGAGAACATGGTCAAGCGTTTGGTCTCGATGCTCGGGTTGGCCCTTCCGATCTGCGGCGTCGCCCTTTGGGACATCCGAACGCAGCGGATCAACTCCTCCGCCGAAGTCGCCAAGCGGTTGGGATTGACCGTCTTCGGTTCGGTTCCGATGATCCCGGATCGGGCCATTCGGAAGCTTGCCACCCCCTCGAAGGAACGGAAACACTGGCACGGTCGGCTTACCGAATCGGTCGACGGCATCGCCGCCCGGCTGCTCCGAAAGGCGACGCTCGACGGGCGCCGCGTCATCCTTGTCTCCAGCGCCGTCAGCGGCGAAGGGAAGACTACCCTGGCGACCCAGCTCGCCATGAGCCTGGCCCGGAGTGGACGCAAGACGGCTTTGGTCGATTTCGATCTCCGCCGCCCCGTGATCGAGCGGATTTTCGGGCTTCCCCTGGAACCCGGAATCAGCAATGTCCTCCGCGAGGAAGCATCGCTGGAGGACTCGGCCCAGGAAACGGCGATTACCAACCTTTACGTGATTCCGGCGGGACGGCTGGATCAAGACGCGCTCGTCGCGCTCTCCAAGGGGGGCGACCGTCGCATCTTCGACACGCTCCGCGAAAAGTTCGACTTCGTCGTCGTTGACGGCAGCCCCGTCCTTCCGGTGGCCGATACCCGGTTCCTCAGCCAGAACGTCGATACGGTGATCCTGTCGATCCTCCGCGACGTCAGCCAGGGCCCGAAGGTCGTCGCCGCCTGCGAAATGCTCGAATCGTTCGGAAGCAAGGACGTCGGAGTCGTCGTCGCCGGAGCGAACGAAGACCCCTACAGCTACGATCCCTATTACCGGCGACGCATGTCGGTTTAGCAGGAATACGGCCGTTCGTTTCGCGGGCGATCCCTCGCCCGCGAAACGGCGACGGCGCACGCGAGGCCTCTTTCCGCGGAGTCCGCGAGCCGTCTATCCGATGCCTTAACCGCCACCTTCGAGAAACTTCACCGCGTTTATGTCTTCCGAGCCCACCATTTTCTTTGGCGCCTGTCTGCTG
Source organism: uncultured Planctomycetaceae bacterium (assembly GCA_964520785.1). Classification (GTDB taxonomy): domain Bacteria; phylum Planctomycetota; class Planctomycetia; order Pirellulales; family Thermoguttaceae; genus CAZFQG01. The sequence continues at coordinate 52,699 of CAZFQG010000014.1, read as the reverse complement.
AGTCTGGGACTAACCGCCCTGATGAAACAGTTCGCGCCGTTCGTGGGGCTGACCGACAAACCGGATGGTCACCGCAAGCTGCACGGAACGGCGACCCCGGTCGGAGGCGGCGTGGCCGTGTTCCTTACGTCGGTCATCGTTCTCTCGGCGATCTGGTTGCTTCCGAACCGGTTGCAGGAACCGCTTCGCGCCGGCTATCCCGATTTGCCCGCGCTACTCATCGGCAGCGCGATCATCGTCCTGGTGGGCTTGTTCGACGACCGCTTCGGACTACGAGGTCGAGACAAGCTGGTCGGTCAGATCGTGGCCTGTTCGACGCTCATTTTCGGCGGGTTGGTCATCGAGAATATCCAGTTTTTCGGCTACGAATTCAATTTGGGTTTTCTGGCCATCCCCCTCACGTTGTTTTGGCTGTTGGGAGCCATCAACTCCCTGAACCTGCTTGATGGCATCGACGGCCTGGCGACGATGCTCGGAATCATTCTGAGCTGCACGATCGCCATCCTGGCCGCGATCTATTGCGATAATACGGCGATCGCCGTCGTGGCGATGGTCTTTGCCGGAAGTCTGATCGGCTTTCTCCGGTTCAATTTTCCGCCGGCTTCCATCTTTCTGGGGGATACCGGCAGTATGTTGATCGGCTTGGTCGTCGGAGCCCTCGCGATCCGCGGATCGCTCAAGGGCCCCGGAACGGTCCTCCTGACCGCGCCCCTGGCGGTCTGGATGCTGCCGATTTTGGACGTGGTCGCGGCGATCGTACGGCGCAAGTTGACCGGGCGGAGCATTTACGCGACCGACCGGGGCCACCTCCATCACCGGCTCCTCGGTTTCCTGGGAACCAACCGCCGGGTTCTGGCATGGGTGGCCGTCTCGTGCGCGATCACCTCCTTCGCCACCCTGGTAAGCGTCTTTTCCGAAAATGACATGATCGCGGTCGGTACCTGCGCGGCGGTTTTGTTGATTTTCGTGGTCACCGGCGCGTTTGGCCGCGTGGAGCTGATGCTCCTGGGAACGCGGCTGAAGCGCATGAGTTCCTCGTTCGTCCCCACGATGCGGCCGAGAAATGCGCCGCACGAATCGGCCATCCGACTTCAGGGTTCCAAGCAATGGGACGTCCTCTGGCACTCGTTCTTGGAGTCGACGCGGGACTTGGAGCTTTTCGACGTGCGCTTGAACGTGCATCTCCCGGTCATCGGAGAATCGTTCCACGCGGTTTGGGAACACCCGCGTAGAAGGGGAGAATCCGAGGACGCCTGGCGGGTGGACGTTCCCCTCCGAGCGTTCGAACGGGTCGTCGGAAGCGTGCTGATCTCCGGAACGAGTTCGCACGAACGTCCCGTCGGCGATCAGTTGACGCGATTCACCGACATACTGGTCCGGTTCGAATCGCAGATCGAGCGGTTCATCGAAATGGAAAACGCCCCCTTGCCCGTGCCCTTGCCCTTGGCCTCGGCGCCCCGGTCACGGTTCCCGGGTCAGGATCACTCCGCCCAAAACAGCCCCCTAGGAGAATAACCAGATGCATAGTTCCACGTTTAAGGCAGTCGTTCTGATCGGAACCGCCGCCTTCCTCCTCGTTGCCTTTTTTGGATTGCGCTACCTGGAGAAGATATGCACCCCTTCGGAGGTGGCGATGCCCTCCAGGCCGCTGGAGGAACTCCCGAAAACACTAGCCCGCTGGACCGGCGAAGATTCGGAATTGGACGATGTCGTGTTCGAGGCGGTGAAGGCGGCAACGGTCGTCAATCGAAACTACACCAACTCGTTGGGCAATACGATCAATCTGCACATGCCGATGTTCGTCGAGGAGACGAGTCCCTTTACGCCCCACAATCCGCGACACTGCTACAAGGGGGCCGGCTTCGAGATTCTCAGCGACGACGTGATCGATCTTCCAATCGACGATGCAACGACGATCAAGGCCCGTTTCATGACCTTGGAGAGGGGAACGGAGAAGGCCCAACTCCTGTATTGGTATCAGCTTCGAAACGCGATCGTCGTGGATGACGGCGGAATGCGCCGCGCCCGGTGGAACGAACGGGGCCAGGAAAAACGGTCTCCCATCGTCAAGGTGTTGCTCCAGGCTTCCGCTCAGAACGAATACGAGGCGGAAATCCAGTTGCGATCCATCGCCGTTCCCATTTACGACTGGTTACGTTCCGTAATGCCCCCTGATTCCGACGCCGCCGAAACAAGCCCCGTTGCGGCCCCCGCGTCTTCCCCGGAACCGCCCTTCGAACCAGCCCAAAACGATGGCTCCGACGAAGCCGCGTCGTAACCCGATATCTATCGTCGGCCGCTCGCGCGGCGAGATCACGATCCGGACGGAGTCCCAAAACAAGAGTGAACGTGGCTTGAAGACCGAGAAGCATGGCTTCTTGACGGATTCGCCGCCCATCGGCGCGTCATCGAGTGGCTGACTGAACCGGTCTGATTTCTCCTGAACGAACGGCGCGTTGGATGAGCGCGTCGTTCGTTTTTTTGGTGCTTCGCGGCCTGGATCGGTGCGGGGCGAACCGGGGCCCGCCGTTCGAGCGTCGGTTCCCCCTCCGGCGGATGCGCTGAATTCATGGAGCGGTCGGCCTCTTGAACCGTCCGGAAATAGCACGTATTATGGATAACGTGAAATACCAACCGTACGTGCCCCCCCTCCGGTTTCGGCCCGGCATTCCTTTCGAAGGGTGATTCGCCGGGGTTTTTCGATGAGTTTTCAGGAGTATTTAGTATGAGTAAGCGTCGCCATTCGTTTTCCCGTCGTCGTTTCATTCGCGGTTGCGGGGTCGCCCTGGCCGTTCCGATGTTCATTCCGCGACACGTTCTCGGTGACGAGAACGCCCCGGGGGCGAACGAGAAAATCAACATGGCCGTCGTGGGAAACGGAAAGATGATGCATGGTTCGCATCTGCCGCATTTCGTCCGGATGCCGGAAGTCCGCGTCGTCGCCGTCTGCGACGTCGACACCACGCGCCGCGACGCCGGCAAGAAGCGGGTGGACGATACCTATGGGAACGGCGACTGCGCGGCCTACGTCGATTATCGAGAAATGCTCGAGCGGGCCGACGTCGACGCGGTTGCCTGCGCGACGCCGGATCATTGGCACGCGATCATCATCCTCGATACCTGCAAGGCCGGCAAGGACATGTACTGCGAAAAGCCCCTGACGAACAACATCGTCGAAGCGAAGGCGGTCATGGACGCGGTGAAGAAGTCGGGGGTCGTTTTTCAAACCGGCAGCCAACAGCGCTCCAGCGAGAACTTCCGATACGCCTGCGAGCTGGTCCGAAACGGCCGGATCGGGAAGGTGTCGAAAGTCGAGGTCAACGTCGGCGGCCCTCCCACGCCGTGTAATTTGCCGGAAGAGGAAATGGAGCCGGGTTTGGACTGGGAACGGTGGCTGGGGCCGGCGCCCATGCGGCCGTACAGTTCGGTCTTGAGTCCGCGCGGCATTCACAATCACTTCCCGTCGTGGCGGAACTTCAGCGAGTACGGCGGCGGTGGAATGACCGACTGGGGCGCCCATCACTTCGATATCGGCCAGTGGGGCCTGGGCATGGATGAATCCGGACCGGTCGAGATCGTCCTACCGGAAAACCCGAAGCTCGGCCGCGGCGTCAAGTTCGTCTATGAAGACGGCGTGGAGATGATCCATGGGGGGGGAAACGGCGTTACCTTTACCGGGAGCGAGGGTCAACTCGTCGTCAATCGGGGCGTCCTGGAGAGCACGCCGGCCGACATCATCGAACAACCGATCAAGGAGGACGAGATACACCTCTATAAATCCCCCGGCGGAAGCCACGGCGGCCACCGCCAGGATTGGGTCAACGCCATTCGTGCGCGGAAGCAGCCGTGCTGTCCCGTGGAAGTCGGCGCGCGGACCGTCACCGTTTGCCACCTGGGAAACATCGCCTATCTGCACGCGGACGAAATCGGCGGCGATTCGCTCCGATGGGATCCGCGGAAGTGGGAATTCGTCGAGAACGACGGGGCGAACGCGTGGCGGGACTATCCCTATCCGCGGCGGAAAGGATACGAGTTGCCGATCGTCTGACGATCCCGCGTGACGCAACCGGTCCGGCCGGCCGGCGCCCGCCTCGCACCCTTGGCGCCGCTTCCGTTCGCCCCCATACATGGAACACCAACCGAAGAAAGGAGTGCTTGTCCGATGTTCTCCCGACGAATTCCGCGTGGAATCCCCATTTCCCTGCTAATAATTACCGCATTCGCCCTAAGCGGCTGCGGCCGGCCGGATCCTCCCGGCCCTTCCCTGTCGGCACGGCCCTCCGCGGAAGGGGGGCCGGAATCGCCGGAAGGCGCGAAAACGGAGGAAGCGGTTCCGGCGGGCGCCCCCGGCGCGCCGCGGTACTCCGCCGATCGGGTCGCCGCCGCGAAAGAGATGGCGTCCCAATTGGGCGTCGTTCTCGAAGAGGACGATGACGGCGGCGTCATCGGCCTCGATACGGCCGCGAACCGGTCGTGGGTGGACGACTACCAGTTGTCGGAGCTGCTCGTCTTCGGGGGATTGAAGTCGTTGACCCTGGAGGGGCCCGGCGTTACCAACGCCATCGCGCCGCGGATCGCCGAATTCGACCGACTTGAAGAACTCGCTTTGCGAAACACGATGATCGACGACGACGGCCTGGCGCAGCTCGCCAAGCTCAAGTCGCTCAAGGTCGTCGACTTGAGACTCTCGCCGATGATTACCGACTCCGGCGCGGAGACGCTCGCGGGCCTCGACGGACTGAGAGCCGTTCGCGTCAGCGGCGTCAACCTCACGGACGCCGGGCTGGAAACGCTCCTCGCTCTGCCGGAACTCAGCGAACTCGATGTGCGAAACTGCCGCGGTATCACGCGCGACGGAATTGGAAAGCTTGCCGCGAAGGAAACGCTCCGTGCCCTGAAGTTGGGTGGCCCGGAGATCGACGACGCCGTTCTGGAGACGGTCGGCTCGCTGAAAAACCTTACCACCCTCTCTCTCGACAACTGCGACGTCACCGACGCCGGCGTCACCCGGCTGGGAGGACTGCCGCTGGTCGACCTGACCGTGTACCAGTGTCCCAACGTGACCGACGAGGGACTCGCCGTCCTTTCGCGCTTCGCGGACTTGCGGAGGCTGACCCTGCGCGACGTGAAGACGGAGGGCGCCGCCTTGAACGCGTTGCCGGAACCCGAAAAGCTCGTCTCTCTCAATCTCGCGCAGACCCGTTTCGACGACGCCCGGGCAAGGAATCTCGCGAGGTTCGCGAATCTCCAATCGCTGGATCTGAGTGAAACCCCGGTCTCCGACGCGAGCGTCGAGTTCCTCTCCACGCTGAAAAGGCTCAAGACACTGGTAGTTTCCCAAACGGAGATCTCGCCCGAGGGCGTCCGCAAACTCGAAGAGGCGCTGCCGGAATGCCGGATACGGTCGACGTGAACGGCCGTCGGCCACAAAATCCGCGAACCGGTTGATCGAAAGCGCGATCTCGTCGCGGATATTTCCCGATTTAACACGAAATGGGGGTGTCCCCCGGCGCTTGCGTATCGGGCGGTTCGCTGGTATAGTATGGGTTGAGGTTCTATGTTTTTCGGAGGCTGGGAATCGCCTTTCGCGGCGATAAGCCCGGAATGAAACCGAACCCCGAGCGGGAAAGGGTCCAATCCATGCGACGACAAGGGTTTACGTTGGTGGAGCTTCTGGTCGTGATCGCCATCATCGGCATTCTCATCGCGTTGTTATTACCGGCCGTCCAGGCCGCCAGGGAGGCGGCACGGCGGATGCAGTGTACCAACAACATGAAGCAGCAAGGGGTCGCGTTGCACAACTACCACGCCGCGCATGGGCGGTTTCCGCCGGCCGGCGTCGATTACAGTTGGTGCAGGGTCGGCGGGCCGTGCGGAGCGAATTCCGGCGCGGTCAGAGGGCTCAACACGAACGGCTGGGTAATCTTGCTGCCGTTTCTGGGACAGGAGCCGCTGTTCAGCGGGTACGACATGCGGCAATGTGCCTGCCACTGCACTTGGGGAGGCGCCGGCATCCCCCTCGCCGGCGATGCCGTCGCCAGCGGCAACGCCACCGTCGTCTCGAACGCGTTGTCGTTGTTCCTTTGCCCCTCGGAGACGGGCGATCCCTACCTTCCCTCCAGCGGAACGGGAGAACAGGCCTATGGAATCAAGGCGGGCAGCGGCATTAAGGGGGCCAGGACCAACTACGATTTCAGCGGCGACGGCTCCATCTACCCTTACGGCCGTTGCTGCAAGGCGTGGGAACGGCAGGAAATGAGTGCGCGGCGGATGTTCGGCGAGAACAGCACCACCAGCGCCCGAGACGTCAGCGACGGACTGTCCAATACGGCGGCCGTCGTCGAGACCCTTTTCGCGGCGCACAACGGAACCGGCCCTCCCTGGGGATACCGGCCCTGGGTGGCGCAAGGGATCGACCTGGGCCTCCGGGGGATCAACACCTGGCAGGATCCCTATTACCCCGACCTGCCGGGCACTCCGGGTGTCTTGGGCACCTGGGGTTCCGCCGGGAGCATGCACCCCGGCGGCGCGAACGTCGCGTCGGCGGACGGCGCGGTCCACTTCGTTTCGGAAACCACCGACTATGTCGTTCTCGAGGCCATCGCCACGATGGCCGGCGGAGAACCGCGTACGCCGCCGTGGTGAGCCGCATTGGAGCAAGCGAATGAAGGCGAGATTGGAGCGGTGGGCCTTTTATGGCTGTCTTATAGTATTCGCGATGGTTTTCGCGTCCTGCGGGCGCGATCCGCGCCTGCCGGAACTGGTGCCGGTAAGCGGGACCGTGACGCTGGGCGGACGCCCCCTGTCCGGCGCGTTGGTCCGGTTCCTTCCGGTCGGCGAAACCCGCGGTTCGGCCGCCGGCGGAAGAACCGACGCCGAGGGCAAGTACCGGTTGTACTCAAACCGGGCCGAAGAGGGCACGGCCGTGGGCGAGTATCGCGTAACCATCGAAATGGTCCCCGGTGGCGACCCGGCGGCCGACCGGACCGAATTGGTCATTCCTTCCGACATCCCTCGCGCCCCGCAAGGCCTCCCGCCCCTCTACGGTAGCCCGGCGAAGACGCCACTGAAGGCAACGGTCCCGGAAGGAGGCGGAGTGATTGATTTCGCGTTGTGAAAAGGAAGGTTTTTGAGACGGTCGACCACTCATCCGGCCGGGGTTCCGGGACCGCGGCGCCGCGTTCGGTGGGAGGGTGGATTATGCGGCGTTTCTCGAAGCAGGGGTGGGGATCGTTTCTCGGTCGAGCGCGCAGGGGGCCGAAGGGGCGCGTTCGTATCTCTTGGGGATGGTTCGCCAGTCGCGGAGGCGCGCCAAGATCATGTCCCATTCGACATGGGCGACCAGTTTCAAGCGGATCAGCAGGGCGATCCAGACCGGGGCGAGAATCCATATCCAGAATTCACGGCCCAAAATGGCGCTGATGCAGGCGGCGCTGCCGACGGCCGCCGAAATGGCGAAGGCCAGAGCGAGGATTGTCCAGGGGGAAAAACCTCGGTCCAAGAGGCGATGGTGGACGTGTTCCCGGTCGGCCGTCATGAAGCCGCGGCCGCGGAGGGTGCGGCGGACCACCGCGAGGGTCGTATCGGCCAGCGGAAGGAAAAAGAGGCAAAACGCGGTCGGCAGATTCATCTGGATGTAACGGGTGCTCCATCCGGTCACCGCCAGAGCGGCCAGGGCCAGGGCCAGACCGATGACCAAGCTTCCGCAGTCTCCGAGGTAGATTCTCGCTCTCGGCAGATTATGGGGAAGAAACCCCAGGAGGGCACCGGCAAGGACGAGGGCCAGCGCGAGTTCCTCCGCTTGCCCGCCCCAGACGGCGAGAAAGGCGATTGCCAACGCGACGGCTGTCGCGGTGACGGTGGCGAATCCATCCATTCCATCCAACAGATTGAAGGCGTTGGTTCCGGCGAGAATCCACAACAGGGTGAAGGGAACCCCGACGGGACCCAGGTGGATTTGCATGGTTCCGATATCGAGTTCCTCGACATGACCGAATATCCAGAAGACCGGGGCGACGGCGATGATCTGACCGAGCAGTTTCCACCGTGCGCGAAGCTCAAAACGATCATCAAAAGTCCCTAGCAGGCACAAGAGCGCGCCGCAGACGAAGAACGCGTTCAACACGGAGGGATAGGCGAAAGAGGAAAGGAAAAACAACAGGCCCAGACCGACGCACGCGCCGGCGAAAACGGCCGCTCCGCCCCACAGGGGCGTGGGTAGTTCGTGGCGGTGTCGCCGGCCGTCCGGATAACTGATCGCTCCGCCCCACAGGGCGACGCGGCGGACGAGCAGCGTTCCGGCAAAGGAGACGGCGAACGCGATGATTACGGCAGCGAACAACATGTCAATCCGTTCAGTAATGCAGCCGATCAAGCGGACTCGTTCGAGAGAGCATCTCGGCCGAACCCGGCCTTACGCGGCCTTGCGGACCTCTTCCTCGCGCGGTTCTTCAGCCGTGGGCGGTTCGAACGGGAGAACGTCCCGTTCATGCGAACCTTCCATGCACTGGCAAAGGATGTCTCCCAGCCGCCCGCACAGGCGTTCCTTGGACACGGTGAGCGCGACGAATTCGCGCGCGGCGTGTCCCATCTGTGCCCGTTCGAAGGGAGTCATCCGAGCGAGTTCGCGGATGGCATCGACGGCCCCGTCGACGTCGCCGTGAGGGACGCGGCGGCCGCAGCCGGTTTCGTCCAGGATTTCGGAGGCGTGGGAAGGGTCCGGGCCGATCAACAAGATGGGCCGGGCGGCGGCCATCGCGCCGTATATCTTGCACGGATGGACGATTCCGACGACCGCTTCTCCGACGGTGACGACGTGGACGTCGGCCGCGGAGAGGGAGTATTTCAATTGTTCCAGAGGCTCGTAGGGAAGGCTGATCAGGTTGGGCGCGCCCCCTTGGATCCGCTCCTCGACTTCACGCTTCTGGTGGCCGCCGCCGACGAAGACGAACCGGATATCGTTGTCGAACTCCAATCGTTTCGCCGCCTTCAAAAGGGTCGAGATCGGGTGGGCCTTGGAATGGTTGCCGGAGTACATCACGACGAATTTCCCTTCGAGGCCGTGCCGGCGCCGGAACGGGTTGTTCGCGTGGGGAATCGGCGCGACGTGCCCGTCGTGGGGCCAAGGGGGGAAGACGTCGAGTTTGTCGGCAATGTCCCGTTTCTCCAGGAGCCGCGCGGCCATGAACCGGTCCAGTGTTACGACGCGCGTCGCGCCGCGGAGGATGAACCGATTGAGCAGGTGGAACGCGCGGACCGGCCAGGCGGTCTTGGAAAAGACGCCCATCTGAATTGCCTGGTCCGGGTTGATATCCATCACCCAGTAGACGATCGGAACGCGGCGTATCGCGGCGATGCACAGCGCGGCGACGGAACACATCGGCGGCGAGGTGCTCACGAGAATTCCGCGCAACCGCCGCGTCAGGCAGCCGCGGACGACCGCCTGTACCAGAAAGACGCATTGGCCCAAAAGACGCGTGGCGATCGAACGCTTGCCGAAGGAAGAAAGGGGCAGCCGGCGGACGTATACGCCGTCGCGGACCTCCTTCGCCGGGTATTTCCGGTCGGGGGATTCATAGCCGCGGGCCGAAGTGACCACGCGGACGCGGACGCCCCTTTCCGTCATTTCGACCGCCGTATCGTGCAGGTGCTGGCCGACGGAGGCCGGATCCGGCACATAGACCTGAGACAGGATGAGCAGCGTGGGCGATTTGGTATCCATCTTTTTTTTCCTCCGGAAACACGGTCGCTACGCGACGCGCCTCGTATCGCTGCGCCCCTCGCGGACGTGGGCCCCGAGCGGGACAGCCTGGGCCGGCGCCTTTTGGCCGCCGTACTTGGCGAAGTACTCCTCGCGTATCCAGGCGTAGGTCTTTTCCATCCCCTCGCGGAGGCGGATGGACGGCTCCCAGCCGAAAAGGGCGCGAATCCGCGAGTTGTCGCTGTTGCGCCCATTGACCCCCTTGGGGGCGTTGAGGTTGTACGAACGCCTCAGGCCTATGCCGGCGACGTCGGCGACGATGTCGACGAGTTCATTAATAGTGACGAGTTCGTTCGAGCCGAGGTTGAGGGGCTCGGTGACGTCGCTCTCGGTGAGAAGGTGGATTCCGCGGATGCAGTCGTCGACGTACATGAACGACCGGGTCTGCCTGCCGTCTCCCCAGATTTCGATCCGGTGATCTCCCGAGACGACCGCGTCGAGGACCTTCCGGCTGACCGCGGCGGGGGCCTTCTCGCGGCCCCCTTCCCACGTTCCGAACGGTCCGTAGACGTTGTGGAACCGCGCGACGCGGGTCTCGACGCCGAAATCCTCGCGGAAATGGCGGCACATCCGCTCGCTGAAGAGCTTCTCCCAGCCGTATCCGTCCTCCGGCATGGCGGGGTAGGCGTCTTCCTCTCTCAAGGCGGTGACGTCTTCGCTCGACTGTTTATCCGCCGCGTAGACGCAGGCGCTGGAGGCGTAGAAGTAGCGGTCCACGCCGGCCTTCCGGGCCGCCATCAGCAGGTGCGTGTTGATCAGGACCGACAACATGCACCGCGCCTTGTTGTTCTCGATGAATCCCATACCGCCCATATCGGCGGCCAGATTGTAGACGAACCCGGCTCCCTCGCAGACGCGGCGGCAGGCATCTTTCTCGCGGAGATCGAGGCGGACGTTCTCGACGTCGCCGAAGCACTGCTGCCACTCCTCGAGCGGCTTGATGTCCACCGCGCGGATGCGCGACGCGCCCCTCTCCCGAAGTGAACAGACCAGGTGCCCTCCGATAAAGCCGCCGGCTCCGGCGACTACGTAATAACGATCTTCCATGATTCGTTTCTCCCCACGATAAGGCGTGATGGGTTGGGGAATGCGTGTGGAAAAGGATGGGCGTGCATTCCGTGCGAAAAGTTGTTCTTATTTGCGCCGCAAGTCCTTTCGCGGCGTCCTACTGAATCGCTTCTTCCTTGCGGGCCGTCTCCAGGGGCTTGCGGAGGGAGCCTTCCACGGCCGCCTCCAAGAGAGCCTTGAGTCTGGTATCGTTCGGTTTGCGCTGCAGACACCAGCGCAGGTGTTTCTGAGCTTCTTCGTAATCGGCCCGGTCGACGAGGGCCGCGGCGAGTGACTCCCTGGCGACGCGGTCGGTCGCGTCGGCGTCTACGGCCGCCCGGTAGCACCGCGCCGCATCGTCCTTCCGGCCGAGGGCCGCGGCGGCCCGGCCGGCGGCGATCCAATGGATTGCCGCGTCGGAACCACTCAGCCGGACCGCCGCTTCTTCGGCGGCGGCGACGATCCGCTCGTCGATGGCGGCAAACTGGTCCGGGCGTTGCGCGGCGGCGTAACTCCGCCGGAGCGTCTGCAATCCGTCGACGTCGGGCCGCACGATTTCGATCACCGCCTCCGCCGGGAGTACCGAAGCCAGCCACGCGAATACTTGTTTCTGATAGGCCTTTCCGGTCTGGGCCGCGCGGCGGTAGAATTCGATCGCTCCTTCCAGGTCTCCGGAAAGCATCTCTTCCTGCCCGACGGCGAACAGGACGTCCCCATCGCCCGGGCGGACCAGGACGGCCTGGCCGAGAAAGGCGGAAGTCGGAGGCGGCGTAGGCGTTTCGAGGAAGGCGAGACTGCCGGCCAGGACGTACATGTCACCGAGACTGGGTGAGGCGTTCAAGGCGGCGCGAAGGTGGTACCATGCGGCGTCCAGATGGGTCACACGGTCTTCGAACGCCCTGGCGAGCCACTCTCGCATCGTTTCGCGGTCGGCGAATTTCGAAGCGAGGACGGTCTCGCGGATGTGACGTTCGTCCATGCGGACCGCGTCCGCGGCGGCCGGATCGTTGAAGGACTTCAAATGGAGTTTCGCCAGGCTCGCGTGGGCGGCGGCGTGCCGCGGTTCCCACTTCGTAACCTCGTACAGGAGTTTCGCTCGAGCTGCAATCTCTTCCCGGGAAAGGTCCTCGTTGGAGATGCGGCGGCAAACGGCCAGGTATTCGTTCCAACGGGTTTCGGCACGGCACTGGCGGTACTGCGTTAGGAGGACGACGCCTCCGAAAACCGCGACGGCGGCTGCGCCGGCGACCCAGACGGGGGTGGAAGGAATTCGGGCGGGTTCCGGATGGTCCGCTTCGGGTCGCGTCATCTGATGGAATCGGCAGGCCGCGGCGGCGAAAAACGCCAGGGGAACCGTGCAGCCCGGTACATACCAGATGAAGTCGCCGACCGCGTGGACGAAAGAGGCGGCGAAGGCGGGAGCAATCGCGGCGAGGACGAGCGTTTCCTCGCCCTTCAAGCGGCGAGCCAGGGGGGCGGCACACCAGTAGCCGCAGAATCCCATCGCGGCCGCGAGCAGGACTCCTCCCGCGAGACCCCCCTCGAAGGGAACTTGCACATAGCCGCTTTCCGCGTGGGTGTATTCGATGCCGGCGGCGGTCGCTTCGTTCGCATAATAGGTCGGCGAGACGTGCCGGTGCGATCCCAATCCGTGCCCGGCGAGCCAAGAAGCGGCGATTCCCTTGGAGTCTCCCTGCCACAACTCGAGCCGTCCGCCGTTGTTGAGGTCGTCGATGGAGGCGAAATCATCCAGCCTCGCGGCCAACATGGGATACCCCCATACGGAGAGCGCCGCGGCCAGAAGGACCGCCGCGGAGGCGATTCCCAGGGCCGTCCGTCTGCCGATCAATCCGCCGCGGAAGCTAATTAGCAGCGAGACGCTCACCGCCGCGCCGGCGGCCAAGGCGCCCCCTCGGGAAAGAGACATCAGGCCGGCGAATAACGCGACCGCCAGCGCAACCCCCCAGAAGACCGTTTCCATCTCTCCTCGCTCTCCTCGCTCTCCTCGGGTCGTGGAACCCGCGGCGACGGAGCGCGACCGCGCATGATTTCGTCGCCGCAGGGCCGTTTGGAGGCACCAAATCAGCGGTCCCAGGCCCAGGGCGATGAATTGCGCGAAATGATTCCGATTCGTGAATGTCCCGACGATCGTGCGGTCCGTCCTGGCGAAGGGGTGCTCGTAGAACCAGAAGTACTTTCCATTGGACGCAAAAAACTGCACCAGCGCGAAGAGGGCCATCGCCGCGGCGAGGAAGCCCATCGCCCGGAGAAACCGCTCGATATCGGCCCCGGTCTCGATTCGCTGCACCACCACGGCGAACACCAAGCCGAATGCGGCGATCAGGCTCAACGCGGTCCAAGTGGCGTCCGGCGTGAGCGATATCGTCCGCCAGGTTCCAAAGATCGCCTCGCCAGGCTCGGAAAACCACAGGGGAAGCCGTTGTGCCAGATTGGGCGACAGTAAATGCAGCAGAGGTTCGGGCAGCGGAACGACCTGAAGTAGTCCCGTGCAGAGAGTCGCCAGAAGGAGCCAGTAGGCGCCGCTCCGCCGCCACCGGGGCTCCGCAACGGAGTACTGGTAGAGGCACCACGCGACGGCCGTCCAAACGGCCGCGGCGACGAAGGCCAACCGGCCGGCCGCGATCCGCCCGCCCAAAACGACTGGAGTGAGAACAAGAACCGCCAGCAACCCGAGATCAACGGCGCGCAGAACCATCGGTTGGGCCGTCTTCCGGCCCGGATAACGTGTATGGCGCCGCTCGAGTTTTCGCTGATCGAGGGTATCCACGGCTACGCGGCTCCTCGATTCACGGGCCGCAAAGCGGCCGACGCGGACGCGCCGTCGAAGTCCTCTTCGTCCGGTTCGCCTCCATAGCCGTAGCCATATCCGTAACCGTAGCCATACCCGTAACCGTAGCCGTCCTTGGAGTGCTCGACGCGGTTGAGGACGAAGCCGACGAGGTCCACGCCAAAGTTGCGCAGGCCGTCAATGGTGCGGTGCAGGATGCGCCGCCGGTTCCGCTCCGGCCAGACGACGAGGACGAGTCCGTCGACGAGACGCCCGATGACGGCCGTGTCGCTGACGATGCCGGGTGAGCTGTCAATGAGAATCTGATCGTATCGGGTCTCGGCCCAGGCTAATAGTTCCGAAAAGCGGGTGCTTACCAGGAGTTCGCCCGGATTGACGGGTCGCGGGCCGGCGGGAAGGACGTCGAGGTTCTCCAAGACGCCGCTTACCAGGTTCGCCTCGGCCGACGCCGCGATCTGCTCATTCTCGCGGAGGATGGTCGAGAGGCCCCGGGGCCCCTTGAAGTTCAAAAGCTCGGTGAGACCCGGCCGCCGCATATCGGCGTCGATGATGAGGGTCTTTTTTCCGGACTGGGCGAAGACGGTGCCAAGATTCACGGTCGTCGTGCTCTTGCCGTCGCCCGGCTCCGCGCTGGAGATGACCAGCCTCGCGGAGTGTTCGACGGAAAGGGAGATCGCCGTGCGGAGCGTACGGAACGGCTCCGTCTGAGGGTCCTGCGGGAGGACGTGCGAATGGACCGCCCCGATTCCCTTCGTGTCGGCAAGCGCATCCAACCGACCCACCACGGTGAGGACCGGGGCCCTCAGGCAGGCTTGGATTTCCTCCACCGATGCGAACCGGTCGTCGAGCAGGTCTTGCACGTAGATGACGCCGCATCCGAGGAGGAGTCCCAGCGCCAACGCCGCCACGGCGGTGATCTTCAGCTTCGGCGAGACGGCCGCGTGGGACGGCTCGGGATGCTTCAATATCGACGTGCGGACCAACTCCCCCTGGCTTCCCAGGTCGATGTCCTTCAGCCGCTGGATCACCACGTCGTATGTATTCCGCAGCCGTTTTCCCTCCAGTTCGATCATGTCGAGTTCCGCCTGCGCTCCGTCGAGTTCGATCGCGGAGAGCTTCGCTTCCTCGTAACTCTCGTAGGCCAGCTTCTCGCGCTCCGTCGCCTCGTCCAGCGCCTCGCGGGTGGCGGAGAGGAGCCGCCGGGCGAGTTCCTCGTTTCCGATCTGACGGATCTGATTGTCGTGGAAGAGGTGCTGCTGATTCAAAAACGCTTCGGTGGTTTGAAGGCGCTCGCGGATTTCCTTGATCCGCGAGTGGGACTCGCCGTAGATACGCAGCGCCGACTGGAGTGCGGCTCGGTCGGCCAGAAGCTGGTCTTGCAGGCGGCTGTTGGCCGTTCGGTCGGTAAGGAAAATCCCCATCCGTTGGAGGAAGGCGTCTCCTCCCATTCCGTTAGCCATGCTCAACGCAAGTTGCGCCAGGTCGTGTCTCTGGTCGACGGCGCTCTTCACAGCGAGATAGGCGGACTGGGCGTCCAGTCGCTTCTGATGGGCCTGCAGCCAGGCCTCGTTGAGGCTGATGGCTCGCTTGACGACGACGTTGCTTCCCTCGAGCCCGTCGCGAATGCTCAATTCGTTGGCGCCGCGGCGGGCTTGGATGAGCTTGTCCTGATGCCGGGCCATCTGGGTTTCCAGTTTGCCCTTCTCTTCGGAAAGAATCTTCACCAGTTCGGCCGCCGTATTTTCGTGGAGCTTCTCGAGGAAGTCGAGGTACGCGCTAAGAATCGCGTCGACGGCGACGGCCGCCGTTTCCGGGTCTTTCGAGCGGTAAGACAGATTCAAGATGTTCGTATTCCGTATCGCCGTGACGGTAAGATTGTCCGCCAGAGCGGCGACGCGGGCCGCCTTGGTGTTCTTTCCTTCGAAATCGATCCGGTGTTCGTGGGGAATCTGCTCCAGCGCCGCCTCGAGAACGGTCCGAGAAGTAAACAAATTCTTGTAGTTCGTCATCAGGTCCTTCGTTCTGGTGACGCCCGACATGTCGGTGGACCACCTGTCGGTGTCGCCGGTCTGCAGGACCATGAGTGACGCGTCCGATTCATAAATCCGCGTCGCCGTCGCGAAATAGAGCGCCCCGAGAAGCCCGCACGCGAGTACGCAGGCGATAACGACGTGTTTCCGATAATAGGCCAACCGCAAGAATCGCAGCACGGTCTGGATGGGATGCGGTTCCACCAGTTCCGCGGGATGCTCGGAGGTAACGAGTCCGTTTTCCATCATGGCCTGTTTGTTTCGGAATGCGCTATTCAAAAAAACCGTTTGAATTCTAGAACAGTTGCACGCTCGAACCTATCCCGAAGCGGATGATCTGGAGTAGGTCCACGGCGGCGGTTCCGATGTTCGGTTCGACGCTGACCACGTCGCCGGGGGCCAGTTTCACGTTGGCCGCCAGGTTGTTCTTTGCCTGCCATACCGTAGCGTTGATAATGATCTGTTCTCCGGTTCGCGGGTCGGTTCGCAGTATTTGTATCTCGTTCGCCAGTTTCGAGGTCAGCCCGCCGGCCTCGGCGATCGCGCCGAGCAGATGGATATCGTTTCCGAGCGGGTAATCGTACCGGCCGGGTTTTCGCACCAGGCCGACGACCTCGATCGGCTTCGGCTCGAGTTTCTCGACGGTGACGACGCTGCCGTCGGGAAGGTATTTTCCCGCACTCGACGGGTCTTCCTTGGAAAGATCGAAACAAACGAATTCCGGCTTGCGGGGTTCGATGGAGCGGACCCCGGATGTCAATTGGATATCACCACCGGACGATCCCTCCTCGGCGAACCGGGGAATCAGCTCACCGCCGGGCTTGCGGACGCTGATCTTCGTTCCGGCGTCTTCGGCGAACCCGCCGGCGGCGACGATCGCCTCGATGACGGAACTGGATTTCCGTGGCAATTCCACCACTCCCGGCTTCTCGACGGCGCCGCTGACGATGACCCGGTTCGTTCGTTCCACCTCCATGGCGACCGTCACCATCGGACGCCGGTAGAGATCCTTCTGCACGCAGTCGATGGCGATCTGCCGCTCCGCCTGGGCCAAACTCAGGCCTTCCACCCGGACCGGACCTATCTCCGGCAAGAGGACGAAACCCCGTTCGTCCACGCGAACGAGCAGCTCGGTAACCTCCTTGCTGTTGAGTCCCGCGGCCACCGTGACTTTCAGCAGGTCTCCCTCGCTGATCTGCTCGCGTCCCGAACCGGGCTGAGTGTATTGTGTGACGTCCAGGTAGCGCGCGCCGCGGATCGTCGGCGCATGGAGGGATGCCGGCAGGTCCGCCACGTTATAGCGGGGCGAAGCGGCACACCCGCACGCGCCGCATGCGGCACCCAGGAGGATCAGACGAGCAATAAGGGACGAAAACGGCATTTTTCCTGGCAAACGGAAATCCACGCGTGCCGTCTCAGTTAGAAAACGGCTGGGTTTTCGACAAACGGGCATCGCGACCGGATTCGTGGGTCAAAATCCATCGGGGAACCCCCGCCTCCTCTTGCGGCGGGGTAGCCGATAATCGGCGCGCGAAGAATAGCGGAACCCCCCAACCGAGTCTAGGCCGATTTCACCGATTTTGGGAAGTGGGGTGCAGCCGCCGAGAGAAGAGGAGAATGTCGAGAAAAGACTATGTTTCTAGGAAATATGAGAAGAACGGGTGAATTGAGAGGCCGATGTCCCCGGATATTCACCGGGAAGTGCAGCCCCAATGGGCCCGGGGAATCGGCTGGTTCAAAGCGCGTGACCGCTTTCGCGGCTCGTTTGTCTATTCCCCCATACCCTACTCCGCCATATACGGATAACGGAAGTCCGTGGGCGGTGTCAAAGTTTCCTTGATCGTCCGCGGCGTCACCCAGCGCTCCAAATTCAACCAACTACCCGCCTTGTCGTTCGTACCGGAGGCCCGCGACCCACCGAAGGGTTGCTGTCCGACGACGGCTCCGGTCGGCTTGTCGTTGACGTAGAAATTGCCGGCCGCGTGGCGCAGGAGGTCCGCGGCCTTGACGATGGCGGCGCGGTCTTGCGCGAAGATCGAGCCGGTCAACGCATAGGGGGAAGTCTGATCGCAAAGTCGGAGCGTCGCCTCGTATTCCGCCTCCGGGTATACATAGACGGTCAGGACCGGACCGAATATCTCCTCGACCATCGGTTTCGATTGCGGGTCCTTCGAAAGAAGGACGGTCGGCTCGATGAAATAACCCTTCGAGTCGTCGCACCCGCCGCCGCAAAGGATTTCGAGGTCGGCGCTGCTCTTGGAGTAGTCGACGTAGCCTTTGATGTTGTTGAAGGAATCCTTGTCGATCACCGCCCCCATGAAGTTGGTGAAGTCGGTGACGTCCCCCATCTTGATCTCCTTGATGGTGTCGAGGAGCCGCTCCTTTACCAATGGCCAAAGCGAATCCGGAATGTACGCCCGGCTCGCGGCGGAGCATTTTTGCCCCTGGTATTCGAATGCGCCGCGAACCAGCGCGGTCACCAGCGCGTCCACGTCGGAACTGGCGTGCGCGAAGATGAAGTCCTTGCCTCCGGTCTCGCCGACGATCCTGGGGTAGCAGACGTATTTGCGGATATCGGAGCCGACTTCAAGCCAGATCGTAGAGAAGACCTTCGTACTTCCGGTGAAGTGAATTCCACCGAGACTGCGGTTGCTCAGCGCGGCGGGACCGACGATCGAACCGGGCCCGGGGATCATATTGATCGCGCCGGGAGGCAGCCCCGCCTCCATCAACACTCGCATGATGAAGTAAGCGGGCAACACGGCGCTGGAAGCCGGCTTCCAGACCACGGTGTTTCCCATCAGCGCCGGCGCGGTAGGAAGGTTGCCGGCGATCGACGCGAAATTGAACGGCGTGATCGCCATGACGAACCCGTCCAAGGGACGGTGTTCCATGTAGTTCAGAATTCCCGGCGACGAGAGGGGCTGGTCGCCGTAAACCTCTTCCATGAAATACGGGTTGAACCGCCAGAAGTCGATCAACTCGCAGGCGGAGTCGATTTCCGCCTGGTGAGGCGTTTTGCTCATGTTGAGCATCGTCGCCGCGTTGAGCGTGGCCCGGTACTTTCCGGCGAGCAGCTCCGCCGCCTTGAGAAAGATAATCGCCCTCGCGTCCCACGGCATTCGGCTCCATTGCGGCTTCGCCTTGTCGGCCGCGGTGATTGCCTTCTCCACGAAAAGGGCGTTCGCCTGATGGTACCGACCGAGAACGTGATGATGGTCGTGGGGACAAACCATGTCGGATACCGAGCCGTTGGTGACCTCTTTCCCGTCAATGATCATCGGGACCTCGGTCGTCGTCGAAAGTAACTCGGTGAGTGCCGTCTGAATGGCGGAACGCTCCGGCGTGCCGGGCGCATAACTCAGCACCGGCTCATTGACGGGTTGGGGAACGCGGAAAATGCCGTTGAACATCAGGGCCTCCTAAGGCGCTTCTAGAATGGGAGGGAACTCGCGGGTATTTTTAAATATTTCCAAAAAAGACAAAACGACAGGCATTTTCTACCGAATGAAAAAACTCTCGTCAAGAGGCATCCGGCGGCACGGCTTCGACGCGACGAGACGGCGATGAAGAAACATCGTCCGCCTCCACGACCTTTTCGCGCGGTATGGACGACATCGAAAGCGGAAAGCCTCCTCTTCGACCTCCGCCATCCGCACCGAGTCCCGACTCCGATCGAAACCGCGAAACACGGCCGAATCGGCGTCCAGGTGGTCCCCCAGTACCAAAACGAGATTTCTCATGGCGGTCCGCCTGGCGATCCCTAACGGCCCAACAAATGCCGCAAGGCTGGTTCCAACTTCGCGTGGCCGAAGGCGAAACCGGATTCGACAAGCCTTTTCGGTTCGACTCGGGCACTGCTCAACAGCAATTCGTCCGCCATCTCGCCCAGCGCCAACCGGGCCGCGAACGCCGGCAAGGGCAACACGGCGGGACGCCTCAACACCCGGCCGAGCACCTTGGTGAACTCCCGGTTCGTGACGGGATGCGGCGAGACCATGTTCACCGGACCGGTAATCGACGCGTTCGTCGCGAGATGGAGAATACCGTCGAGAACGTCGTCGAGAGAGACCCAACTCCAGTACTGCCGGCCGGTACCGACCCTTCCCCCCAACCCAAGCCGGAACGGGGGTAGCAATTTCGCCAGCGCTCCCCCGGCCGGGCTGAGTATCATGCCGAACCGAAGCGAAACCACGCGGATGCCCGAAGCGGCGGCCGGTTCGGTCGCGGCTTCCCAACCTTGCGTCACTTCGGCGAGGAAGCCCTTTCCCGGAGCAGCCGACTCATCCAGTGCCTCGTCCCCTCGATTTCCGTAGTAGCCGACGGCGGAGGCCGAGAGAATCGTTTTGGGCGGCGACGCCATCGCGGCCAACCCCTCGCACAAGATTCGAGTCGCCACCTCGCGGCTTCGTCGAATCTTCCTCTTCTTTTCGTTCGTCCAGCGGCCGGAGGCGATGTTCTCCCCCGCCAGGTGTACGAAAAGGTCGCACCCCTCGATACTCGATACGTCCGCCAGACCCTCCATCGGATCCCAACAGGCTTCGTTCTGGGCGGCGTGGTCCTTGGCGGCGGGACCGCGGACCACCGCGAGAACGTCGTGGCCGTTTCCGACCAGAAACTCCAGCAGGGCCGATCCCACCAGCCCATGAGAACCCGTCATCGCGATACGCATTGTCTCTCCTCGCCGCGCGGATACTGGATACCGGTCGAACAGGCGGCCCGGGGGGCACGCCCTTCCAAGACGATTATCCCGACCGCCGAGCCCGCTAGGCTATCGACCACCGAGCCCGCTAGGCTTCGGTGACGCCGGCTTCCTTGGCGATTCCGTCGGCGGCGGGGGGCTCGAATTTTGGAGCGGTCGGTTCTTCGTACGATTGCTCGGTCGCGCGCGACACCGACTTCGCCGACGACGCGGCGGCAATTTCATCCTCCACGCCGTTGATTCCCTTCTTGAACTCGACGATCCCCTTTCCCAAGGAACGCCCGACCTCGGGAAGCCGCTTGCCGAAGAGCAAGACGGCCACGATCCCGATAATGAGCATCTCCATGGGACCGGGAGAAAACCAGGCAAATAGCGGATTCATGGGCAATTCCTCGCGGAAAGACTTCTAAGACTTCTTCCAGTTTCAACGGAAGCAGGTGGCGAAACTCAGGAATGGAAACGTGGGGGGGCGGGAAGAACGAGCGCGAAAAGTCCGCCAATTCATGCTCTGTCGTCGTCTTGGCGTTCAACCGCTTTGTCTACCTCTTCTTCGATCCCTTGGACCCCCTTTTTGAATTCGGTAATCCCCTTTCCAAGCGAGCGCATTACGCTGGGGAGCCGGTTTCCGAACAGAAGCAGGATTATCATCGCGATAATCGCCATCTCGAACGGACCGGGCATGCCGAAATAGCCAAAAACGCAAAATGGGAGCATAAAAATCCTCTGTTACCCCCAAATTGAGGGGTTAATCGGAAACCAGCCTGAAAGGTGGGGGAAATCCAATCCAGAACGAACACTGGCAAAACACAAAGCCATTCCTCGACCAGTCCGACCCATTCTATTCTACTCAGCCCTTGGCGACTGTCAAACGCCCGGAACATGTCGGAAACCCCAAGGACCATGGAAAATTCGCGGCAGAACAGAGGAAATTCCCCGTTGGAACGTGGACTTCCCTCACTACTTAGGTTAGAATCGCTTTTATCGTCACAATTAGTATGTTACGCAGTGAGGGTTTATTCTCAGAAATTCCTAATTTCCATTTCAGGCAAGTGCAGGGTTTTTCGACTCTCTCGCCTTATTACGCGGGTAATCGGCGGGTAGTCTCGCCGAGTTTTTTATTTCGTGTCGCACTAGGTAAAACCGAGGAGGAACAACCGAATGAAGTGCAGATTTCTCGTGGCCGCGATCGGCCTTGTATTGGCATCCGCCGTCGTCGCATCCGCCGGACCGGCGGTAACGGGCGGGTTGGTGTTCTACTACAGCTTTGATGATATCGGCACCAGCGGCGACGATGTCATCGTCAACGACGGATCCGGCAACGGCATGGACGGCCGGGTCGTCACGTCCGCCTCCCCCGGCGAGACGAGCACGATCACGTTCGTGCCGGGCGTCTATGGAAACGCCGCCAGCTTCAACGTCTCCAAGGCGAATGATTCCGAGAAGATGGACTGGGCCTGCATCGAGATCGTCGATAGTTGGCAGACCCTGGGCAAGCCGGATCCGGAAACGCCGGGCGATCCCGCGTCTTACGCCTATCTGAACAACGGGGACGAGCCGAATCCGGCGGACATCCCCACGAGTGGAATGACCTTCGCGTTGTGGGTGAACACGGCCTTGGGGGATGCGGACCAGGCGACGTTCTGCGCCGCCGCGTTCGACCCGGATTCCAGTGTCAGCAGTGGGACCGCCACGAACACGGCATGGCCCTACCACTTGCAGATTCAGAAGGCCAGCAGCAACTCGTTCCGCTACACGATCCGCAAGGACGGCGGCGTCGGCGCGGGAATGGAGACCATCGTCTCCGATTCCAATATTTTGGCCGGCAGCGCGAACCAAATCGACAACAAGTGGACGCATCTGGCTTGGACTTTCAAGCAAAACACCTCGTGGGGGTTCTACGTGGATGGCCAGAAGATGGCCGGCGGCACCCCCGAGACCGGCACCATCTACGACAACTGGGACGTCGGCGCGTTTCTCGGACTGAACCAGGACATCGCCCGGCAGTTCATGGGCCAGATGGACGAAGTCTACATGTTCAAACGCGAACTAAGCGATAGCGAGATCGCCCTCTTGGCCGAATTCCCCGGGCTGCAGGGCGACCTGAATGGTGACGGTTTCGTCAATTCGGCCGACCTGGACCTCATCCGCGCGAACTGGGGAACGAACAACGCCGCCGGCGACGCCAACGGCGACGGCATCGTCAACTCGGCCGACCTGGACATCGTCCGCTCCAACTGGGGCGCCCAGGCGGCCGCCGCGGTGGTTCCCGAGCCGACCACGTTCGTCTTGCTCGGCGCTTTGGGCCTTTTGGCCTGCCTGATTCGCCGCCGCTAGTCGCGGCAGCATCGGCCGCACGCTCCGGAGTGATTCCGGACGAGTAAACCGAGAAGTCGCGCGCCGCGCCGTTAGGGGCCCGCGCGATTTCGAAAACCAAACCAGAGAAACACGGGACCGGTCGTGGGTTCGTTCTCCCCATGGCCGGTTCTCTTTTTGGCATGGGAAGAAAGCGGGCGAGAGAAGAACGCGTTCGACATCGACGATGCGCTACCGCCTTCGGGCGATCTCTCGGCATTCCCGACAGACGCCGCTGACGAACAGACGGTGGCCGCGGACTTGAAACCCGTATTCCTTGGCGACGGCGTCGCGGATTCGTTCCAGCTCTCCGCAATGGAACTCGATGAGCTTGTTGCAGATATCGCAGTGCAGGTGGTCGTGCGAGGGATAACCGTAATCGTGTTCGTAGACGCTGCGGTTGTTGAGCATCATCTTCCGGAGCAATCCCGCGTCGAGCAGTTCGCTCAAGGTCCGGTAGACGGTCGGCCGGCTGACTTCGCGCCTGGCGATCCGCTCGCGGAGGTGTTCGATGAGTTCATCCGCGTCGAAATGATCGTGATGGCTGAATATCTCGTTAAGGATAATCCGCCGCTGCGAAGTAAGACGCTTGCCCTGAGAGCGGAGAAACTGCGAAAACCGCTCCGGCGGAGTAAGATTGACCTCGATCGACGGAAGCGAATAGTTCTTCTTCATGACCGACGGTTGGGGCTACCGGCGGCTAGCCGATTTCATCGAGCAATCGATCCAGCGCGACATCGAGCTTCTCGGGGGTCTCGTATGTACCCGCCTCGATTTGCGCGCGGATCGAAGCAACCTTGTCCATCCGAACTTCCGGGACGTCGTCCACCTGATCCAAAAACCGTGCCGCGTCGGACAACTGCAATTCATCCTGAATCGACTTGCCGGCGGTCGGCGCCTCGGGTTTGGCGATGGCGGTCGAGTGGGGCCGTTGAATCTGATGGGCAGCGTGAATACTCGTGGGGCCGTAAATCTGCATGGTTCCCTCCTGCGATAAGACCCAAAGAGTCATCATTTCCCGGGGGAGGAACAGGAGCACTCTTGGGCAATCCAACCGGAGGAGCCAATCCGTGGTTGCTCCTCCAGCATACTCGTGACGACTGATGCGCCACCCTTCGTAGGCTTCGGCCGATACGAACCCGGCCGCGAACGAAAAGTGTGAAAAGTGTAAGGTACAGGCCGACCCTTTCGGCCGCTAAATCGGGGTTCCCACCGGAACCTCGTTTGCAGTCGTTTCATCGTCGCCGAAACGGCGAGGAAGCGAACAAAACTGAAAACGGTTGGTTGGTAGCAAAATCCTTTGCTAGGGGGCCTGTGCCATTTGTGAGGTCGCGCCGTCCTTTCCTCCCATCCGGCAGCCTCGCGCCGGCTCTTTTCGGAAGACGCTCACTCTCCTCATAACACGTATACGTTTATACACCAAAAAGGGTTCGCGGGCCTTTTGCATATTGCGTCAAGGGAGATTATACCGGAAGTGAGGAGGGGAAGCAACGCTGATATCAAAAAGGGGGAAGAAAGGGGGGAAACGACTGCGGCTGGCAGTAGGAATTGGGGGAGAGAGAGCATTCAGCCGGGTCGGAACATGCGATTGAGCGAAGGCTCTCAATCCATGGATCAGAAGGCGTCCCGTCCGATAATGTGCTTGCGATGGGGAGGCAGCGGCAGGTATAATCCAAATGGTTGCTGGGAAGCTGGCCCCATGATGAATCCGCGGACCCTGTTTGTTCGTAATTAGTGCGTTACCTTGCGTTTGGGGCGCGGGGTCCAATGCCGCTATTTGTTCGAGGGATGACCGCCCGGCTTCACCATCTCGTCGAACTCCGGCGACAAAATCCTAACCAACATCACCGGTTTAACGAGGTCGAGGATGCAAGAGACACGATTCGTTCGTGGAGGGATGCTGCTGTTAATCTGGGTATTCTGGTTCGCCGCGAATTCGTTGGGTCAGGAAGCTCGGTCGGATGACGCCAAGCGGTTGTACGCGTCGGCGGTTGCCCTGCAAAACAAGGGAAACTTTCAACTTGCGGCCGAGGAGTGGGGCGATTTCCTGAAACGTTTTCCCCAGGACCCCATGGCGGATCGGGCATGGCACTACAGGGGGGTATGTCTATTTCAGTCCAAGCAACTGGATGAAGCGAAGGCCTGCTTCGAACACGTCCGCCGGGATTACCCGAATTCGGAACTGGCGGAGCCGAATGGTCTTTACTTGGGTACGACGCTTCAGCTTCAAGGTACGCCCGATGCTCTCACGGCGGCCGTGGGCGTTTTTCAAGAGCATCTGAAGGCACACCCTGGGGGAAAGTTCGCCGCCCAGGCACTGTTTAACCTGGGCGATTGCTTTTACGCGCTGAAGCAGCCGAAGGAAGCCGTCGTGCAGTACGAGCGGCTGCTGAAGGAGTTTTCCGAGAGTCCGTTGGCGCCGGATGCCACCTATGCGCTCGGCGTGACGCATCAGGAACTCAAGGATCCGAATGCGGCCAAAGCTCAATTCGAGGCACTGCTGCGGAAATGGCCCGATTTTCCCTTGGTGGGGGAGGTCGAGTTTCGGATCGGAGAGACATTCGCGGAGGCGAAGCAGTATCCGGAAGCGGTGGAGTGGTTCGCGAAAGCGGCGGGGCGTCCTGAATCGAACCTGGTCGACTTCGCCCAGTACCGCCAGGCTGGCGCGCTCGTCGAATTGAAGAAATACGATGAAGCGGCGGCCCTTTACGCGGCGGTTGCCGAGAAGTATCCGGAGTCTCGGTTCGCCGTGCCGGCGGCACTTGCCGCGGGAAAATGTGCGTTTCTTTCGGGCAAGTACGACACCGCGAGGACCACCTTGGAACCGCTCGCTCGAGCTGAAGGAGACGCGGCGCAGGAGGCGGCCCACTGGATTGCGCGTGCCTGGTTGAAAGAGGGCAAACCGGAGGATGCGCTACGCGTATTAGAGGCGGTCTTGCCGAAGGCCGAAGCGGGGCCGTGGGCCGCCCAGCTCCACTTGGACAAGGCGGAGGCCGTCGCCGCGATTCCTCGGCGGCGTGGTGAAGCGATCGGTCTTTTCGAGGAGGCCGCTCGGCGATTTCCCCAAGACGCCGTCGCGCCCCAGGCGATTTATCTCGGCGCGTTCACGGCCTTGGAAACGGGCCAATTCGAGCAGAGTCTCCGCTTGGCGGAATCCTTCTTGAAGACGCACTCCGACGACCCCCTCGCCACCGACGTCCGGTTCATCGAGGCGGAAAGCCGATTGCAGTTGAATCAAGCGCCGGAGGCGGAAAAGGGTTACGCGGCGCTGCTCAGCGCCGCCCCCGAATCTCCGGAGGCGGCGAATTGGAGAGTCCGCCTGGGACTTGCTCGGAACCTCCAGAAGAAGCACGCCGAAGCGGTTGAAACGTTGAAAGGATCGGTCGAGGGATTGAAGCCGAAGGCGGTCCAAGCGGAGGGATATCGGGTGCTTGGAGACGCATACACCGCGCTTGATCAGTTTCCCGAGGCGATCGCCGCCTACGGAGCTTCCCTGGAACTGGAACCCGACGGCAAACAGGCCGACGAAGTGCTCCTGGCGCTGTCCGGCGCCTACCGGCAACGCGAAGACTGGAAGTCCGCCGAGTCGACGATCCGCAAGTTGCTGGAACAATTCCCGGAAAGCCCCTTGACCGTTCGCGCGAAGTACCGTCTGGCCGAGTTCGCCTATGCTCAGGACGATCTGAAGGCGGCCGCCAAGGCCTACGAAGAGGTGCTCGCGGACGAGGCCGCGGGCGACCTGAAGCCGTTCGCCCTCTCGGGCCTCGGTTGGACGCGACTCGGGTTGAACGAATTCGCGGAAGCGGAAAAAACGCTCGACCGGCTCATCGGTGAGTATCCAAAGAGCCCGTTGATTCCGAGAGCCCGGTACGCTCGTGGGATGGCCCGGCAGCAGTTGGGCAAATTCGGCGAGGCGGGAGAGGACGTCCGCGCGCTGCTCACTTCGAATCCGACGAAAGAGGAGATGGCCGACGCTCTGTACGTTTTGGGGCTTTGTCAGGTGGGAATGAAGAACTTTGACGAGGCGACGAAGACGTTCGAGCGACTGTTGCACGACTATCCGGACCACGCCTCGGCCGACGCGGTTCTCTACGAATTGGCCTGGTCTCAAAAGGAACGGAAGCAGGAGGAGGAAGCGGCCGCCGGTTTTCGCCGATTGATCGAACAGTATCCGAAAAGCCCGCTCGTTCCGGAAGCCCACTTCCGGCTCGGCGAGCACGCCTACGACCGCGGCGAGTTCCCGGACGCCGCGGTCGCGTTCTACGCGGCGATGGACCAATCGGGTGAAAAGCCCCTGGGAGATAAGGCGGCGCACCGGCTGGGCTGGGCCTACTACCGCGCAAAGAAGTATGAGGAGGCGATTCAGACGTTCCAGTATCAGCGGACGACTTGGAAAGACAGCCCGCTGTTTCAGGATGCGCTGTTCATGGAGGCGGAATGCCTGTTCGAGCAGGAGAAGTATGAACCGGCGCTGAAGCTGTATGAATCGCTCGGGAAACCCTCGACCGAAGCGTTCGAGGTGGTCGCCGCGCTCCATGCCGCGCAGGCGGCCGCGAAGCTCGGCCAATGGGAAAAGAGCCTGAAGCTGCTTGAAGATTGCATCGCGGCGCACCCCGAGACTTCATACATGCCGGAACTCCTGTGCGAACAGGGATGGGCACTGCAGAACCTGAAGCGGTACGACGAGGCGGTTCCGCTTTACCAGCGTGTCATCGAGAGCACGAACAGGGAGACGGCCGCCAAGGCGCAGTTCATGATCGGCGAGATCCTCTTCGAGAAAAAGGAGTATCAAGAGGCGATTCGGGCGTTCTACAAGGTCATTTACGGATACAGTTATCCTCGGTGGCAGGCGGACGCGACGTACGAATCCGGCCGGTGCTTTGAAATGCTCAAGAACACGAAACAGGCGAAGGAGCATTATCTGGACCTGATTCGAAAGTATCCGCGGAGCGATCGGGTGGAACCGGCGCGGGAGCAGTTGCGGCGTTTGCCTTGATCGGTTCGAGAACCGGCCGCTTTCGGAAGGCCGGCCGGGCGACCAGGCGGGTGCCGTCCGCGTGCGTTGGTATTGTCCCGCGTTTTTTCATCCAAGAGACTACCATGATTCCGTATACACTTAGGTTCGCTTTCTCGCGTTGGTCGTACGCCGGGCCGTGGCTCTTCGCGGCGTGTGCCGCGTTGTTTCTCTCCGTCGGTGAGTCGTTCGGCCAAGACGCGCCAAGCGAGACGGCGCAAACCTCCGAAGCATCCGGAGACGGGCTTTCGCCCGACGAGATCGCCGAGAAGGCCGAGGCGGCGCTTCAAGATGACGGGGAGGAGATGACGACGGAACCGGACGGAACGGCAAACATTCCGACGCCCACCATAAGCCTGCTCGATTTGCTTTTCCGCGGGGGATGGCTGATGCTTCCCATTATCGCGATGTCCTTTCTCGTAGTCGCTTTCGGCGTGGAACGCGCGCTGGGGCTCCGCCGTGTGCGCGTGTTTCCCGTCCCGTTTCAGGAAGGGCTGGAGAATTTCCTCCGTGCCTCGGACCGCACCGACCCGAATCAGCTCGTCGAGTTGTGCCGGACCTACCCGTCGTCGGCGGCCACGGTGCTCAAGGCCGGATTGCGGCGCCTCGGGAAGCCGTTGGGTGACCTGGAGAAGGCCACGTCCGAGGCCGAAAACCGCGAGGCGGACCGCCTGTATACGAACGTGCGATGGCTTTCGCTGGCCGCCGGCGTAACGCCCCTGCTGGGACTGCTCGGCACCGTCTGGGGAATGATCAACGCCTTCTTCGTGACGGCGAATCTGCCGACCGGCGCGAATAAGGCCGAATACCTCGCGGACGGAATCTACGTCGCCTTGGTGACGACGTTCGCCGGGCTGGCGGTGGCGATTCCCGCAACCGTCTTGGCGCATTTCTTCGAGAGCCGCATCCAGTCGCTGTTTCGGTTATTGAACGAGAGCCTGGTCCGTTTGCTGCCGAAGTTGGAAAGGTTCGAGGGTCGGATTCGTCATGAATCATCGGCGAATCGCGAAGGAGGTGCGGCATGAGCGTGCGTATTTCCAAGGGAACAGCCCTGGAATCCCTGACCTTGACGCCTCTGATCGATATCGTCTTTTTGCTCTTGATTTTCTTCCTCGTGGCCACGAAATTCGCCGAGGAAGAACGCGAACTGGATATTCTCCTGCCGGACGCCAGCGAGGCGAAGCCACTGGTTACCAAGCCCCGCGAATTGTTCATTAACATCGACGCGAAAGGCCGCTATTTCGTCACCGGAAAACACGTCGACGCGGAGTCGCTTGCCCAAATACTCAAGACGGCCTGGGTCAACAACCCCGGTCGCCAGTCGGTCATTATCCGAGCGGACAAGCGGTGCCACTGGCAGGCCGTGGTCGGGGCGATGAACGCCTGCAACAAGGCAAGGATTCGGGATTATCGAGTGACGACCCGCGACTGAATACCCCTTTTCGTCGAAACGTCCGGCGCCGTGGAAGTGGAGCACGGTCGCCGGATCCTCGTGTATCTCGACCGCCGCGGCCACGATCCGATCTTGCGCGAAGCCAAGCTCGACCAACCCGCCCCCCCAATCCCCCGGCTGGCAAACCACCGGATCAAATTCGTGTACACGTGAAAATGTCATCCAATTTCGCCCCGCGGAAATCGGCGATCAATGCTAATGCACGCGAATCTGAGCGCTGGCCGGTCTTCGTTCGATTGACGATTGCGGCCGCCATCATCGGACCTGCCGGCCTTCTGACGTATCAATTCGGTCAACACTTCGTGGACCGGAGCACGCACCCAGAACTTCACCGTATGGTTCCCATTCTCGGTCTGAACGACAAGTATTCGTCCCCATCCGTTTCTTCCGCGAAAACGCCTTCAGCGGCGGCAACGCGTATGAAGTTGTCTTCCGGCTCCTGGTCGGGTTGCTCTCCGGTGTAAACGGGTTATAATCGACCTCCGCCAGACGATCGGCGGAGCCGAAGGCAAGAAGATCGCGCGTGTACACGCCGCCCACCTTGCCAGGAAGCACCCGACGTTGAGCCGGGTGAAATCGGTTTTGCGTAAGAGAGGTCCGTTGGGATGAAGTTCGACGCAGTATTGCTGCTTTCTTTCGGAGGTCCCGAAAAGCCGGAGGATGTGCGGCCGTTTCTGGAGAACGTCTGTCGGGGGAAGCCGATTCCGGAGGAGCGGCTGGCGGAAGTGGCCCAGCGGTATCTCCCGTTCAACGGCGAGAGCCCGCTGAACCCCCAGAACCGGGCCCTGCTGGCGGCCCTCGTCAACGAATTGCGCCGGGCCGGCCGGACCCAGCCCGTTTACTGGGGGAACCTCCATTGGCATCCGATGCTCGATGATACGCTCCGGGAAATGGCGGAGGAGGGGATCGAAGCGGCGCTGGCGTTCGTCACGTCCGCCTACGGCTCGCCGGCCGGGTGCCGCCACTACCTCGATGCCATTGACGCGGCCAAGGCCGCGCTGGGCCCGGCGGCTCCACGGGTCGACACACTTCGGCGGTTCTTCAACCACCCCGGGTTTATCGAGGCGTACGCGGCGTGTACCACCAAGGCGTTCGAGCGGATCGACCCGGCCAACCGCGAAAAGGCGGCCGTGTTCTTCTCCGCCCACTCGATTCCCGTCGAAATGGCGCACCGCTGTTCGTACGTCGCCGAACTAAACGAGGCATCGCGGCTGATCGCGTCGGCATGTGGAATTTCCGACTGGGAACTCGCTTACCAAAGCCGTAGCGGCCCCCCTTCGCAACCGTGGCTGGAGCCGGAACTGGGCGAGCGGATCGTCGAGCGGATTCAATCGCCGGACGTTTCGGATGTCGTGGTTATTCCGGTCGGGTTTGTCCAGGAACACATGGAAACGGTCTACGACCTGGATATCGAAATCGCCGCGCTGTGCAACCACTTCGACGTCCCCTTCCACCGCGTCGCCACGCCCGGAACGTCGCCGCGGTTCGTGACGATGGTGCGCGAACTGATCGAGGAACGACTGGACGACACGGGAGCCCGGTCCGTGGTGGGGGAATTGCCCCCGGCACCGGATGAGTGCCCCGAGGGGTGTTGCCGGTGAGCCTTCCGCCGATCACATCCAACCGCCCCCGACCGGTTTCTTGCCGGCGGCTAAGACCTATGCTCCCGCCAAACACGCCCTTTTGTACTCCTCCACGATCCTCCTTGCGTCCTCGAACGAGTCGGCCGTGTGGACCAGGGTCACGCCGGTGGGGAACCGTCGCATCACCCGGCCGCTGGTCAGATATTCCTCGCTGACTCGGATGCGGATAATGGGAATTTGCCGCTCGCTCGCCAACTCGTAAATCTCCTCCGTATCGTTCATTTCCGGCTGCCCCAGGTCGAGGCATTGGATGGACGGGAGCCTCAGAAACTCCTTCACGACGTGCTGGCAGGAACCGCAGGCGTGGACGCCCCCACCGTCAAACGCGGCAAGGACCCGTTCGTCGTATTCGGCGACCTGCTCGCGGTACATCTCGGGCGAAACCATGATGGCCGAATCATTGCGGATGAGGATTTGCCCTCGGACATAGGTCGCGTGCTGGCACGTCATGCCATCACGACGATCGGTGGTATAGGGGAGAAACCGGTCGGCTAGAGCGATTTGGGCCTCGGTGATCTTCTCGAAGCCGCGTTTCGCCAGTTCCGGAGAGAGGTAGAAGTCGGGATAGATTTCGCAGCCGCGCAGCAGGTCTGCCGTATCGATCGGACCCTGCAAGTCCGGCAGAACGATCTTCACCGTCTCGCGAACCACGGGATAGCGAGAAAACGCCTCGTGGAAGAACTCATAGACCTCGACCGCCTTGGGACACCAACCCTGGTTGCAATCGTGGATGTCGCGGAATAGGGCGTCGTCGTACTCGTCCAACTCCTTGAACGCGCGGACCCAGGGAGGGTTGTCGTCCGTCTGCTCGATGTGCGCGCCGAACATCGACGCCACGAGGACCGTTCCGAAGTTCGGCCGGACGGAGCAGGGAAGATCATCATCGATCCGATCCCTCAACGCAATGCTCGTCATGAACCCGTCCGTCAATTCGTTATAGAGCATCTTCTCGGGGTTGTCGAATATCTCGCGATGCGGAAACGGCTTGAAGGGGGTGTCGTGCGGAATCGGATAAGACAACACCAACGGAAGCCGCTCGACCGGCTTCCAATGCAAGGCGTCGTGGTGCAACCTCGCGATGGCCGCTTCGCGCTCGGAATCCAACGTATTCTCAAGATGGTCCAACAAAGACTTCAGTTCGGGAAGCATCGTTTCGTCCAGCCATGAAGGGGTAACTGAATCCATTCGGAAGAGTGGATTTCATTCGGACCATTCAGTGGTTAAACTGTATGGTTCGGACCAAGGCCGCGCGGTCGCTCCCAGCTCCTGCCGGAAGCGGCGACACCGGCCACCCGGTTGGGATGCCAGCTATTGCACAACATTTTTACCGGAACCGTGATACCCATGGAGATTATTCTGATGCGACGTAGTTTTTGTACCGCAGTCCTCGTGAGCCTTTCCCTTGCCGCGGCGGCCACGGCGGCCGACTGGCCCCAATGGCGTGGGCCGAATCGAGATGGGATTTCCACCGAGACCGGGCTACTGAAGTCCTGGCCGGACGAAGGGCCCAATCTGCTCTGGAAGGCGGAAGGGCTTGGAATCGGCTACA
This sequence comes from uncultured Planctomycetaceae bacterium, assembly GCA_964520785.1. Lineage (GTDB taxonomy): Bacteria > Planctomycetota > Planctomycetia > Pirellulales > Thermoguttaceae > CAZFQG01. Next base: position 20,340 of record CAZFQG010000014.1, on the reverse strand, counting down.
GCGGCCCCGCAGTCGTGGGGAACCTGCTCTTCACGATGGGGAATTACGAAGACCAGGAATGGGTCATTGCGTTGGATTGGACTCAAGGAGGCAAGAAGGTCTGGGCCACGCCGGTCGGGCCCATCCGATATGACGGCGCCGGATATCCCGGTCCACGATGCACGCCGACTTTCGACGACGGCAAAGTCTACGCCATGGGAATCAACGGCGATCTGGTGTGCATGGACGCCAAGACGGGGCGCCTTTCCTGGAAGCGAGAGCTGACGAAAGACTTCGACGCCGAGATCCCGCGCTGGGGTTACAGCGAGTCGCCACTCGTGGACGGCAACGTCGTGGCCTGTGCCCCCGGTGGAAATCGCGGATCGGTAGTCGCCTTGGCGAAGCTGACAGGAAAGACGGTTTGGGCGACGGAATCGGACGACAAAGCGAATTACTCCTCCCTCTACCCGGCGACGGTCGCGGGGGTGAAGCAATACTTGGGCTTCCTCTCGGAGGGGGTCATCGGAGTAGACGCCGAGACGGGGCGGCGCCTGTGGCGCTACGAAGCGCCCGCGCACCATCAATGGGGCGGCGTCAACGTCGCCACGCCGGTTGCCATGGACGACTTCATTTGCTCCTCCTCCGGATACCGCGTTGGTTGCGGCATGGCGAAAATCACGCGCACCGGCGGGGAATTCAACGCCAAAGAGCAGTGGTTCTCGAAGCAGATGGTAAACCATCACGGCGGAATCATCCTCAAGGATGGAATCCTCTATGGTTCGAGCGATCCGGGCTTGTTGACCGCGATCGACTTCAAAACCGGAAAGACCCTGTGGCGGGAACGGAAGCCGGGTAAGGGTTCCATCGTCATCGCCGACGGCATGATCATCTGCCGAAGCGAGAAGGGCCCACTGACTTTGGTAGAACCCACCATGGAAGAAGCGGTGATTCACGGCCAGTTCGATCAGCCTTTCCGCAGCGACAAGCCGAGTTGGCCGCACCCCGTCGTCGCCAACGGCCTATTATTCCTTCGCGACCAGGACGTACTCCTCTGCTACGACTTGCGAGCCGGGAATTAGGCCCTACGGCAAGGATATCGGGAAACAGATCGATCACGACGGTTTCCGGCCGGCACCAGAACCGCAACCGGCTCCCCCGCGGAGGGGGTGGGCTGTTGTCCTTTCGCCGAACGTCGGCTATCCTATCGGTTGAGGATTGATTGATGGACCATGCCTTGTGATGCGTTTCAACAGAGGGAGTACGATGACCCAGCTTGACCGTAGAAGTTTCCTGCGCGCGACCGTCGGCGCCGCCAGCGCCGGTATGATGGGGACCGCCGCGTTGCCGCAGCTTATCGCGGCCGAACAGAACGCCGCCAATGTGAATGATCTTCGACTGGCCACGTTCCGGTACGACGTCACGCCGCCGTTGGGCCATTCGATGTGCGGCGGCTGGATCAAACCGGCCGTGGCGGTGGACGACCCGTTGGAGGCCGTCGGTCTGGTCCTGCTGGGCGCCGGCAAGCCCATGGTGCTCTGCGCGGTCGACTGGACCGGACTGCTCAACGAGGCGCATATCGCATGGCGCACGGCGCTGGCCGAGGCGGCCGGAACGTCGCCCGACCGGGTGGCCGTTCAGTGCGTCCATCCGCACAACGCCCCCTTCGCCTGCCTGGAAGCCCAGCGGATCGTCCAGGCCCAGAAGACGCTGCCGGACATCGTCGACATGGACTTCTTCCACCGCTGTCTCGATGCGGGCCGGGCCGCCGTCACCGAGGCCCTGCAAACAGCCGTCCCGGTCACCCATGTGGCCGCCGGCGAGGCGAAGGTCGAAAAGGTGGCCTCGAATCGCCACATCTTCGGCCCCGACGGCCGGGTTGCGTCCCAGCGCGGCAGCAGTTCGCGCAGCCCGGAGCACCGCGAAGCGCCCGAAGGGCTGATCGACCCGATGCTGAAAACGGTGGCCTTCTACCAGGGGGAGCGGAAGCTGGCCGCATGCCACTACTACGCCTGCCATCCGATGAGCTACTACGGCGACGGCCGCGTCACCGCCGATTTCTGCGGCCTGGCCCGGAAACAGCGGCAGGCCGACGAGCCGGAATGCATGCACCTGTACTTCAACGGCTGCGGCGGGAACATCGGCGCCGGGAAGTACAACGACGGCTCGAAGGAAATGCGGCCGGTGCTCAAGGCACGGATGGTGGATGCCATGGAGCGCAGCGAGGCCGGCCTGCGGCCCGAGCCGATCCGGTCGATCGGGTGGGCCACGCACGACATCCTTCCGCCGCCGCGGCCGGAACTGGACGAGGCGGCCATCATGAAACAGATTGAAGACCCCAAACAGTCGGTCGTCAATCGCAACCGCCCTTCTTACATCGTCGCATGGCTCCGCCGCTACCGGAAGAAGACTCCCATCACGCTCAGCGCCCTGCATGTCAACCGCGTCTCCATCCTGCACCTGCCCGGCGAGTGTTACATCCAGTACCAGTTGCGGGCACAAGAGCTAGGCAAGGACCGCTTCGTGGCGGTTGCGGCCTATGGCGACGGCGGCCCCTGGTACATCCCCACCGCCGAAGCCTACCCCCTCGGCGGCTACGAACCGGGCGTCGCCTGGTGCGATCCGCAAATCGACGAGATGCTCACCGAGGGGATTGCCAAGCTGTTTGAGCAAGTGCGCGGCTGACTTCCGGCGGCATCCGGGAGCAGACTCCAGACGGTCACCGCCCCATTGACGTTTGTGTACTCACTCTATGCTGCGTCGCCGAAGCAGTAATCCGCGGCAGGGCCGAAAACACGAGTTGCTAAGGCCCCGGCGCGCGGGAATGGCGGCCTGCGGCAGATTCCTGGCACCTGGTGCCGCAACTTGCAGCTCGCCTACCCAAAGGGTGTTTTGCCCAGGTTCAAGAGACTTTTCCTATCAGCTTCACGATGAGAGAAGTCTTGTCTGTTTGCGATGAGAAAAGTCTTGTTTAGTGATTTGTTGCATTTCATCGACGTTTATGAAGAACGGCTCTCCGTCGCCGCTTTTCGATCATCATCGCCAGAATCGCCAAACCACGCGAAGTTGCGTCTTTCGGACACTCGCGCGGCTGGTTTTGCTTCCCCACCCTTTCCAATCGTCCCAAGTCTCGCTTCTTACGCGGAAAAACCTCATCATCAAACTGACAATCGAACGATATACACTCTCGGTTGCGTGAAACGCCGAGGGCTCTCCCTGGGAATGCCGCTTAAGGTGAATATGAATCCCACTCGATAATGGCACATCGCCATCACCTCCACCAGAAATCAAGGAAATGCTACTCGGGCCCTTGCGATGGTGCCAAAACACCGATAGAATTGCTCTTTCTCCTAAAATTCACCCGCCCCCTTAGCTCAACTGGCAGAGCATCTGACTCTTAATCAGAGGGTTGATGGTTCGAGTCCATCAGGGGGCAATGAACGGGTGTACAGTACGGGCATAGGACCGCATGACTCGGAGAAACAAGGGTCATGCGGTTTTTCATGCGCCCCCGTGCGGTCCAATTCCGACACACGTTGCGGCGCGTTTTGCAGCGTCTCACCAGCCCGTTCTTCGGTCACTCTCTCGAAGTCCTCTTCCAGTACTTGGCGGTAGTGCTGAAGCCCGATGACCTCGGAATGTCCGCACAACGCCGCCGTATGGGATCGTACTAAGTTCGCAATGTCGGTTGTACCGCTTGCCCTGATAGGGCTGACGCACTAGGTAGTACCTAACGCCCCCTTGGGGCTTTCGTACGAGCGGAATCGCCGGATCGCGATCGGGCCGACATATATGATAGGAAGGAGAAAGCGATGCCCACCCAACAGAGACCAATCATGAACCTCGTCGACCTGCTGGCCGTCATCTTCCTCCTGCTAATCGCGATCGCCCTGCTGCTGCCGGCGATTTCGAGTCCGAGGGAATCGGCCCGCCGGGCTGCTTGCGTGAACAACATGAAACAACTCGGCCTGGCGCTGCACAACTTCCACGACGCCCGTAAGAGGTTTCCCGGGGCGATGAACACCCCCTGGGGACCCAGCGCCGCACTCGTCGAGAGCGGGCCGTGGGGCACGCCGCCGGAGCCGGCGAGTCCGGCCTTCGACGACGACGGCAACGGCCGAATCGACCGCGGGAACGGGTGGAGTTGGACTGTTATGATCTTGCCCTATATGGAAGAGGGTAACCTCTACAAGAGGTTGCGTATCGCCGATGGAGATGCACCGCTGGCCATGCCGTGGCGCGGCACTCCCGGTCCCGCCGAGAACGACCGGCGGTTCACGGCGCGTGCCATTGAAGAAATCGAAGAGCACAAGATCGACCCCGGCAAACAACTGTCCCCCTGGGTGAAAATCCCCGGTTTCCGCTGCCCCAGCATGTACGGCGGCGACACGGTCATCCCCCCGGCCGGCCTGGACGCCTACGGCCCCTACGATGCGTCAAACCCGGAACACGAACCGGTCGCCGTTTCCAACTACGCCTGCCTCGGCGCGTCCCACTTTCCTAGTCTGCTCAAGGACTCGCGGCTGAATTCGGCCGAGTACGAAGGGACCGGCACGGCGGATGCCGTAATGCACCCGAACGGAACGATGTACCCCGGTTCGGACAACGGCCTGCGCGACATCAAGGACGGAACCTCCAACACGATCCTCCTCTGCGAAACCCGCGAAGAAAGGTATTCGGCCTGGTTCGACGGGGCCGTTGGCTGCCTCGTGGGCCTCGTGTCGCCGGAGACCGGCCCGAGTCTCGAAGGCCCCCCTGCCGCCTCATTCATCCGCGGCGGCGACGCAAAGACACCCTACGGCAACGTCAAGACGACCGGCCCCGGCGCGGTAAGTACCTACCTGAACTACGGCGAGGAGCACGACAATACCGGCAAGCGATTCTACACCCGCTACAAGACCGGCAACCGCATCCACGGCCCCAGTTCCGAACACCCCGGCGTCATCAACCACCTCTTCGCCGACGGCCAAGTCAAGAACATCTCGGAGGACCTCGACGCAAACGTCTACTTCCACCTGATCACCCGGCGAGGCGGGGAACCGGTGGAGGAATACTGACAGCGATTCGTAGGTCATGGCACGGCGTGCCTGACAACGCTGGACTTGCCACTCCGAAAGGACAGCCGCGCGACTCTGTGCCGGTCGTGATCGGGCGGGGCGCCGGATCGCGATCCGGTGTGCTATTGGGTTGGAAGAGGACTACGTGTTCGCCTGCGTCCGTCACGCGGCATTCGCTTATGCCCTTTGCCGCGCAGCCCTGCGACGGTCCGATTCCTTCAGGAGGATTTTCCGCAGACGGATGCTCTTCGGCGTGATCTCGACGAGTTCGTCTTCCTCGATGTATTCCATGGCCGCTTCCAGAGAGAGAACCCGCGGCGGCTTTAGGAGGATGTTGCGGTCGCTGCCGGCGGCACGGATGTTGGTGAGCTTCTTCTCCTTGGTCGGATTGACCGGCATGTCGCCGGTCCGGCTGTTCTCGCCGACGATCATCCCCTCGTAGACCACGTCCCCGGGGCCGACGAACATCTCCGCGCGCTCCTGGAGACCGTCCAGCCCGAACGCCACGGCGCGGCCGCCGGTCATCGAGACCAGAACACCGTTGGGCCGGCCGGGGACGTCTCCCTCCATCGGCCGGTAACACTCGAACCGGTGGTGGACCACGGCCGTCCCCTGCGTCGCGTTGAGCAGCCGCGTACGCAGGCCGATCAGTCCGCGGGCGGGAATCGAGAAGACGACCTGCGCGTATTCACGATGGCTGACCATTTCCATCATCTGCCCCCGGCGCGCGCCGACGAGTTCCATGACAGGACCGAGCTTCTCCGGCGGCACCTCGACGACGAGTGATTCGAATGGTTCCTCCAGAATGCCCTTGTTGTTGTGCAGGATGACGTGCGGCTTGCCGATGGACAGCTCGAACCCCTCGCGGCGCATCGTCTCGACGAGGACCGCCAGATGTAGCACGCCGCGGCCGGAAACGCAGAACCCGTCCGATCCTTCAACCGGTTCCACCCGAAGCGCGACGTTCCGTTCCAGTTCCTTATACAGCCGCTCTTGCAGGTGCCGTGTCGTGACGTATTTCCCTTCCTTGCCGGCCAGGGGGGAGGTGTTGATGGCGAAGACCATTTGCAGCGTCGGCTCGTCCACTTCGATGCGCGGCAGGGCCTTGCGGACTTCCACGTCGCTGATCGTATCGCCGATCTGCACGTCCTCGAGCCCCACGATCGCGGCGACGTCCCCCGCGGTCGCCTCCACGACCTGCACGCGGCCCAACTTGTCGAACAGATGGACCTCGGCGACCTTGCACGTCCGGACGGTCTCTTCCGCTTGCATCAGGGCGACCTGCTGCCCCTTCCGGATGGCGCCCGACTGGATCCGGCCCACGGCGATCCGGCCCACATAGTCCGACCAATTCAACGTCGTTACCAGCATTTGGAGGGGGGCGTCCGCCTCGATCTCCGGGCCAGGCACCGATTTCAGGATCATCTCCAACAGGGGCCGCATCGAACTGCCGCGGACCACCGGATCGTCGGTCGCATATCCCTCCTTGCTGGTGGCGAAGAGGTGCGGGAAATCGCCCAATACGTCCTCCGCCCCCAGGTCCATCAGCAACTCGAAAACCTCGCCGAGCACCTCGTGCGGCCGAGAGTCCGGACGGTCGATCTTGTTGACCACCACCACCGGACGCAATTTGCACTCCAGCGCCTTCGAGAGCACGAACCGGGTCTGCGGCATGGGGCCCTCCGCCGCGTCGACCAGCACGATCGCCCCGTCCGCCATCCGCAACACCCGTTCCACCTCCCCCCCGAAATCGGCGTGCCCGGGCGTGTCGATAAGGTTGATTTTCACCCCCCGATAGTGCATGGCGATATTCTTCGCCAGAATGGTAATCCCGCGTTCGCGTTCCAAGTCGTTCGAATCGAGGATGCAGTCCCCGACTAATTGGTTGTCCCTATATTCCCCACTTTGGCGGAGCAGGCAATCCACCAGGGTTGTCTTCCCATGATCGACGTGGGCGATGATGGCGATATTTCGGATGTCGTTGCGACGGAGAGACATAAGGACCGTGAATTTCCGTAGGAGCGTTCGAGCGCGCGATGGGGATGAAAAGCACGCTATTGTACCCGCGCCGGGCGCCGTGGTGATAGGGGTATCGGTCAGAATGAACTAATCCGTTTTCAGGAGTCTCCCGCGGGACCCTCCGAAAAACCACGAGAACTACAAGGACTAGAGTGCTGTTTCATCGCACCAATTTGCCACCGTCGAGAAGTCGGCGCAGTGCAGCAAACCGCTTCCCGTTTTTTTCGAAAGAACTTGTGACCCCTTTGGTGAGTGGGGGTTGCCAACAACGCAATCGGCTCCGCGAAGATCGGCCGCCAATTGGCGAAATACCGTTTTGATGTACAATGGCGGCTTAACGTGGCAGTGAACGACCAGCCCCTTCTAGCGAATCGGTAGTGAATTATGAGTGTTTTTGCGCGAATTGGGACGGCATTTCAAGCTTTTTTCCTGGCTCTGTTCAAAAAGGAGACCTGCGAGCGGATTGCCTTGGCACTTCAAGGGGAAGAATTGCCCAGACTTTCGGCTTCGGAAAAGCCCAAACCGGCGAAGCCCGCCACGAAACCGCCGGAGCGGAGCGATGCAGTCAATCTCCTCGCGGCCCTTCAACGCGAGGCGAGATTCGTTGATTTTCTCAAAGAGGAGCTGACTGGATACTCGGATGAACAGGTAGGAGCGGCTTCGAGGGACGTTCATCGAGGGTGTGTCAAGGTTTTCGAGCGGTTTTTCGCCATTAGTCCCCTTTTGGATCAGGAGGAGAACTCGGCCGTCGATGTCCCGGCGGATTTCGACCCGGGCCTCTTTCATCTCACCGGCAATGTCGCCGGCGAGGGGCCGTTCCGCGGGGCGCTGGTCCATCACGGATGGAAGGCGACGAAGTGCGAAATTCCGAAGTGGTCCGGGTCGAAGCAGGCGGCGGCCGTCGTCGCCCCGGCGGAGGTGGAGCTGGAGTGAGGGGAAAGGCGTAAGGCATAAGGCAAAAGGCAAAAGGCATAAGGGGGTGAGGCGTTGCCGCGAAGGAATGAGGACGCAATGAGTGCGAAGTACGTTATTGGAATTGACTTGGGGACGACGAACTGCGTTCTTGGCTTCACGGCGCTGGACGCGGACGAACCGAGGCTGGAGGTGTTGCCGGTTCCGCAGTTGACGGCGCCGGGCACGCTCGAGACGCGCGGGTCGCTTCCGTCGTTCTTGTATTTGGCGGCCGAGGCGGAGACCAAAGGGGGCGCTCTTGACCTGCCTTGGGCGGAGGGGAGAGCGTATGCCGTCGGGACGTTGGCCGCGAAGCAGGGGGCGGAGGTGCCGGATCGGACGGTGGGGGCGGCCAAGTCGTGGCTGTGCCACGCGGGAGTCGACCGCCGCGAGGCGATCCTTCCCTGGGGGGCGTCGAAGGACGTTCCCAAGGTCTCCCCGGTCGAGGCCGCCCGGCGGTATTTGGAGCACCTCATCGCCGCGTGGGAGGCAGCCATGGCGGACGCTCCGTTTTACGAACAATCGGTCGTCCTCACCGTACCGGCCTCCTTCGACGCGGCGGCGCGCGACCTCACCCGGGAGGCGGCCCACGCGGCCGGCTTTCCGGAGGATTTCGTCCTTCTGGAAGAACCGCAGGCTGCCGTGTACGCTTGGCTGGCGACGACCGGAGAGGCTTGGCGCAAGATTCTCTGCGTCGGCGAAACGCTTTTGGTCTGCGACGTCGGCGGGGGGACGAGCGATTTTTCGTTGATCCGCGTTCTGGAGGAAGAGGGCGAATTGGTCCTCGACCGGACGGCGGTCGGCGACCATCTCTTGGTCGGCGGCGACAACATGGACCTGGCGCTGGCCCATTACGTGGCCGGCAAGTTCGCCGAGAAGGGGACGAAGCTCAACGCGTGGCAGTCGGTCGCCCTGTGGCACTCGTGCCGCGCGGCGAAGGAGTCGCTGCTGGCCCCGGAGGGTCCCGATACCCACACGATCTCCGTCCTCGGGCGCGGCAGCAAGTTGATCGGCGGGACGATCTCGGTCGAGGTGAATCGGACCGAGGTGAGCGAGTTGCTCCTGGAGGGCTTTTTTCCAGGCTGCGACGTCGCGGACCGGCCGCTCAGGCGCCGCGCATCCGGCTTCCGGGAAATCGGACTTCCCTTCGAAGCGGACGCCGCCGTGACGAAACACCTTGGCGCGTTTCTTTCCGCGCACGGGGAATCGGACGCGGGGCCGGTCATGCCGAACCATATTCTCTTCAACGGGGGCGTCTTCAAGGCCGAGCGGCTTCAAACCCGCTTGCTGGAGGTCGTTGGAGGCTGGTTCCACGAAACGCCCAAGCGGCTCGAGGGGGTCCACGATCTCGACGCGGCCGCCGCGAAGGGGGCCGCCTATTACGGCTGGTCGAAGCGGGCCGGCGGCATCCGTATCCGTGGCGGCACCGCCAGGGCCTACTACGTCGGAATCGAGACGTCCGGACTGGCCGTCCCGGGAATGCCGCGTCCCTTGAACGCATTGTGCGTCGTCCCCATCGGCATGGAAGAGGGGACCGAGGCGGATGTCCCTTCCGATGAAATCGGCCTCGTCGTCGGCGAGCAAGCCAAGTTCCGGTTCTTCAGTTCCTCGACGCGGACGGAAGACCATCCCGGCGAGTTGCTGCGCTACTGGAGCGACGAAGAACTGGCGGAAACCGATTCGGTGGAAGCCGTCCTTTCCGCCGGGGATGAAACGGAAGGAGACACCGTCCCGGTCCGGTTCCATTCACGGGTGACCGAGTTGGGCGTCTTGGAATTGTGGTGCGTCGGGCAGAAAGCGGGACGTCGCTGGAAGCTCGAATTCAGCGTCCGCGACGAGGAATAGAGGAACCGCCGACCGGCCGTTTGACGCCATGCCCATCGAAACCATCCGCCAGCCCAGCCGCTTCGTCGTCGGGATCGACCTCGGCACGACCAACTCGGCGCTCACCTACGTCGACACGGCCGAGAGACCGTGGAAGATCCGCACGTTTGCAGTACCCCGGCTCGTCGCGCCGGGACAGGTCGAGGCGCGGGACACGCTCCCTTCGTTCCACTACGAACCGACCGCGGCGGAGGCCCAATCCGGCGCCTTCGCCCTCCCCTGGTCCAACAAGACGCCCACCCACGCCGTCGGCTGCTACGCGCGGGACCACGGCGCGCTCACCCCCGGCCGTCTCGTCAACTCGGCCAAGTCGTGGCTGTGCCACGCCGGCGTGGACCGGACGGCGGGGCTTCTCCCCTGGCGGCCGGCCGCCGACGTCGCCCAGCTCTCGCCGGTGGAGATCAGTGCTCGCATCCTCCGCCACATGGGCGAGGCATGGAACGCCGAGTTCCCCAAAGAGCCCCTGTGCGAACAAGAGATCGTCCTGACGCTGCCCGCGTCGTTCGACGAGGTCGCCCGGGAATTGACCGTTGCCGCCGCGAAGACGGCGGGCCTGCCGAGGGTGGTTTTGATCGAGGAGCCGCAGGCCGCGTTCTACGCCTGGATCGACGCCCACCGGGAAGACTGGCAAGAGCGCGTCGAACCGGGGCAAAAGATTCTCGTCTGCGACATCGGCGGCGGGACGTCCGACTTCACCCTCATCCGGGTCCGCGGCGAGGCCGACGGCCGCGTGCGTTTCCACCGGGTGGCGGTCGGAGATCACCTCATTCTCGGCGGCGACAATCTCGACCTGGCACTGGCGCATCACCTGGAAGGACGAATCACCGGCGGCAAGCGACTCGACCCGAAGCGGTTCAGCGTCCTCGTCCGCGTCTGCCGGCAGGCGAAGGAGACGCTCCTCTCGGACGCCGCCCCGGAAAAAATGACGCTTAACCTGCCCGGTAGCGGCACGAGGCTCATCGGCGGCGCCACGCGGATCGAAGTCGACCGGGAAGAGGTTCAGTCCGTGCTGGTCGAGGGGTTCCTCCCCAAGGTCGGGCTGGAAGAGAAGCCGCGCGAGAGAGCGTCCGGATTCCAGGAGTTCGGCCTCCCCTACGCGCCCGACGCCGGGATCACGCGGCACCTGGCGGCGTTTCTCACGGCGCACCGGCACGTGGCGATGGAGGACTTGCCGGAATCGCCGCGATTCGACCCCGCGCGGCCGGACATCGTCCTCTTCAACGGCGGATTTTTCGAGTCGATGATCCTCCGCGAGCGGCTGCTCTCTCAATTGGCCGAGTGGTTTCGCGATGCGAAGAACGAGGACTGGGCGCCCATCGTGCTGCAAAACGACCGCCTCGATCTGGCGGTGGCCCGAGGGGCGGCCTACTTCGGCATGGTCCGCCGCGGAGAAGGGGTCCGCATCGCGGCGGGGCTGGCACGGACCTATTTCATCGGCGTGGAAGGAGAGGAACCGGCGGCCGTCTGTCTCGTGCCGGCCGGAACGGAACCGGGAAACGACGTCGACCTCACGTCCCGGACCTTTCAACTGCGGACCGACGAACCGGTGGAGTTCCCCCTCTTCGTATCGAGTACGCGGCTGACCGACAAGCCCGGGGACCTGATCCCGATTGACCGCGAGCAACTCACTCCGCTGCCCCCCATCCGCACGGTCTTGCGGACGAAAAAGAAGGCATCCAGGGAGGACATCGCCGTCCAACTGCACGCGCGGCTGACGGAGATCGGCACGCTTGACTTGTGGTGCGGCGAGGCGGAAGGCAAACAGCGATGGCGGTTGCAGTTCGACGTCCGCTCGACGACGCAGACCGACGTCGCCGCGCACGAAGGGGCGGCTGAACGCGAAGGATTCGTCGACGAGGCGACCTGGGAGGCGTGCGAGGAGCACATCCGCGCCGTATTCGGCGACAAACCGGCCGAGAAGCCGGGCAAGCTCGTACGACGTCTGAGCGACGCGGTCGGTTCCGGCCGGGACCAATGGCCCGCGTCCCTTTTGCGCCGCATGTGGGACACCCTCATGGAGTGCGAATCGGGCCGGAAGGCGAGCGCGGCCCACGAGACGCGGTGGCTCAATCTGATCGGCTTCACTCTGCGGCCCGGCTACGGGATGGCGGTCGACGACTGGCGGGTGAATGAAACCTTCCGGACGGTCCAGGGGAACATCCAACACGCCGGGACGGCCTGCCAGGCGGAAGGGTGGATTCTCTGGCGGCGGATCGCCGGAGGTCTTACCGCCGGGCAGCAGGCGGCCCTGGCCGATCCGCTCATCGCGGCCGTCCGCGCACTGCACCGGCAGGTAATCGGCGGGAAACACGGCAGGGCCGATTTCGACGTCACGTCGAATCAGGCGGCCGAGGCGTGGCGGATGCTCGGCGCGCTGGAACTCCTGCGGCCGGACACGAAACTCGAACTGGGCCAACTGATCACCGATCTTTTGCCGCGCCGCCGCCTCGCGACGATCCGCGGCGCCGTCGTCTGGGCGTTGGGACGCATCGGCGCCAGGCAGCCGTCGTATGGTCCGCTCAACCGGGTCGTCCCACCGGAGGAGGCCGAAACCTGGCTGAAGCAGCTCATGAGTACCGGCGGCACGGAACCGGAAGACCACCTGGCCGCCATGCAGCTCGCCCGGCGGACGGATGACCGCTACCGCGACATCTCCGACAAACTCCGCGACAAGGTCCTCGGCTGGCTGGAAATCAACAGCGCCCCCGACCACTTCCGCCACCTCGTCGCCGAAGCCGACCGCCTAAGCGACGAGGAAACCGACCTGGTGTTCGGAGAGTCGTTGCCGAAGGGGTTGAGGATTTGACGTGGAGTTGCGTGGATACCGTGCCGTCGGTATCCTGTAATGTAGTGGACGAAGGGAAGTCGTCACCGAGAATTGAGTGTTTCGAAAGACATCGCCCATGAATTCGATCACGTTGGGTCTGTTGGACCGGATCGCACATGCCCAAATCGAGCATGTCGGCGGTACTCCTCGTGCGCAGCGCAAGTGTCGGGGACAAGTGTTTACTCCGCCGGAGGTGGCGCGGTACATGGCGGGTCTGCATGGCCCGTTTCCACGAGAGATTCGGATTCTCGACCCCGGCGCCGGACTCGGCATTCTCACCGCGGCGGTCTGCGATCGTATCCGGTCACTCAAGGCCCCGCGCCGGGTCAACGTCACCGTCTTCGAAACGGACCCGTTGCTGTGGTCGCCGCTGGAGGAGAATCTTCGCACATGCCAGAGAGAATTGCGTCAAGCCGGGCACGAGATGGATTACGAACTCCACCGGGAGGATTTCATCGCGGCGGCGGCTCCTCTATTCTCGGGGCCTTGCCTGTTTGACGAATCGGGATTAGGAGGCGGCTTCACGACCGTCATTATGAATCCGCCTTACTTCAAAGTGCGAAAGGAATCACCGCACGCGAGGCTGTTGGATTCCATTATTCACGGGCAACCGAACGCGTACGCCTTCTTCATGGCACTTGCGGCCGTGCTGCTTACGCGTGACGGAGAACTCCTCGCGATCACTCCCCGGAGTTTCTGCAACGGGTTGTATTTCCGGGCGTTCCGTCAATGGCTTCTCGACCGCCTGCCATTGCGGCATCTGCATCTTTTCGAATCCCGTACGGAGGTCTTCCGGGACGCGGATGTCTTGCAGGAAAGCGTCATTACGCGATGGAGTGTACATCCCACGGACGATGAACGGATCACGGTTTCGAGCAGCGTCGGGAAGGAGCTTGGACCCGAAACGGGTTCAACCGTTTGCCGCGGCGGCGAGATCGTCGACAAATCCGATCGGCAATGGACGATCCGGATCCCCGTTTCGGAGGAAGACCGCGGAGCACTGAAGACCGTGGAAGGATTGCCGACGCGGTTTTCCGAAACCGGGTTGCGGATTTCAACCGGTCCCGTCGTCGCTTTCAGAGCAACGGAATTCCTCGTGGATGAGGCGAAGCGTGCAGGAAGCGTGCCTCTCTTGTGGCCGCACAATGTGAGGCCGTTTTCCGTCCAATGGCCCCTGCGCCGACGGAATAAGCCGGAGTCTATCGCGCATTGCGATGCCTCGCTAAAACTGCTCATCAAGACGAGGAATTGTGTCGTTCTCAAACGATTCAGCTCCAAGGAGGAACGGCGGCGGCTTACGGCGGGCTGTCTCCTACGTAGTTGCTTCGAAACCGAATGGCTCGGACTCGAAAACCACCTCAACTACGTCTATCATGAGACGCGGGAACTGACCGAGGAGGAAGTCTTCGGTATCGCGGCGGTATTCAATTCACGGTTATTCGACCGGTATTTCCGGATCATCAGCGGGAATACCCAAATCAACGCCACGGAGATTCGCGGCCTGCCTTTTCCGTCGCTTGTGGTTTTGGGAGAAATCGGCGCAACCATTCTGGATTTGAGTTTCCTTAACATGGAGACGGACGAGAACGTCGACTCCGTCGTTCGTAACATGTTCAGTTTCGATGAACTCGTTCCGGGGGAACTCGTGGGAGCAGCCGACTGAAACGAAAACAAGGAGTGAACCGGCCATGAAAATCGCCACTTGGAACGTCAATTCCATCCGTGCCCGGCAAGGGCGGCTCCTGGCGTGGTTGGAGAAGGCCGCGCCGGATATCCTCTGCCTGCAGGAACTGAAGGTCACCGACGAGGCCTTCCCCTTCGACGCGCTTCGCGAGGCGGGCTACCACGCGAGCGTGTTGGGGCAGAAGACGTACAACGGCGTGGCGGTCTTAAGCCGCCGGGAGCCGGACGAGGTCCGCACCGGGCTGGAAAATGACGACGTCCAATCGCGGCTGATTCGGGCCACGTTCGGGACGTTGCACGTGCTCAGCGCGTACGTTCCCAACGGGCAGGCCGTCGGCTCGGAGAAATACGACTACAAACTAGCCTGGATGGACCGCCTGCGGGACCGGCTCGGCGCCTGGTTCTCGCCGGACGACCGCGTCGTCGTCTGCGGCGATCTCAACGTCGCCCGCGACGACGCCGACGTGGCGAACCCCCAGGAGTGGGCGCCGAGCACGCTCTGCCATGAGGCTTCCCGCGAGGCGTGGAGAAAGTTGTCCGACTGGGGCCTGGTCGACCTTCTCCGCGAGAAACACCCCCAAGGGGGCGTCTACTCCTGGTGGGACTACCGTGACCTGGGCTTTCCACGAAACGACGGCCTGCGGATCGATTACGTCCTGGCGACGCGGCCGGTCGCGGACAAATGCACCGCCGCCTCCGTCGACCGCGACGAGCGGAAGAAGGGCAAGGGAGGTACCCCCTCCGACCACGCTCCGGTGGTGGCGGAATTCGAGATGCCTGATCCGGCTATCTCTTCTTCCTTGGCTCATCGAGAGGAGGATTACGAGTCCCATGATAGTTGATGCGTACGTCCATTGCGGTCAAAGGAAATTCCTTCCGTTCGAGGCATGGGAGAAAGATGCCGCCGCGTCGGGCGTGGAAGGGGCGTTTCTGGTCCAACATATGGGGGAATACGATAACCGGTATCTGGCGGGCGTCGCGGCCCGTTCTCCGAACCGCTTCAAGGTGGCGGGGTTGCTGGAAACCCGGAGCGAGAAATCCGCGGAGTATCTCACCGGACTACTGGACTCGACGGCCCTCGGAATCCGCTTCATCGGTCTGCGCATGAACCGGCCCATGATTGAAAGTGGAGCGGAACACCTCGCGATCCTGGATCGATTCGGCGGCACGATCGTCCTACATCTGGAAGATGGGATTCCGCCCCACGTCAAGTTTCTCGAGAGACTAGCGCGGGATTACCCGAACACTACTCTCTATGTTCCCCACCTCGGCTGGCCGACCATCGACGGCCGGGTTTCCCACGGTTGGTCCGAGGCGGTTCGCCGTCTGGCCGGTTGCGAGCGAGTCGTTTTTGGTCTCTCTTCGGCCCACCATTTTTCCGCTCGACCCTTCCCACACGAAGATATCTGGCACTGCGTCGGCCATGTTCTTCAGGAGGTTGGTTCCGACCGGGCAGTTTGGGCGAGTGGATTTCCCCAATTCCTCGATACCGAGACATTCGCCGAGAATTTGGGCCTCTTCCTCGGAGAGACATTCAACCTGGAGGAAGACGATCGGCGCGCCGTTCTCGGCGGTAATGCAATGCGCATTTGGGGATTTCGAAAGGAGAATGCATCCCCCGAGGCCGCCGGCCGAGGATAGACGGCGAAAGCGGCGATGCGGCCCCGACGCGGCCGTTCGAGTTTCCGCGGTACCTGGTGAATATCAGTCGAAGCAGTTTCCCGGTTCTTCCTCGGCAACCTTTCTCCGTTCGTGACCGGCTCGCGACCGCGCAACCACCAAACATGCCTTCCCGGTCGCCCCGTGTTCCCCGTTTTTCCCGGACGTACTACGGTAGCCTGAAGTCGATCGTGTTCGTGCCCGATTTGACTTCGGCTTTCAGCGGGGACGTACCGCGAACGGCGTATCGTTCGGGGACGATCCATTGGGGGCCGCCGGCGCCGGCCGGGGCCTGACCGCCGCTTTTTGCCTTGGCGATCTCCTCCTCGAAGCTCGTCGCTCGCGGCCGGCCGGCGAATCGGGCCGCTTCGATGGTGACTTCGTGCGAGCCGACGATCGCCCCGTCGCCTTCGTCGAACGTCGTGAGCGTGTAAGAGCCGTCGGGCCGGAGTCGTGCCGTGGCGGACCGTCCCTCCGCGGGATAGAACGTGATCGTCCCCTCGGGAACCGGTCGTCCCTGGAAGGTTACCTTGCCGGTCACGGGGGCCGTCTCGGGACGCGTCGGTCCGCAGGCGGTAAGGGTCGAAACGAGGGCGAAGCACGCGAATATTCGGAACGGAAAGCGGGGCATGGGAAGGTCTCCTGAATGCGTGACGTCACCGCGGGCAAAACGGCGCTACTTGCCTTGAAGTGCAATGGTTTCGCCACCCGCCTTGCTCGACAGGGCTCGGTAGACGTACATGTCGATGGTGTCGTTAAGGAATTCGGTATGACCGTCACAAAAGACGAACTGCGCCCCGCCGGGATGTTCGCTTCCGAAAGGGGGCATGTTTTCGAACTCGGGCCACATCGGCATGTGAACGCTATTCATGGGGTAGTACGTGTTGAGTATCAGCCGGCCGTTATTTTGGATGTCTTTCGGTTGTCCGGTCATGCTGGTCACGTTCCCGCCGTGCCACCATGCTGTCGGCCCCCCTTTGCTCATGTTATTGTACCCGTCTCCCATCCCCCACGGGTGCGGATGGATGCTCTCGCCGATGGCCATCGTAGTCGCCGTTCCGTCGGAAATATCGCGGATCTTCGTAAAACTGTTCGTGTAGAAGACGCCGTCAATGAATGAGAGCCCGCGCCAGTGCCTCGGCGGATTGGGCGTGGACCCGCCGGTACATCCGAAGTAGTCCTTGCGGTTGGGAAACTCGGTCCAGCGGGAAACACTGGGACATTTGCAGACCGGAATCGGCAGTTCTCGCATCTGCGTCTGCACGCTGACGAAATCGATCCACCTCCACTGGGAATTCAGGTACGGACGGTATGCCTCGTCGATCGCTTCCTCTTCCAGATAGGCGAAGAGGACGACGAACATACTGGTTCCGCGTTCCGTCCCCCTCAAGTCAACCGACGAACCGGCCGGAAAACAACCGAAAGCGGAATGATAATTGTGCAGCGCAATCCCCCACTGGTGCAGATTGCTCGAACATTGCATCCTCCGAGCGGCCTCCCTCGCCGCCTGGACGGCCGGCAGCAGCAGCGCGATCAGTATTCCTATGATCGCGATGACGACCAACAACTCCACGAGTGTAAAACCCCACGAACCGTCGCGCCGACTTCGCATCCGCGTACTCCCTTCGAGAGACCTGAACCTCCAAAAAAACGGCCGATCCCGTCCGAAACGCCCAGCCCGGAAACACCGGAGGTGGACGAACCACTCCGGATGATTCTACCGCGATGTCGGCCCAGACGTCAGGAGAAATCGCCGCAATGCCCCCCTATTGGGTGCAGCGTCCACGATAGGACGACTCGGCTCCTTCAGGGCAGCGACCGACGGTACCCTGCTCTATCGGCGAACTCATTCCTCCTTACCCACTTCACCAAAACGGAAGGCGAACACGTCGGCGTCCTCAAGCACGAAGTGCAGCCGGATCGGCTTTCCGGCAAGCGAGCCGACGTCGGCCCCGTTTTTCCAGACGACGGGCCGTTCGATCGCGTCCCCCAGCGCGCTGGGGCAGTCGGCGAGGGTGAAGCCGGGGAGGGGCCGGCCGTCGGCGTCGCGGATTTCGACCTGGACGCCCCCATTCACGGAGGTGGCGTAGTTCAGGAAGAGGCGATTCCCTTGGAAGACCAGCGGCTTGGTGGTGAACGTGCCGCCACAGAGGGGAGCGCGGGCGGAGACGAAGCCGTCGAGGCGGAGCGTGTAGCGGCGAATCTGATTCCCCTTGCCGTACCAGTTGCCGACGTCCTGGATGTAGAACGAAATCTCGTTTGGCGCGCCGGGTATGTCCGATTTCGTCTCGACCATGCCCCACGCGGCATAGCCGAAGCCGTACACCCAGCGGTCGGTAACCGGTCCCGGCCGGACGAACGCCTCCTGCCAGACGTGGAACAGAGTCCCGTCACGGCTGGTCATGAATCCGGTGTCGGTGTAGTCGGTCCCGCAGCGCATGTCCGCCTGGGAAATTCGCTCGTTCAGCCCGGAGTACCACCCGCGTCCGGCGACGTATCTGGCTGGGAAGCCCAGGTAGAGATGGGGAGCGCGGTAGTAGAGGGTGACCTGGTTCGTGTAGAGCTGCGTAGTCCGCCGGGGCACGTAGCCGAGCCATTGGGGCTTCGTCCAGCTTCGGAAATCGTCCGAGGTCCCGGTCATGATGTCACGGCCGGAAACGGCGCCCTCCTTCTTGAAATCGCGGTGGTATTCGACGTACCGCTCGCGGTTGACGTCCCAGAAGGCGAGGTTTTGCGAGTCGAAATAGCCCTCCGTCACCACCGGAGTGTCGCGCAGATAAGACCAGTGGATTCCGTCCGGCGACTTGTAGGCCATCAGCCCCTTGGTTTCGTCACCCCCCAGGGCCTTGTAGCGCTCCTCCGGAGGGCACTTGGGATTGGCGTCCTTGAACGGGGCGAAATTGTGCGAGCCGTAGCCCTTCCAGATGATATTGTTCTCTTTCGAACCGTCGAACTCGACCAGTCCCAGCACCGGTTTCGTCCAGTGGATTCCATCCTTGCTCTCGGCGTAGCAGACGACCTGCTCATGAGTGTGTTGTATCTTTTCGTCGAAATTCGACCCGCGGTAATACATCCGGTACAGCTCGCCCTCCTGGATGACCGTGTGGTAGGAGCAGTTGTTCCCCTCCCAGGGCGCGTCGAAGACGATCGCCACCTCTTGCGGCACGGGATGATGCAGCCGCAACTCGACGGAAGCATCGCGGTGATCGATGAGGAAGTCGTCCACGAGCAACTCTCGGCGCGAACCGATATCGACCGGCTCGGCGAAGAGTGGGGCACAGAGGACCACGAGGGCCAAAAACGGCGGGGGGAAAACGGTCTTCATGGGACGATGCTCCACCGGGGGGTTCGGGTTGGATTGCTCGAATACAACTGTTCGGCGCCGCGCGACACGAAACCGACGCCTTCATCATGACACCGGATCGCGTGAAATGCAACCTGCGGTACGACACGGCCGGCGGCCATGTGCCGTGCCGCGGGAAAACGCCGGGGAAGTCCAGTACTTCCGCGACGAGGGATTCAGGATGCATTGGGGGAATTCCCCTCAGCGTCACGTTCGAGGACTATCTGGCGTCGGAATCAGGTTTTCCTCTATGCGATCTCGATCGTCTCCGCTCGCCAGGGGCGTTTACGGTCCTTGACGTTGTCAAGAACCTCCATGGCCATGTTTACATCTTCGACGATCTGGAAGTCGTACATGCCGACGCAAATGAAGTCGGCCCCGCCGCTAAACGCATAGGAGAAAGCCTCTCGTGGTTGGATCGCTCCGGCGGCCATCGTCTTGAAGGCGATCCACGGTTGCGGCAGCGATTCCATGAAGGCGATCGTCTCTTCCGGGGTTTCACTCCAGATGTTGTCGTGCTCGCGGACCTCGGTGGCCGACCAGTAATCCGTCTTGTGAAGGGTCTTCATCCAGAAATCGGGATCGAGCCCCGCCTCGACGCACCCCTTGACGGTCTCCAGTTGGTGCCCGCCGATTCCGGCCGGGATGCCGTTCTCGCGGATGAGTTCGATTACCTTGGCGAACTCGTCAAACTTGCCGTCCTTCGCCCATGTGTCGGCCACGCCGCCATGAACGTAACAGGCGACCGCCCCGGAATCGATCGATTTTTGGGCCATTTCGAGCATATTGCTTCCACCACAGTCGGAGATGAACTTCATCTTGCCGCCGGTATTCCTCCAGTAGCTCTCCATGGCCTCGCATAAGATCGGGTTGGTGATGATCGCGTTGACTCCGCATTCCTCGGCCAGTTGAAAGGTCTCGAAAATCTTCTTTTCGTTGTG
>CAZFQG010000013.1:0-54197 GCA_964520785.1 uncultured Planctomycetaceae bacterium | reverse complement strand
ACCGCACGGATTCTTGCCAAAAGAAAAACCGCTATTTGACACCTTCACAGGGCTGGCCTTCTTTCACTTAAACGCACTGGGAGGCTTTTAGTTTCGGTAGAAATGGGGATTGTTGTGAATAATTCGGGCTAATCCAGACTTTTCCCCCTTGGGAGAGCGGAACTTTTGGGGCTTTCGGGACTTGCGTCGGGGGCGGGTGTCGCGGTTCTGGCTACGGCTTGGCGCCGAGCAGGTCGAGGGCGCGTTGCTGTTGCGCGGTGGCCTGAGTGAGGAGGTAGAATTCGTGGGCCGAATCACCCGAGGGATTGCGAACGCGGACCCGGTTCTTCGCCAGCGTGGCCAGATTGGCGAGGAGGGTTTGGAAGCTCTCCACCGCGTAGCCGTCTTCGGTCTCTTTCTCCGCGTCTTTGCGGCGCGCTTTCGTGGAACGGGGCGCGGGGGCGACGATCGATTCGCGGGTCCGCTCGGCCGCTTCGCGGTCCTCATCGTCGAAAAGTAAGGGCGCCAGTCGCCGGCGCATGTGCCATTCAACGTAATACGCCAGCATGCACGAGAAAACGTGCGCGCGAATCCGGTCGTCCAACCGGTGGAAGATCGGCCGGATTTTCAGGTCGACCGTCTTCAAGGAACGAAACGCGCGTTCCACCTTCGCCAGGCTCTTATACGCGCGGACCGTCTCTTCCGAAGAAAGCGATTCCGCGGCGACGCTGGTGCGGACCACGTAGATGCCGTCCAACGCGGCCTCCTCGTTAATCTTCGCCTCGTTCCGGCGATAGGAGAACGACTTCTCGCCAATTTCGAGGATGAAATGCTTGCCGACCTTGTAGCGGTTGAGGACCGTCCCCGCGCGAACGCCGATCTTGTCCTTCCCGCGCAGCGGACGCTGCTTCCGGGCCGTCGCGGCGACGATCTCTTCGAGTTTCTTTTCCGTCGCTTGGACCAGCTCCTCGCGCTTGCGCGCGCGGCGGTCCGCCAGGAGCGGGTTGCGGCAGACGATCAGCCGCTCGCCGGGGAAATCGTCCGAGGTCACCTCGGCCAGGTCTTTCTCGTCGAACAGGGACCGCTCGATGATCTCTTCCTCCGCCAGTTTCTTAATGCTCTGCGAACGTAGGGCCGTGATCCAGTCCAAACCCTCGACATTACGCAATTCCTCGTCGATCCGCGCACTGGTAATCATTCCCCGGTCTCCTACCAGGACGATGCGGTCGATCGAGAATCGCTTTCGAACCTTCTCGATCTGCCGGGACAGGGTCTTCGGGTCGGACGTGTTGCCTTCGAATACTTCGATGGCGATCGGCCGCCCTTCCGGTTCGCACAGAAGACCGTAGACGATCTGCGGGAATCCCCGCTTCCCGTCGCGGCTGTATCCGTATTGGGCCAGATGCGCCGTTTCGCCCGTGTAGTAGCTGGAACTGACGTCGTAAAGCAGGAGCGTTCCGTGCTTCAGGTGTCGCTTCGCCAGTTTCCGCTCGATGGAATTCTGTCGAGACAAGAGCCAATCGAGGGCCCGGTAGAGCTCCTTCTGCGTGATCGCCTCCAGGCCGAGTTCCAAGGAGAGGCTCGTCGTGGCCGTCTCCCGCTTCAGGCAGCGGATCGTGGCCAGATTGGACCGTGGATCGACGATCCGCGCGGCGATCATCGCGATCGCGATCGTCCGTTCTCGCGACGGCCGCGAGAAGAGAAGCCCTTCCAGCCCCACATCCCGCATGGCGGCCAAGACGGCCGCCACGTGCCCGTGCGGCAAGGACCGAACGATTTCCCAGTCTCCTCCCGCCGGCGGTTCCCCCCCACCGAGCCCGCCGGATGGTGTCGATCAGATCGGGCGGCAGGTGGGAAAGGTTTCCCAGCGTCTCATGCTTGACCTTCGCCCCCTCGCGATAGGTTCGTCGGAGGAGGTGCGTCTCGTAGACCTTCTCTTTGTAGGTTCTGCGCGTGGTGGCTACATGAACAGGACCGTTTCTTCTTGGCATGACTTAAT
Organism: uncultured Planctomycetaceae bacterium; assembly: GCA_964520785.1. Taxonomy (GTDB): domain Bacteria; phylum Planctomycetota; class Planctomycetia; order Pirellulales; family Thermoguttaceae; genus CAZFQG01. Next base: position 52,219 of record CAZFQG010000013.1, on the reverse strand, counting down.
AATACGCATGTCCACAAAACGCGTCAACGACAAAAACCTATATTTAGTGGCTACATTCATGCAAAGGAAAAACAACGCAACCCCTTGCGCCACGATGGGTTGGACTCACAAACGGGGGTCAAAAGGGGGAAAAGTTTGGTTTAAAACTCGCAGAAGCTGCGACCTACTCAGACTATCCGGAATAACGGAAAAGGACACGGCGGCAAGGCGGCAAGAAAAAACGAGCGCCGGGAACCGGCGTGTTAGGTCCTGGAATGCCGCATTCGGAACACAAGAGGGCCGAGTTTTCCGAAGAAAGAACGGCCGGTGCAGGCTCATCACAGCGAACCAATCCCGCGAGGGGTTACCGTCTCCGGAGACTGACGCCTCCCAGACACAATGCCATAAATCCGGCGAACAGGGAGGGCTCCGGCACCGCCGAGGCTGGTGGGGCACCCGCCCCCCAATTCGCGCGTACGATGTCCAGATCGGCCGAACCGACGTTCCCATCTCCCGAGCAATCCCCACCGGCCAGATAGCCGGGGGTAACGCTTTGTCCCCAGTTACTTCGGACAATGTCCAGGTCGGCCGAGCCGACATAACCATCGCCGTTCAAATCGCCGGGAAGACCGACGGAGGTAAGGTTATAGACGAATGTTCCCGCCGCCTTGAACGTTGCGCTTCCCGTAATGACGACGTCGCCAAGCCCCTCGACCGGCAGCGCTTCATCCACGGCGATGGGCAGCTCGATCTGCACGGTATATGTCGCCTTATTCGCGGCGACGGTCGGATTTCCGACCGTGATCTTGCCGATTGCTTCCGTCGTGGCGTTCATGGGTTCGGCATTGAAATCGAACGAGTAATCGACGCTACCCGCCAGGCCGGTCCCTTTCGCGACGGCCGTCCCCTCGTTGATGATGACCTCGTGCTCTTCGGTCGGAAACTCGAAGATACTCGGATTCGTCGTGGGGGACATGGATCCGAAGGGGTCTGGAGTGTCGAAAGTGCAGGCCAGGTTCTGGATGTCGACGTTCAAACTCGCGAGAAAAGGAATGCTCCAGCGCAACTGCAAGACACGGTCGCCGTCACTGTCGTCATAAAGAAGACAACGGCCACCGGTAAGCTCAAGACCGCTGACATCCAATAGCGTCCCGGTGAATGGGTTCAAGAGCATCTCCAGGCGCGTGTTGATCGTGCCCTCGACCCGGGCGGTCACGTTCTTGTCGCCGAAAATGGGCACCTGAACATTAAGAGTCAAGCGGTTCGTCGAACCAGAAGCCGGGGTCGTCGTGAGTACGGAAGTGACGATGGACGCTTGAAGTACGGAAGTGGAGACAACCCCCAAGACCAGCCCCCCAACGACGACAAGGCTTCCAGAAGACTTGACGATGAACCGATTCATGCCACAAGGTCCCTTCTGTTTTTTTCGAAAACATTTCTTGGCGCCAAAACAATTCGGAACGAAACCGTACAAGTCCAATATAACCGGACCCAAGGTTGATTGCAACGATTTTTTGTTTTTTTCGGGCAAACGATTCGCTTTGATGGTTCAATACTTTGGGGGGGATTAATTTCAGCCATATGGATATATCCAGACGACTTTCGGTGGCGATACCCGGCCGCATCGGTCCCTCGGAGCCTTTCCGCCGATCCGTGGCGGGCCCTTCTAGTACCGCGCGGAGTGTCACTCGGCTCCCAAGCGTCCCATTTGTCAATTTCCGCCTGATTGCCAGTCACGCGATCGTCTGTTAGCATTATTCGGAACTCGTCCCCAATTCACTTCTCGAACGAATCAAGGAAGAAATGGAAATCAACGCCTATAGCCTTTGCCCCGGCGGGACTGGAAAGAAGATCAAGTTCTGTTGTCCCGAGTGTATTCCTCACCTGGAGAAACTCACGAGAATGGCCGAGGGGGAGCAGTACAAGGCGGCTCTGGCCGCTTTGGAGTCCGCGGAACGGGCCCTGCCCGATAAACCCTGCTTACTCCATGCGAAGATTAGGCTGCTCGATCGCGTTAACGCATGGGAGGAGTCGGATCGTGTGAAGCAGGTCTTCTTCGAGAAGCACCCCGACAATCCCGTCGCGCTGGCCCAAGCCGTTGGGTTGACGGAGGACGTGGACGAGGCATTCGACCGGTTCGAGAAGGCATGGGCCGCATGTCGCCGGCAAGAGACCGTGTACCCTGAACTCCTGGAGGCCCTCGAAGATATCGCGGATATCCTGGAACAGAATGGCGCCGAATGCGGTGCCCTTCACTTTTTGCGGGTCGCCGCGGGGCTCGACGAAGGGCGAAACGAAGTCATTGCGGACCGGGTATGGGAGTTCAATTCCAGGTTGCCTTTGATCCTCCGTATACCGATGGAGTTTTGTCCGGTGGGAGCGGGAACACCTTGGGAGGATCGCAAGGAAGAGGTTCGCCGTCTGCTGTTGGATTTTCAGATTTCGGCGTCTTTGAAACAACTCGCGGCCTTGGCCGAGGAGTTCCCGCGAGAGCCTTCCATCCGATACGATTTGGCGATCCTGCGGTTGTTACGTGGGGATAACGAGGGGGCCTCCGTCGAATTGAGGCAATACGCGGAAATGGAGGGTGTCCCGTTCGAAGACGCGACGGAGGCGTATGCCTTTTCGGCGGCGTTGACGGACGACCCGTTGGGAGACAAACTCCCGATTATGCGCGTGGATTATCCGATCTTTGACTTCGATAGGGTCATCGAGGCGTTTCTGGCCGAGCCTCGGGCGGTCGTCGATTCGGAGTTTTCGCCGACGAAGCAGGATTATGTCGATGTTCCACCTAAGGCCGTCATCGCCCTTCTGGACAAACCGGCTTTCAAGAAAGGGGAAAAGCCGACCGCCGACACGCTCCCATCGCTGATCGGCACCGCCCTGCTTTACGGGCGCCAGACCGATCGCGAGGCTCGTCTGGAGCTGCGGATTATCGATCCCGTCCGCTGCGAAGGGCTTGAATCGTGGCTCGGCGAGATTGAAGGAATTGGCGAACCGGTGCCGGACTCCAAGAACACCGATCCTATCATTTCCCAAACCGCCTGCCTGCTTTTTCCGGCGGAATCGTATTCGCCGAGAATCCCAGCGCATCTGGTCGAGGAAATTGAGGATGAACGCCGTTGCGCGGAATTCACCGACGCATGGTGTGCCATGCCTTTGGGGATATTGGATGGCAAGACGCCGGACGAGGCGGCGAAGGATCCCTCGTATCGGATTCGTCTCGGTGCCGCGGTTCTCCTCATCGAAGACCAAATGGACCGGTTTCGCAGCTCGCTTGATTTCAACCGCATCCGCGCCAGGCTCAGGCTACCCCCGCAAGGGCATCTGGAAGTCGAGGGAATCGACGCTCTGGAATCGCCTGTCACTCGATGGCACCGTATCCGGACGGAAAAACTACCGGATAAGAAATTGCTGACTCTTTTCACTGAAGCCTCCATTATCTTGGCCGAACGCGCGATGATTACCGCGGGCGAGGCGATTCTGAACCGGCCGAGCTTGAGCAAAGAACCTCTCGTTCCCATGGTCCTGTTCGAGTTTACCCGTCTGTTCAACGGAACGTCCAAGGCGTTGAAGTACTGTGAACGGGGCCGCGAACTGGCTGCCGCGGCCGGCAAATCGACCGTGCTTTGGGACATCCGCGAGTACGAGTTGCGGATGGGCCGCTTCGAAGCTGACGAAGCCCGCGCAGCGCTCGAACGGATTATCGACAAACGGGATGATCCGGTGGCGGAGAGGTTTCTGTCACGATTGATGGAACAGTTGCAGATACGCGCGGAAGCCGACCGGCAAGCGCGGCAGCGCGCGGGGGAACCACCCGTGGAGTCGCAAGAGACTCGCACCGAGATATGGACGCCGGATTCCGAAGCGGCGGGTGCGTCGAAGGGAAAAATCTGGATGCCCGGAATGGATTGATCCGGTGGCGTCGTGGGGTTGTCGTCGCGCGATTTTCGTCACGCTTCGAAGCGGTCCCCCTGACGGGTTCCGCGCCTGCGGAGTTCGGATTCCACCGCCTGAATCACGGCGGCCTTGCCGAGACACCAGTCGGGAGCGACGAGGTATTCCCGAGGCGCCTCGCCGGTCAGCCGTTCAATAACGCACTCCGGCGGAAGCCGTTCGAGAAAATCGGCGACCAGGGAGACGTACTCCTCCATGGCCGGGAGCGGCCACTCTCCGTTGCGCCAGAGCTGCTTTAGAGGGGCGCCCTTGGTAATGTAGGGATTGTGTATCTTCACGGAATGCATTCCCTCGCGTGCCAGGGTGTTGGCGGTCTGGCGGATTTCCTCGCGCGATTCGTCCGGCAGGCCGACGATTACGTGGACGGCGAAACGCAGTCCGCGGCCCCGCATCCTGGCCGCCGCGTCGAAAAACGTCTCGGCGTCGTGGCCCCGGCGAATTCGCCGCAATGTCCGGTCGTGGATCGTCTGCAACCCGATTTCGGTACACAGCCAGGTGCGCCGGTGGAATTCCGCGAGCACGTCCAAAACGGGCTCGCCCAGGCAGTCCGGCCGGGTCCCGATGGCCAGGCCAACTACTTGGGAGTGCCCCAACGCTTCTTCGAATACGCGCCTCAGCTCTCCCACCGGCGCATGGGTATTCGTCCCGGGCTGGAAATAGGCGATGAATGCCTCGACACGCGGCCCACGAGTGAGCCGGCCAATACCCTCGGTGATCTGCTCGCGAATGTTCCTCCGGCCACGCCTGCGGCTGGGACTGAAGCTCAGCGGATCGCAAAAGATGCATCCTCCCTCCCCAATCGAGCCATCCCGATTAGGACAGGTAAACCCCCCGTCAATGGTAATCTTACGGACCGGTTTCCCGAAAGCGTTTCGCAGGTACTGACTCAGCCGGTAGAAACGGGCTTGCCCCGTCCGAATCGGCGTGTTGCCCTGGTTCATTGACTATACTCACACTCCGGGTTAGAATCGAATGGATAACGACAAGGGCAATTCTCAAGGATACTTTTTGCATGTTTGGAGAGCTAGTACCGCAAGGCGGGGGTGACGTCATCCCCTTGTTCAAGAGGAGTCTTCTCGTCGGCCGTCGCGAAAGCTGCGACATCGTCTTGCGGTTTTCTAACGTTTCGGCGCACCATTGCCAGTTGACGGTAACCGGGGGATATTGGTATGTTCGCGATATGAACAGTCGCAACGGCACGAAAGTGAACGGAATGCGGATCGAGGAGAAGCGGCTCGACCCGGGGGACACCCTTTCGGTAGCGAAGCACAAGTATACGATCCAGTACTCTCCGGCCGATCTCGGTGCCGTCGGTCCTCCTCCTCCGGACATTCCCGACGCGGTCCTCTTCAGCAAGTCTCTCCTGGAACGCGCCGGCCTGGAGGTTAAGAGAAAACATGCGGAAGACAAGAAAAAAACTGACGGAAAGAAGAAACAGCACGATGCGCCGGGGCGCTACGAGATCATGGATGACGATTCGGACCAACTGAGGAAAAAGCACCAGGCCCTTTAGAAGAGGTTCGTCGCGACGCGCCGACATGTTTCGCGGAATGTGTTTTTTTCTTCCTTGCCATTAGCCGAGCTTTGGCGCGGCGGTCCTTACCGATGGTTCCCAGATTCGTATATGGGGAAAAGAAAAGCGAAAACTCGTACGGACTTCCGAAAAAATCGGACGACGAAGACTCGTCAAACGAATTGGACGAGGGAGTACGAATCGCACCGTTTTGAAAACGAAGCTCCCTTGGCGGAAGAACGTATCAGCGGCAAGGGAGAACTCACGCGCCAGCGCACGATTCGAGGCGAGTTGCTCGAGGAAAGCGAAGAACCCGGTTTCCGCGTCCGCCTGGAAGTGGACGAACGCGTTTGTCTTTCCGGAAGGGTTTTGGCCGTTCGGGGGCTCAACAGCCGGGTCCAGGCGGAGGACGGCCGGCTATTCAACTGTGTCACTCGGCGTCTTTTGCGGACCCTTGCCACCGACCAACGCCATGTCATCGCCGTGGGCGACTGCGTCCTTTTTCGCCCCGTTTCGCGGCAGGACGAGCAATTCCGCGAGGGGATCATCGAACGCGTCGAGCCTCGGCATGGCAGCCTCTGTCGTACCAGCCGCGGACGGCGCCATGTCCTGGTTACGAACGTGGACCAGGTCCTTATCATTACCAGTGCCGCCGAGCCCCACCTGAAACCGAACCTGATCGACCGCCTGCTTGTCACCTGTGAAAAGGTGAGGATTCCCCCGGTAATTTGTATCAACAAGGTGGACCTGGTCGACCCGGGGGAATTGCAGCCGCTCGTCGGAGGATACGCGCAGATGGGCTACCAGGTGCTGCTGACGAGCGCCGCGGCCGGTTTCGGAATCGAGCGGTTTAAGCGATTGCTCCATGGACGCGAAAGCGTCTTGGCCGGTCAGAGCGGCGTGGGAAAGTCTTCGTTGCTCAACGCGGTCGATCCCAGCCTCCATTTGGCCACGAAGAGCGTCAGTTACGACACACAAAAAGGCCGGCACACGACTACTACCGCCCAGTTGCTTCCGTTGAGTTCCGGTGGGTTCGTGGTTGACACGCCGGGGGTGCGCCAGTTCGCGTTATGGGACGTGATTCCGGAGGAAGTGGCCGGTTTCTTCCGCGATCTGCGGCCCTACGTCAGTCTGTGCCGATTCCCGAATTGCACGCACATTCACGAAACGGGGTGCGCCGTCAAGGATGCCGTCGCCGACGGCCGGCTCGACGAGCGCCGCTACGAGAGTTACCGCCATTTGTTCCTAGGAGATTCTGCCTAAAAATAGGGTAATAGTGAGTAACAACAACGCTTACATTGAACGAGATCGGACGGACAGTGTCGCGCAGGAGACGGCGGTTTTGGCTTGTCTCCTCCTGCCGGACCGCAACCTTCAGGGACCGCCGTTGGAGGAACTCGAAGGGCTGGCGACGGCGGCCGGGGTGGAAACGGTCGGCACCCTCTGGCAACGCAGGGATGTTCCGACCCCCGCCACCTATTTGGGAACCGGCAAGGTCGAGGAACTCCGACGGTTGGTCGAATCCCGCGAAGCCGACGTCGTCGTTTTCGATAATGATTTGACCCCCGCTCAGACGCGGAATCTGGAGAAGACGCTTAGCGTCAAGGTGCTCGACCGGACCGAGTTGATCCTGGACATTTTCGCGACCAGGGCCCAAACCCACCAGGCGCGACTGGCGGTCGAGCTGGCCCAGCTCGAATACGCCATGCCGCGGCTGAAGCGGATGTGGACCCACCTTTCCCGCCAGAAGGCCGGAGTTGGCCTTCGAGGTCCGGGCGAAACGCAACTCGAAGTCGACCGGCGCCTGGCCCAGAAGCGGATATCGGACCTGCGCCGCGAGTTGGCCGCCATCGGCAGGCGGAAGGAGCGCGAGGTGGCCACGCGGCGAGACCGGATGACCGTCTCTCTGGTCGGCTATACGAACGCCGGAAAAAGCACGCTCTTGAACGCGCTGACCGGCTCCGACGTCGTTGCCAAGGACCAGCTCTTCGCGACGCTCGACACTCGGACCCGCCGCTGGCGGCTGCCCGGCTGGGGCCCGGTCCTTTTGAGCGACACGGTCGGTTTCGTCCGCGACCTGCCGCACCATTTGATCGACAGCTTCAAGGCGACGCTCGAGGAGGCCCGGCAGGCGGACCTGCTGTTGCACGTGGCCGACGCCGCCAACCCGGCCGTGTTCGATCAGATTTCCAGTGCCTACCGCGTGCTGCACGAGATCGGCATCAGCGAGAAGAGTACGCTATTGGTCCTGAATAAGGCCGACGTCGTTCCCGACCGCTCGCGCTTGCAGGCCGTTCTGTCGAAGTACCCCAACGCCGTGGCGATCAGCGCCAGAAGCGGGGCCGGCCTCTCCCACCTGGCGGTGGCGGTCAGCGAGGCCCTTAGTCGTGGCTTCGCCGACGTGGACGTCGAATTCGGCATCGCCAACGGCCGCCTGGCCGCGTATCTTGCCGCCAGAGGCGAGGTGCTTTCCAAACGCTACACGGCGGAAAAAGTCGTCATCCACTGCCGCATCCCCCACAAGTACCTCGGCACCGTCGAAAAAGAGGGTGCCACGGTTTCCCCCCACGGCAACGGAGCCACGCGAAACGTCGAAGTCCCGCGCGCGGAAGTGGAAGAGGTCGAGGAAATGGTGTAAGGTGGGGGAATCGGCCGCGGCTCGGGGGCGTGATCCGCGAAACTTCGCGAAGGAAGCCCCGGCAGTCTCGCCAGGCGGGGTACCGCGGTGACGGGGTACGGTACCCGGCGGCGAGAGTCGCACCCCACTCCCCGAGGAAAACGGCTCGCCTGCGTTCGCATGCGAGGGTTGTGCAGCGGGGTGCTTGACATGAGCCCCCGAATTGGGTATTGTTCGATGTTCGTCCACCCTCTTCGGCCCCCCGGTGGACTAAAACGCGAACCGTTTGCTGGAAGGAATCATCGAGAATGGGAAGGAAGTCTTACGACCATACTCTCTTCAGTCGGGACTTCACGATTGTGGACGACTACTCCGAATCGGAATCGATCGTGGTATACCCCGGCGATTGCCTGGATTTGTTCAGGAAGATTCCGGACGAATCGATCCAACTCGTCGTGACTTCACCGCCGTACAATATCGGCAAAGAGTACGAAAAGAAACTCGACCTCGATTTGTATCTTCACCAACAAGAGCGCGTCATTGCGGAGGCCGTGCGAGTGATCTCACCCCGTGGGAGCATTTGCTGGCAAGTGGGCAATTACGTCAGCGACGGTTCGATCATTCCCTTGGATACGGTGATCTACCCGATATTCGCCGGCCTCGGGTTAAAAATGCGTAACCGGATAATCTGGCATTTCGAACACGGATTGCATTGTCGGCGCCGGTTTTCCGGTAGATATGAAACGATTATTTGGTTTACGAAATCGGACGACTATTTCTTCGATCTCGACCCGGTTCGTGTTCCGCAGAAGTACCCGGGAAAAAAGTACTTCAAGGGTCCGAAGGCGGGGCAATTCTCCTGTAACCCTCTTGGGAAGAACCCGGGTGATCTCTGGGTCATTCCGAATGTCAAGAGCAACCATGTGGAGAAGACCGACCATCCCTGCCAGTTTCCCGTCGAACTAATCGAGCGGCTGGTTTTAGCCCTGACGACGAAGGACGATTGGGTCTTGGACCCGTTTCTTGGCACCGGGACATCCATTATCGCCGCGATCAGGCACGGTCGCCGGGGGGCGGGCGCCGAAATCGTTCCGCGGTACGTCGAGGTAGCGCGAGAGAGAATCGAGCAGGAAATGCTCGGAACCCTTCGGACGCGGCCCATGGAGAGACCGGTGTACGATCCGGTAGACGCCGGAAATCGGCTGACCGTCTCGCCGTGGGCAAAGAGCGCGAAGCAGGCGACACTCTTTGATGCATTGGACGACGGCTCCGAGGAGAGCGGCAAGTGAAGATCGTCGAGACTTACTCCCACTTGAACGGGCTGGAATTCCTTCTCGTCCACAAACCGTTGCTTTGGAAAGAAATACAATCGGTTATAGCCGCGGTGGATGCCGCCAAGTGTCGCACGAAAGTCTCGAAGGAAAAGACGATGAAGGGGAAGCGGTTGTACAGTCCAATCGACATGAACGCCGCTTTCAAGCGTTTGCTTCACGCGGAAGCGTGGAACGAGAGTCGGGTGAGCTACTGGGTGACTCGCAGTGAAAAGCTCATTCGAAGAACGCTCACAATGTCTCCGGAAGACCAGAAACGCGAAATAGAGGACGCCGGAGAGAATCCGATCTTCAGCTACAATCAGACGGACTACATTAAGGAACGTGTGGCGGTGGAAGTCCAGTTCGGCAAGGCCCTACTCCGGCCATCTTCATTGGTCTCGCCCCCGATCGGATCAACTATCGCCGCATTCCCGCACGATTCCCACTGATCCCTGTTTACCGCGAGCAACAAGGCCCGTTCAATCCACTCTACTGAGGGGGAGTTGACATGGATGCATCCGGCCGCAAGACTTAGTTTGTTCGGCCGCCGTCGCGGGGTCCCGGTGGCCGAGGCGAAGGAAGCGGGATCCCCGCGAATGTCAAAACCATATGGTGATCTTCATGCGCGCATTACGCCCCTCAATCGGAGGCCGCGGCCTGGCGGCCGTTTTCCTGGTATTGCTACCGGCACCCTGCATGTCCGGCCGGGAGTTGCCCCAGGCGACTGCGCCCATCCTGGTTTTGACCGACCAGGCATACCAGAGCAATCCGTTCGCCAATTACCTGTGTGAAATCCTCCGCGGGGAAGGATTGGTCGCGTTCCAGCAGGTGGATCGGTCCGTGTTGCGCGCGGCCGAGGATCCGGAAGCGTTCCTGGCCGCCTTTTCCGTAGTGCTCCTCGGCGAAATGGAGGTCGGTCCGTCCGAGGCTCGACCATTCTGCGATTTCGTTCGGCAGGGAGGCCTGTTGATAGCGAGCCGGCCCGGTCCGGCGATGGCCGAGTTGTTCGGTCTGACGGTTCTCGATACGCGCAGCGAAGATATCTTGCAGTATTTCGCCGTGGACGCGACGACCACGATCGGCCGTGGGATCGGGCCGGAGCCGCTTCAGTATCACGGAACGGCGACCGAGTACGCTCTTGAGGGCGCCCGGGCATTGGCCCATTTGTACCGGGATGCCGATACGCCCTCGGCGAATCCGGCCGTCACCGTGAACCAGGTTGGGCGCGGCCGGGCCGTCGCCGTCGCCTTCGATCCGGCCAAGAGCGTGGTTCTGACGCGCCAGGGGAACCCGCGGTGGGCGGACACCGAGGGGGACAATATCCCCGGCTACCGGCCGCTGGACCTGTTCAGCCGGACGGACGGAACGACGTGGTTCGACAAGCGAAGGTTGCGAATCCCCCAGGCGGACATGCTGCAACGTCTGTTGGCCAACGCAATCATCGACACCGCCGCGGGGCCGCTCCCGCGGATGTGGTACCTGCCTCGGATGCACAAGGTCCTCCTGGTGAACGCCGGTGACGCGGAGGACGACTACGGGTCGATTTGCGACCCCGTCCTGCGCGACGCGGCGAGTTACGGCGGCGCTTTTACGCTTTATCTCAGGAATATCGGGATCGCCAAGACGACGCCCGCCGAGGAGGCCGCGTGGCGTGCCGCGGGCCACGAGGTTGGGGTACACGTCTACGCGGACGGTGCCGAGGGCGCCGGCGCCGAGGGCGCCCTGGATGAGGCGTACGGACGGATCGTCGCCGAGCTGCGCGACAAATTCGGACACGGATCTCGCACGGCGCGGAATCACACGGTCGACTGGACCGGCTGGGTCGAGATGGCGGCCATCGAGGCGAAACATGGCACCCGGATGGATCTCAACTACGTCCACCTCTTCAAAGACGGCGACGTCCTTACCGAAAGCGGCTACATGTTCGGCACCGGCCTGCCGCAGCGGATGATCAACGAAAAGGGAGAAATGCTAGACATCTACCAGCAGGTCACCCATTTTCCGGATGAATGGTTTGCCGACCCCCATTTCGCCGCCAACGCGACGGTGGAGCAGGCCGTCGAAGTGATCAAGGCCCTGTTCGAGGCGGCGCAAGCGGGCTACTATTCGGCGTTCGCCAACGGCATCCACCCGATCCGTTACAACGGCTACGACCCGATCACGCCCAAGTGGCCGCCGATCATCTGGAAGTACTGCCGGGACCACGGAATCCCAAGCTGGTCGGCCGAAATGCTGCTCGATTTCGTCCAGGCCCGCGACGCCGTCCGGTTCGCTGGGATTACATGGAAGCCCGGCTCCGATCGCGAACCGAGCACGCTGGAATTCGATTATCACACGGCGTCGGATCGCGAGGATCTAACCGTCATGATTCCCCTGACCTGGTCGGGGCGCCCCCTCCGCTCGCTCACCGCCGACGGCAGGAAATTGAGTTGGACGCCCGAGCGAATCACAGGCATTGACTACGCGATGTTCGCGGCACCAAAGACCCCTTCGCGTATTGTGGCCGAGTACGCCGATCCCTGAATCATCGTGCCCGTTTCCGGGACAGACACCCGGCGACGGTTCGAGAGGAGAAAAGGAGCTTGGACGCGCTCGAATAACTCTACCGGAGTAATTTCCGGTCGCGCAGCCAGTTTTCGCATTGCGCGCGCCAGGCTTTGACGCCGGTCGTGACGTCGTCGTAATAGACTCCGGCCCCGTGGATGCCTTTTTCGTAAACGTGCAACTCGGCCGGAACACCGGCTTTGCGGAGGGCCATATAGAAGAAGATGGCGTTTTCCGCCGGAACCACCGTATCCTCGTTCATGGTGAAGAGAAACGCCGGCGGCGTTTCGGCGGTGACCTGCTTCTCGCTCGACATCTTCGCGATGAGCGCCGCGTCGGCGTCCCGGCCCAACAAATTGTGCTGTGAACCGACGTGGGTGAACGGTTCCCCGAAGGCAATCACGGGATAGCCCAGGATCAAGAAGTCCGGGCGGCAACTGACCCGCTCGACGGGGTCCTCGGCGTCCGGATCGCCCTTGTCGAAGTGGGTACCGGCGGACGATGCGAGATGTCCTCCGGCGGAGAACCCCATGATTCCAATCCGCTCCGGGGCGATTCCCTGCTCGCCCGCCTTCGCTCGGACGGTGCGGATCGCCCTCTGGGCATCCTGGAGCGGCGCCGGATGGCCGTACCCGCGGCCGCGATGCCGGTAATCGACGACGAAAGCGGCGATTCCGAGCGAACTGAGCCACTTCGCCGAACGGACCCCTTCTCGTTCCACGCAGACCCCGCCGTAGCCCCCGCCGGGCACGATGACGACCGCCGTCTTCGCCGCGTTCTCCACCGGCGGCAAAAAGGTCATCATCGTCGGGATGTCCTTCGGCTCGTTGCCAAGCGCGCCGGGCGCCCCCGCGGGCCAGAGGGGTTCCGCGGCCGGGTCAGCGGCGAAAAGTGATGCGCTGAGCGTGAAGACAAATGGAATGACTACGAATGAGATACGTCTCATCAAAGGCCTCGTCGCCGAATGGGTAACGGATCGATTGGTCCAATGAGCGCATTGTAAAAGACACATTTTGCCCAATCAAGCGAATGGGAGCTTTCTTCGAACCAACTCGTGCTCCGCCGAGTTCGCGCGGAATTCGTCTCGCGGAGCCGGTCCGTGACCACTCGAACCGCGGGTAATCCGCGGGGATGACGCCTCGGTTCAGCACGCCGGGGCCGCCGAACGTCGCTGATACTGCTTCGCGCGGAGCCCTTCGAGAACGCCCGCGAAGAGCGATTCGTAGTACTCGGCGGCAAATCGAGGCCGTTCCTGGTCGTGCTCGCCGGGGAGGGACCTCCAAAGACGCGCGGCGGCCACGCCCCCCGCCGCGGTAAGAAACCAGAAGCCGCGGCGCAGCGGCGTTTGCTGGAACAAGCCGTAGCCGCGCCCCATCCGATGCGCGCGGCGGAGAGCCCATTCAGGGGTGCATCGTTCCACCGGAACGTAATGCCGGACTCTTGCTTCGGGAAGGTACCAACAACGCACCCCCTTTCGCATAAGCTTGATCTGAGCGTAGGTCTCTTGCCCACTACCGTAACTACCGCCGGGCCCGTAGTTGGGATCGAATCCGCCGATTCTTCTCAAATCCGAAACGAAGGCGGCCCAGTTGAAACCGAGAAGCTTCGGCTTCCGGATGCGAGTCATCTCCCTCGTATCGATGCTCCACCCGCGAGCGCTCCGCGGCAGATACGGATGTAGCCAATCGGGAGGTTCGGAATCATAGCCTGGATCGGTTGGCCCGCCGAACATGTTGCCCGGCCCTTTGAACGCCGATGCCTCGGCGTACTCCATCAAAAGGCGCGGGTGAAATTCGACATCGTCGTCCGTGAAGAATACCAGCGTTTCATCCGAGAGTGACTCCGCGAGCGAGTCCACCGCGGCGTTCAAGGCACGGCTCTTATTCCCCTCCGGGAGGTGCAAATACCGGGTTTGAAGCGTGGGGCGGAAGGATTCCACCAACGAATGGGCCGTCCGGTGGCCGCCGTTTTCAATCACGATGGTGCCCCGGTAGGTCTCTGGTTGTTCGCAGTGCGCCAGCGAGTGGAGCGTGTTCTCCAGGAGCGCCGTTCTACGGGAAGTCGCCAAGACCGCGAAAAACTGACTTACCATTAACTATTTCTTTGCTTTTGTGTTTTTATATATCTTAACCCCTTTAGGGGTATTGAATTGAAAAAGACGCGGATTGTATGGGATAATGGGAGTATAACGCCGGGCGTCCATCCCTACGACCCACAATTCGGCAGTTTCCCCTTTTATCCTGAATGCCGATTGTGCAGAATAGCGGATGTCGGTATCCGGAGAAATTGGACGATTGGGAAGGCGGGTGGCCAGAGTGCCGCGACGATCTAAATCTTTGGGAATCCCGATGGCAAAACCAAGGAAACGGATGCACCGCGGACCTATACTTCTCGTATTAGATGTAGGAGACGCCGCGCGGTCAGGTTATTCCACCTCCGAACTGAAGCAGAATGAGTACCGAACAGTCCCTCGACCCTCAACTCATCGAACAGACGAAGAATCAGATCCGCGCGCTTGTTGCCGAAATTGCGCAACTTGCCAAGTCTGACGTTTCTCCCGAGGAGTTCTATCCCGAATTCCTGACGCGGGTCGTATCGGCACTTGCCGCCGTAGGGGGGGCGGTTTGGACGCTGGACGGAGAGGGGGGCCAACTTGCGCTCAAATTCCAGATCAACCTCCACCAAACCAATCTTCAGAATGACGAAGAGGGGCAAAAGCAACACCTCCAACTGATCCGGAAGGCATTGACGGGCCCGGAACCCTTTCTCGTTCCAGCCCACTCTGGAGCGGGGGAAACGGGCGAAGTCGGCAACCCCACGGATTTCCTCCTCCTGTTCGGTCCACTGAAGACCGACCTGGAGACGGTCGGGGTGGTCGAGGTGTTGCAGCGATCCGATACGGGCATCAACACGCAAAAGGGGTATATCCGGTTTCTCGGTCAGATGTGCGAACTGGCCGCGGATTATATCAAGAGCCACCAACTGCGGCACTTCTCCGACCGGCAGGCGCTTTGGACCCGGCTGGAGGAGTTCACTCGGGTTGCCCATGCGACGCTCGACCCGCGCCTGACGGCGTACACGATCGCGAACGAAGGCCGGCGGCTGATTGAATGCGATCGCGTGAGCGTCGCGATCCGCAAGGGTCGGAAGTGCCAGGTCGAGGCGGTAAGCGGACAGGACCTTTTTGACAAGCGCTCCAACCTGATTCGGCTGTTGGGCAGGTTGTCTCAGGCGGTCGTCGCCTCGGGGGAACCGATGTGGTACACCGGCGACACGTCCGACATGGCGCCCCAGGTGGAGGAGGCGGTGCAGGAGTACGTCGACGAATCGCACTCGAAGACGGTCGCCGTGCTTCCGCTGAAACGCCCCGAGATCAGCAAGGACGAACAAGACCCCGACAAACCGGAGGACGCCGAGGCTCCCATCGGAGCCCTGATCGTCGAGCAGATCGAGAATTCGCGCGTTTCTCCGGCGATGCGGCAGCGGGTGGAGGTCGTCTGCTCCCACAGCTCGATGGCCCTGGCGAACGCGCTGGAACATCACGGTCTGTTTCTGATGCCCGTGTGGCGATTGATCGGGAAGTCGCGTTGGTTAGTCAAGGCGCGGACTCTGCCGAAGACGGTCGCCGTGTCGGTCGCCGTTTTGGTCCTGCTCGGGTTTCTCGTTTTCTTCCAGGCCGATTTCAACTTGGAGTCCAAGGGGACGCTCGAACCGATACTCCGGCGCGACGTGTTCGCGAACATCGGCGGCGTGGTCGAATCGGTTGAAGTGAAGCACGGGGACAACGTGACCACGGGACAGGTGCTGGCACTATTGCGCAACATCGATCTTGAAGTGGCCAGGGACGACGTCCTCGGACAAATCGCCACGACGTACGAGCAAATCGCCTCGACCCGGAGAACCCTCTACTCCGGCGAGTCGATGCGTCCCGAGGAAAGGAACCGCTTGCAAGGGGAGTTGGCGGGATTGGAACAGAAACTCAAGAGCCTCGGTGAACAGCAGCGGCTTTACGAGGAGAAGGAACGCTACTTGGAGGTAACGAGTCCCTGTGACGGCCAAATCGTCACCTGGGACGTCCGCGACACGCTCATCGGACGGCCGGTACAGCAGGGTCAGGTCCTGATGAAGGTGGCCGATCCGACCGGAGAATGGCAGTTGGAGCTTAAGATGGCCGAGGACCGGATGGGACACATCGCGACCGCGCGAAACCAAATCCAAAAAGATCTCGATGTAACGTTCATACTCGCGACCGATCCGGACGTCCAGTTGAAGGGAAAGATCGCGGAAGTCGCCGAGAGCGCCGAGGTCAGCGGCGAGGAGGGGAACACCGTCACCATCAAGGTGGCCATTAACAAGGAAGAGCTTCCTCACCTCCGTCCCGGGGCCACCGTGACCGGCAAGGTCTATTGCGGAAAGCGTTCGCTGGGCTATGTCTGGCTCCACGACGCGATCGCGTTCATCTACTCGAAGATACTCTTCCGGTTCTAGGAAACAGGAGTTCCTCGCAATGCGTTTGTTATTAGCGGCTTTCCTTCCGTTCTTCGTCGTGATCCAGGCCGGAAACGGCTTCTCCGCCGACACGACCGGATTGCCCGAGCCGGTCAAAGTGCCCGCGAAGTGTCTCGTCGGGCTGATTGACGAAGCGATGGTGCCCGCGGAGGAATCGGGCGTCCTGGACGTGGTCGCGGTGAAGGAGGGCGCCCATGTCGCCAAGGACGAATTGCTCGCGCGGATCGACGACAAACTTGCTCGTATCCAGCACCGCGCGGCCAAGGCGGAGATGGAAGTCGCCGCGGAGAAGATCGAGCAGAACAAGATCAGCAGGGAGTACCAGGTCAGCGCCTACAAAGTCGCCGAACTGCAATACACGCGGCGCAAAGACGCCCGCGATAAGGTCGCCGGATCGGTACCGGAACTGGAGCTTCTGGAGTTCTGGCTGAAAGCGGACGGCGCGTCGAAACAGATTCAGGTCTCCGAGAGCGAGGAGAAGGTCGCCGCGGCCGAATACCGCGTGAAGGAGGTCCAGGTCGAGATGGCGGCCGAAGCGATCGAGAGACGTCAGATCAAGTCCCCCATCGACGGGGTCGTCGTCAAGGTCGAGCGGCGCCTGGGTGAGTGGGTCCAACCGGGCGATCCGGTGTTCCACGTCGTCTCGATGGACACGCTGCGAGTCCGCGGCGAATTGGCCATCGCCGACTACTCCCCATCCGCGATCAACCACAAACCGGTCGTCGTCGAGGCGGTCCTTTCCGACGGTCGCCGGGAGCAATTCGACGGCGAGGTCGTGTTCATCAACCCCGTCCTGGGGCACGGCAACCGGTATGAGTTCTGGGCCGAGGTCCGAAACCGCGAAGAGAACGACACGTGGCTCCTCGCCCCCGGCATGTCCGTCGACATGACGGTTCTGCCCCGGTGAGGGCGCGTCGGCCGGCGGCCGGGCCGCTTCGGCGGGGACGGCTTCGAGTCGATGATTGTCCAGCCGCTTCCATCCGATTTTCCCATTTATCTCCGAACCCCATGGCCACCCTCGGCGACAGCCTTGTTTCCAGCTCCGCGCGGCGCCTGACGATCCGCGTCCGCCCGGATCTCTCCGCGCGGAGACAGTACTACCTGGGACAGAGCTATTGGGTGGTGAAGGAACCGGTCGGCTTGAACTATTTCCGGTTCCAGGAGGAGGAATACGCCATTCTTGGGATGATCGACGGGGCGACGAGCCTGGACGAGATCAAGGAACGCTTCGAGGCCGAGTTTCCCCCCCAGAAGATCACTCTGGAGGAATTGCAGCAGTTCATCGGGATGCTACACAAGAGCGGGTTGGTCATCGCGGACGTTCCGGGACAGGGAAAGCAACTGAAGTCCCGCCGCGACGAGAAGCGCCGCAAGGAAATGCTCGGCGCGATGAGCAACATCCTATGCATCCGCTTCAAGGGGTTCGATCCGGAGCGGCTTCTGACGTGGATGTATCCCCACTTCAAGTGGATTTTCTCCCCCATCACGTTCTTCTTCTGCCTGGTACTGATCGCGTCGGCCGCGACTTTGGTCATCGTTCAATTCGATGAATTCCAATCGAAACTGCCGGGATTCTACCAGTTTTTCAGCCCGACGAACGCCTTGTTGCTCGCGGCGACGCTGGGGGTCGCCAAGGTTCTTCACGAGTTCGGTCACGGCCTGGCCTGCAAGCATTTCGGCGGGGAATGTCACGAGATGGGCGTAATGATCCTGGTTCTTACGCCTTGCCTGTACTGCAACGTGTCCGACTCTTGGATGTTGCCGAATAAATGGCACCGCGCGGCGATCGGCGCCGCCGGCATGTTCGTCGAGGTCGTGTTGGCGTCGATCTGCACCTTCATCTGGTGGTTCACCGAGCCCGGATTGATCAACAACCTGTGCTTGAACATCATGTTCATCGCGTCGGTGACGACGTTGATCTTCAACGCCAACCCGCTGCTCCGCTATGACGGCTACTACATCCTCGCCGATATCGCCGAAATTCCGAATCTGCGGCAAAAAGCGACCCAAATCCTCAGCCGCAAGGCGGGGGACTGGTTTCTCGGCATCGAACCTCCGGAAGATCCGTTTCTGCCGCGGCGGAATCAGATGTTCTTCGTGTTCTATTCGGTCGCGGCCGCCTGCTACCGCTGGTTCGTCCTCGCGTCGATTTTGTATTTTTTGTACCAGGTATTCAAACCATACCGGTTGGAGATCATCGGCCACGCGATCATCGCCATGTCGCTGTTCGGCTTGGTCGTAATGCCGCTTTATAAGTTGTTCAAATTCTTCTATGTTCCCGGGAGACTTGAAAAAGTGAAAAAGCCGCGAATGTTCGCGTCACTGGCCGGCCTGAGTCTCATCGCCGCCGGGGTCTTCCTGATTCCCCTCCCCCACAGCGTCTTCTGTACGTTCGAGGTCCAACCACGCGATGCCGAACCGGTGTACGTGACCGTACCCGGGATTTTGCGGGAATCGACAGTGAAGCCCGGCGACACGGTCAAGAAGGGGGATATATTGGCCGTCTTGGAGAATATCGATTTGCAACTGGAGATTGCGCGGCTGACCGGCGAGGCGGAGCAATACGACCGCCAGATCGAGAGCCTCGCGTATCGCCGGTTCGACGATCCGCAGGCGGCCGCCTCGGTGGAAGCCGTCGAGAAGGCGCGAAAAGCGGTTCACGAACAACTCGCGACGAAACGTCGTGACGCCGCAAGACTGGTGCTCAGGGCGCCCGTCGACGGGGTCATAATGCCCCCTCCGTTCCGGCCCAACAAGAAAGACCCGGCCGGCCAGTTGCCCGCTTGGTACGGAATGCCGACCGACGATCGGAACCTGGGCTGTACGCTGGAAGAGAGTACTCTGTTCTGCCAGATCGGTGATCCCGAACGGCTCGAAGCGATGCTGATCGTCGATCAGGGCGACGTAATCTTCTTAAAGCAGGGACAGGAAGTGGAGATCAAGTTCGAGTCCCTGCCGTTGGATATCACCTACACTACGGTGACGGAACTGCCCACGCGGGCCATCGACGTCGCCCCGACACGTCTTTCGCCCAAGGCCGGCGGCGACTTGCCGACCATAACCGACGAAGGGGGCGTCGAACGGCCTCAAAGCGCATCCTACCCCGCCATGGCTCCTCTGGATAATCCGGACGGCGTGCTGCGGATCGGACTGCGAGGCCGCGCTAAAATCCACACGGAACCGAAGACCATCTGGGAAAGGGCCTGGCGACTGGCACAGCAGACGCTCAATTTCAAGCTCTAAGAAACCGCGGGAAGAGCGTCTTACTCCAAGCTCTTAAAAAAATCATCGAGGGTATCGTCGTCCTTGCCTTTGGCCTGAACTCCCTCCTCTTCATCGTCATCCGACAGGAAATCGAGGACATCATCGTCATCGACCTCGTGCGATTCCTCGCGACTCGCCGCCGCCTCGGAAGCGGATTCAATCGGTTTCGCGGTTTCTTCCTCCTCCAAAAAGTCAAAACCGTCGTCCTCCGGAGCGGATTCCTCCGGTTCGGCGGCCTCTTCAGACGCCACTTCCGCGACTGGTGAGATTTCCGCCTCCTCGGGCAGGGCTTTTCCGGCCAGACCGAGCGGTGCTTCGGCCTCCTCCTCGTCCGAGGCGGTTTCCGCCCCGGTTTCATTCCCCTCCACGGGTTCGGCGGTGGAATCATCCTCCGGGGATTCATCCACGGCCAGGTCGAACGCCTCCGCTTCGTCGGCCAAACTGAATATCTCTTCTTCGTCCTCTTCCTCTACTTCTTCCTCGACCATCCCCCCCGGCGCGAGGTCGCCGTCGGTATCCGCGGTTGCGCCGATAGGGTCCGTTTCGCCGTCGTGCGGTTTTTCTTCCTCCTCGATCTCCAAAATCGGCTCCTCGAGCGGGGTGCCGTCTACCGCGTCCTCCGCTTCGAAGCCGGCGGGGATGATCGGCGGCAATGTCGAGAGATCGCCCGCGAATTCGTACTCGATGCTAAACGCAAGGGGGCCGACGGAGAATTGCGCTTCCGGTGGAAGGGGGCCCTCCTGTATCTTCTGTCCCGCCAGGAGAGTGCCGTTGAGAGACCCGAGGTCACGGATGATGACCAGCCCGTCTTCTTCGACCAACTCGCAGTGGCGGCGGCTGACCATGGGATGGACGACGGTCAAGTCCGTCTCCTTGCTCCTGCCAATGACGGCCGGAAGCCGGAGAGTCACATGGTCTCGAGTCGCTTTGCCTTTTGTTACGGTAAGTTTGATTTTCATTACGTCCTCTGTTCACGATACCGCCGCCGGTTCCCATCCGGGAAATCCGAAGCCGCAAACCGCCACCGGAACGAGAAGACCCCTCGGTTTCCCGAAACAGGGTTCCCTCAACTTCCGCCTTACCACCTTCCGCGGCAAGATCAGAACCCGTCGTGTTCGCCAGACTTGTCCTCGGATGTCGGCAATAGATACACAACGGCAGCGGCCAAAGACACCCCTAAACAGGGTATGCCTTTGTCTCGGACAATGCGTCAACACCTCCTTTCGATAATAATCAGAACATCGTGGCATGGCAATGATTTAGTTCTCTCGTCACCGGCTTTTGTCCCATGCCGGGAGTCCGGTCCTCGTGCTTCCCCCCCATATTGAAAGCCATCACGAAGAAATCGAATATTATGTGAAAATACATATTCCACCTTCTAGTATTAACGAACACACACCATAAGCATCATTTCTGCCCACAAATTTGTCGGATTGGGCTTGCAATACAATGGGGGAAATCTATAATTTGCTACTCTTCCGGCGTGGAATAATACAATTGTGTCTTCCTTGCCGGTATGCGGGTGTAGCTCAGTTGGCAGAGCACAACGTTGCCAACGTTGTTGTCGTGGGTTCGAATCCCATCACCCGCTCTTTAGTTGAAGTGTTCCATCCGAGTCTCGCGTTGGTCGTGGGCTCTCGGATGCGAGGGTTCGGCGACCGAAAAGCGGAAGAAAATCGCGCGGCCTTTGCTTTTTTGCCGTTCATAATCGGACGATGTGTCTGCGTGCGGGTGGCAAAGGCCAAAGGGCGGGCGGTTTATGGCCGCTTCGAGGTCGCCGTTTGCGTATATGGTGCTGGCACGGCGGTGGTAAGCCGCCGGAACCGAAAAGAAGGAATTGAAAGAGTGATGTCGGATTCTCCACGCCCCGAGCAGGATGAAAATTTGGATGCCGAGACGGAGGTTCTCGCCGGCGGGGCCGACCCGGAAGAAGAGGCGAGCGTGTCCGAGGAGGGGGCCGGCTCCGACGGAGCCGAGGCGAACGAGGAAACCATGGAGGTTTCCGCGGTCGTCGACACGCTAAGTACGTGCGAGCGGAGCGTAACGGTAACGGTGCCGCGGGACGAAATCGAGCGCTACTACGACAAGGAGTTCTCGAGCTTGGTCGATAAGGCGGAGGTTCCCGGATTCCGAACCGGTCACGCCCCCCGGAAGTTGGTCGAGAAACGTTACCGGAAGGAGATCAAGGACCAGATCAAGAGTCAGATCATCCAGGACGGGATTGCGCAAGTCATCGAGAACGAATCCCTGGCCGCCATTGGGGAGCCGGAGTTCGATTTCGACGCGGTAATCCTCCCGGATGAAGGCCCGATGACTTTTGAGTTCAACCTGGAGGTCCGTCCGCAATTCGATCTGCCCCAATGGAAGGGATTGAAGTTGCGGCGATTCTTCCGCGACTTCACCGACAAAGACGTCGACGCGGCGGTCGACCGGATTCGCGCCAACCACGGGCGGCTGGTTCCGTTCGACGGTCCGGCCGAACCGGGGGATTACATCGTTACGCGTTTGATCTGTAAACACGAGGACACGGTTCTTTCTCAAGCGGACGAAGAGACGATTCGTTTGAAAGAGAATCTGAGCTTCCATGACGGCGAAATCGAGGGCTTCGCGGAGAAGATGACGGGAGTGACCGCGGGCCAGGCGCGCGAATGCGAATTGGTCCTTTCCGATTCGGCCCCGAACGAGGCGCTGCGAGGTCAGCGAGTCACGGCGATCTTCGAGGTTCTGGAGGTGAAACGGTTGGACATACCGGAGATGAACGAGCAGTTCATCGCGCAACTGGGATTGGACTCCGAGGCTGAACTGCGGGATTTGATCTTGGACCGGCTCCGAAGCCAGTTTGAATACGAGCTGCGTCAGTCGATCCGCCGGCAGGTGGTCGCGAAGTTGACCGAGTCGGCCGATTGGGAACTTCCTCCGACGCTCTTGCGCCGACAGGCCAACCGGGAACTGCACCGCGCGGTTCTGGAACTGCGCAGAAGCGGTTTCAGCGAGGACGATATCCGCGAGCACGAGAATCTGCTCCGCAGGAATAGCATGCAGACGACGGAGACGGCGCTGAAAGAGCATTTCATCCTCGAACGCATCGCCGAGGAGGAGGAGATTTCGGTCACCGAGGCGGACGTCGAGCTGGAGATGGCCGAAATCGCGCGAAAGGAAGGGGAGAACATTCGGCGCGTCCGCCGGCGGATCGAACGCGAAGGTCTGCAGGACATCGTGCGAAACCAGGTTCTCGAACGGAAGACGATCGACTTGGTCGTCCAGCACGCCGTGTTCGAAGACGTTCCCTACGAGGCCAAGGATAGCAGCGTCGAAGCGGTCGATCAGGCCATTGGAGGCGGCGAGAGACCGAACATCCCCGAGGCGGTGGAAGACGAAGGGGGAGAATCAAAAACCAAGGAATCGCGGTAGCAGCCCTCCGGCGTACCGGAACACGGACCCTCATTCAACGAAACGGCGGTTATGAAAAGCTATCTTTCCTCACCCCTTGCCGATCCGTCACTGAATTATCGCGACTACCAGCGGCAACGCCAAATGACGCTGGGCGACCTGCTGCTCGAGAACCGGATCATTCTCCTGCAAGGCCCGATTCACGACGGCAACGCCAACGAATTGGTGATGAAGCTGCTCTACCTGCAGAGCGAGAACCGTCGGAAGGATATTCACTTCTACATCAATTCGCCCGGTGGGAGCGTTAGCGCGACGTTGGCCATCTACGACACGATGCAAATCCTGAGCTGCCCCGTGGCCACCTACTGCGTCGGATTGGCGGCCAGCGGCGGGGCCGTTCTCCTCGCCGGCGGGACGAAGGGAAAGCGGATGGCTCTTCCCCATGCCAAGGTCATGATTCACCAGCCCTACGGCCAGGTCGGCGGGCAGGTCTCCGATATCGAAATCCAAGCCGAAGAGATCATCAAGACCCGCGAGGTGCTCAATCGGATATTGGCCGACCACACCGGCCGGCCGCTCGAGACGATCGCGAAGGATACCAACCGCGACTTCTATATGACGGCCGAGGCCGCCAAGGAGTACGGAATCGTCGACGACATCCTCACCAAACAGAAGGTCGAACAGGAAGAAGACGACGGCTAGCCTGTACTCGGGAGGCACAGGCGCCGTCTCGGGCCGCCGGGACCCTTAAATCCCCTTTTTTTTACGAAGAAAGAGCCGATTCTCATGCCATTGATCCCTTACGTTATCGAAAAGAGCGGCCGCGAAGAGCGGGCGATGGATATCTACAGCCGCCTCTTGAAGGACCGGATCATCTTCCTCGGCTCGGCGATCAACGACGAAATCGCCAATTCAATCGTGGCGCAGTTCCTGTTCCTGCAGTCCGAGGATCCGAAGGCGGACGTCCATCTGTATATCAATTCGCCCGGCGGCTCCGTTAGCGCCGGACTGGCCGTTTACGACACCATGCAGTTCATTCAGTGCGACGTCGCCACTTACTGCCTGGGCCAATGCGCTTCGATGGGAGCCGTATTGATGACGGCCGGAGCCAAGGGAAAGCGCTACGCCCTGCCCAACTCGCGGATCATGATCCACCAGCCCCTCGCCGGCATGGAGGGGACCGCGGAAGATATCATGATCCATGCCAAGGAGTTTCGGAATGTCAAGGCGCGGCTGAATCAGATTCT
The DNA here is from genome assembly GCA_964520785.1 of uncultured Planctomycetaceae bacterium. Lineage (GTDB taxonomy): Bacteria > Planctomycetota > Planctomycetia > Pirellulales > Thermoguttaceae > CAZFQG01. The sequence continues at coordinate 27,886 of CAZFQG010000013.1, read as the reverse complement.
CATCAAGCATACCGGGCACCCGCTGGCAAAGATCGAAGAAGACACCGACCGCGACCGCTTCATGACGGCGGAGGAAGCCCGCGATTACGGCTTGATCGACAAGGTCATCGCGGAGGTCGGCGAAGTGGATTGACCGCCGTCGGAATAACCGGTCGCCGGCGGTGGAAGGCCGGTCCGCGACGGCGAACCGGGCGAGAAAAGCCGGAAATCCAAGGAAGGGTTTCCGCGAGTGAGACGTTGTTTTGCGCGAGGCCGATAGGATGTCGTACCGCAGCGCTTTGATTTTGTTGTTCTGTATTTTCGCGGTCGGATGCCGGACCGATCCCAATCGGGTCCTGCAAGAACGCGAATTGCGCCTCATGGAAGACCGCATCTTCCAGCTCGAGGAATGCGTGCGCGAGTACCAGGCGGCCCTGGCCGTTTCCGAGCGCGATAACCTCCACCTGCGACGCGGTCTGTCTTCCTCCGCCGAACCCCGGCAGGGATCCGGATCCCGCCGCTTACGTGAATCCCCGGCCGCGACGCCCCCCTCCAACGGGCGTGCCGCGCCGAGAGATGTCGACCGGACCGGCCCCGAAACGGCTCCGCCTTCGCGAGGGCCCCTCGCGCCGCCACGCGTGGAAATCGACGGCGTCGACGAAACTTCCCCGGAAGTGCCCGGCAGGTCGGGACCCTCCTCCGGGTCAAGCGGTCCGTCGCGCGACCGCTCAGAGCGGACGCTCCCGCCGGCTGGAGGACGCATCGGGCGCAATTCCTCGTCGCCCGGGGCCTATATGCCCCCCTTGGAAGACGACGCGAAAGTCGCTCAAGTCACCCTGGTGAAGACGTCCACCGGCGGGTACGACGCCGAATCGGCGCCGGGCGACGAAGGGGTCACGGTAGTCCTCCGTCCGCTGGATGAGACCGGCGCCCTAATCCGCGCTGCCGCGCCGGTCGCCGTCGTCGTCATGGACCCGGAACTCCCCGGCGAGGCGGCCCGAGTCGCCCGGTGGGATTTTTCCGCGGAGGAAGTGGCGAAAAGCTTCGCTAGGCTCGGCTCCACGGAGGGTATCCACCTCACCATGCGTTGGCCGGACGCGCCGCCGATCCATCCCGATCTCATGCTCTTCATCCGCTATACCACGCGCGACGGGCGCCATCTGGAAACACACCAGACGATCCGTATCAATCCGCCGTCCGAAGCCAACGGAACCGGTCAACGGAAGTCTCTGACGGACCCCGCGGACGAGACGCGGATCGATCCTCCTTCGAGGCCTTGGCACGACGGCCCGCGCCGCATCGTCCCCCACCGCCTCCCGGCCGACGGTGTCGCGGGCGGGGCACGCGAAGTGCCGGAAGTCGCCACCAAGCCAGAACATTCCCTCCCGTCTTGGTCGCCAAATCGCTGAACGTAAACAATCGGATGGGCGTTTTCCTCTCATCCACGCGTTGACGGTGCTGCGCCGCGTCGCCACCCGGCGGGTCGAGTGTCAAACAAAGCACGACGATCACGGGCCTGGAGGGCCGTTCTCGGCGGACAGGAGGAATCCTTCTACGGCGAGCCGATTTCCAACTCATGCTCGAACATCGTGCTCTCTCCGGGGCCGAGTCTCACCTTCTTCGCCCAAAGCTCCACCTCCAGCTCGTTCAGATACTCCGGATAGGCATACAGCCAGGCGAAATCAACGTCATCGTTGTCGAAACGCTGCGTCACTTCCAGCCCGTCCGTTCCGCTGAAGGTCCATTCGCCGGCGGGGCAGGCCTCGCGGTAATAGCGTTCCCCTTCTCGCAGGCCGGCGAGGATGGGGGCCATATCCTTTTCGACCGTCTTTCCTGCCAGGTCGGTAAACCGCACTCGGGTTTCGCGGAGATTCCCCAAATCGAGGCTCAGGTGAGAGCGGAGCTGCGCCTCCCGTGGTTTGTCGCTCGGATTCGCCAGCGTCGCCTTCACCTTCAGCACCGGACGTTCGGGGTCCAGCGTGATTTCCCGGCGCATCGTGAATCCCAGTCCGATCTTGCTGGTCAGCGTGACGGACCGGTCCGTTAGGTTGCTCGGCAACGCCGGATCCATGCTTCCCCCCTCGACAATCGTAAACGTCCCACCAGCGCGGCTCTCCTCGCCGCCGCAGAAGGGGAATAGGAGATTCCGAGTCGTGTTGTGCGCCGTGGCGCATTTCCCGGTCCTCTTGTCGATAATCCGCAGAACCCGGCCGCCGAGGAAGGGGACGATCTCCGCCTTCAGGCACGAGTTCTCCAGCGTAATCAGCGGCAGCGGCGTATTCAGCACCGTGACCAGCGGAAGCAGTTGACTTGGGTCGCCCCCGTGCTCGCGGATCGTCCGGAATCCGTGCTGCTCCATCCGAGCGAGAAAGGCGTTAACCTCGAAGAGATTCGCGATCGGTCCCTTGAACCGCAGTACCCCGTCGGCGATTTCATAGCCGTTGCGGGGAAACGACTTCGCGTAGACCAAGGGCATCCGCGCGACGCGGACCCGCTCGAGCAGTTCCGGGTCGTCCTTCAGGGCCGCCTCCGCCTCGTCGAAGAGGGTCTCCGCCTCGGCCATTACCTCATCCGTCAAGTACCCCATGGCCGGGTTCGTGTAGAGGTGCATGTGTATGTCTTCTTTCTCCACCTTGTCGTGCAAAAGCGTGATGTACTCCCAGATCCGCTCCGCAGCGGCGCCGTAGTAGCCGTCGAGGAAATCGCGGATGACCGCGTCGGCGTCTTGATCGGGGTTTTTGAGAAGTTCCGTGACGTAATAGGCCCGCAAAAGACTGAATTCGCCGCCGCCGCCGCCGTGCCCCATCGCTTGGGCGTAGATGCCCTCGGCGCCGAGGTCCCGGTAGAACTTCATGTCGGCCGCCATCGCGCGGAGGTTGGGAAACGGGTTGTAATAGTGAGCGAAGTTGACGATATAGTGCCAGATGTAGAGGTGCGAACAGATTTCCGACCAGGCCTTCGCGCGGCGGAGATAGTCGGCGTTGTGGGGACACGTCGCGATCGGATGGCTGTCGCAGCAGGGGTACATATGACACAACCAGACGGCGACGTTCGGGTGCATCGTCATCCCTTTCGGCGGCTCCTCGGTGTACATGTAGGCCAGCGTCCCGATCAGTTTGTCCGGATAGACTTTCGACGTCCGCTCGGCCAGTTCGTTCACGAACCAGTACTGAGTTCCCCCGGGGGTGCCGTATTTCTCGTTGATCGCGCGGCATTTTTCGCACTCGCAGTTGTTGTACCAGTCCATTTGCGAGAAGTTGTACTGCCGGAAGCGCGGATGCGATTTCATCCTCGCGAGCATCCGCTCGGTGACGATCTCCAGCACCTCCGGGTTGCTCAGACAAAGCTGAGTCTCCAGGCGGATCCGCTTGCCGTTGATCATCGAGAAATACTCCGGGTGGACGTCGAAGAACTCGTCGGGGCTGATGTAGCGGAAGTAGGAATGGCACTGGCCGTCGAAGGCGTATTGCTCCCCCAGCGGATCGTCCTTTCCGCCGCTCCCGCTGTTCTCTCCGCGGCGCGAGCGGAATTCGGCGTCCCCACCGGGCCAAGCGTAGCTCGTCCGGCGCCAGAGAAAAGCGGGCTGGAGGATTTCGTCGACCGGTCGGATCGCCAGATCGGCGATTTTCGGCGTCTTCGTCACCCCCGGAGCGTACCACCGCACGCCGAGTTCGCTCTCCAGAAAACGCCGCACCCCATAGAGCGTTCCCCGCCACGGTGTTCCCGCGATGACCAAATGTGGGCCGACCGTCCGGATGAGGCATCCCTGATCTCCCAGTTCCGTGTCCGTCGGCACAACCCCCAATTCCTCCGCGATCTGCCCGCGTCCGAGCACGATCATGGGCCGGTCGTCCCCAGGCGTCCCCTCCAAAATGGGGAGCGAAACCCCGGTGCAAGCCTCGAAATGGCTCCGAAATTCCTCCGCGGCGCGCCTTTCGGAAGGACTGGCCGCCGGGTCCAGGACAATCGTCCGGTCGGTTTGGCCATTTTTCAACAGGGTGATGGACGAGTCCTCAGCCGCCTTCGCGCAAAGGGCTGTACCGGGTACAAGGAACGATGTGAGGATAAGGAAGATCATGGAGAGAAAGGCGGGCGATTTCATGGGCGTTCCACTTCATGACGAATCGGGGGACGATAAACACACTCTCTACAATAACAAACGGATAGCCCCGGTACAAGAAAAACGTCCTTTAAGATCGGCGTTGCGGTATACTTAATCGTGGTTATGCCGAATGCAGGTCTGTCAAAGCAAGATAAAACAGGAGTCAGAACTATGCACGCTGTTGGAATGCCCGGCCCCATGGAAGTCCTCATGGTGGTCATTCAGTTCGTCGCGGGAATCTCCGGAGGCCAGATGCCCATAGGCATCCCTCCCCAGGAGGAGAAACCGGTCTTTTCCCAGGTCGCTCCGGAGGAGTGCATCTATTACATGAGCATGGCCGGGGTGGCCGAACCCGATCCATCTTCGCCGAACAGGACGGAGCAATTCCTGGCGGAGCCGGAGGTTCGGGAGTTTATCAAGGAAGTCGACTCCGCGATCCGCGCGGCGATTGGCAAGAACGCCGAGGACGCCCCGGTGGGCAAAGACGTGTATGCGCTCGTCAAGACGGCCTTGACCAGGCCGTGGTGCGTTTTCGTCTCCGAGCTGGAAGTCAATCCCGACGGACCGCCCAAGGCGAAAATCGGTTTCCTGCTGGAGCCGGGGGATGACGCAGCCGCCGTAAGCAAGCACCTCGAGGCGATTCTCAACCAGGTGCCCGGGCTGCCGGAGGTGACCGAGGCAACGATCGAGGGTGTCACGTATCGCCAGTACCGCCTGGGGGACGACTCTCTGACCTGGGGCATCGATGACGGGTTGTTCTTCCTCGCGATGGGGGACGGCGTGATCGAAGGGATGCACGAGCGGATGAGGACGCCGGCACCGGCCTGGCTTGCGGAAATGAAAGAACAGCTCCCGGTTCCGCGCCGCGCAACGGTCACCTACGTGAACCTGGCGGCGCTCCGCGAGGCGATTCTGCCGATCCTCCTCGCGGAATCTCCCCGTGAGGCGGAACAGATCAAGATGGTCGTCTCCGCCCTGGGTTTGGACAAGTTCGAGTCGGCCAGGTCGATCACCGGTTTGGACGAAAACGGGATGCTCGACCGGACGGTTGTGGAGTTCGACGGCCCCCTGCCGCATGTCTGGGAGGCCCTCGTCGGCGAGTCGCTCACAGCCGAAGACCTCCGCGGCGTCCCGGCCGACGCGAACGTCTTGTTGGCCATGAAAGTCGATCCGCACAAGGTCCACGAGGCAATCGGGAAGACGGCCGATCAGTTCCGGCCGGGAATGTCGAGCGAAATCGAACGCATCGCCGGCGGGGCCGTGGCGATCGCCGGGTTCGAAAACGTCGATGCCGCGCTCGGTTCGCTCGGCAAGACATGGACCATCTACAACTCGCCGTCCGAGGGAGGCGCCTTCCTCACCGGCCTGACGATCTGCGTCGAGGTCAACGATTCCTTCGACCGCGTCCACAAGACGCTCGAAGCAATGCTCCGGATGGTAGGGTCTCAGGATGAATCGGTTCCTCGGGTCAAGACGACCAGCGTCGACGGCATTCCAATCACGTACCTCCAGTTCACCCGCGACCCGCTTCCTATCGCCCCGGCGTGGACGATCCACGAAGGGCGGCTGATCGTCTCGTTGATCCCGCAGAACGTAAGGGCGGCTCTTACCCGTGCCACCGGCGCCCCGTCGATCGGTTCGCGGCCGATGGTCGCCAAGGCGCTCGGCGAGAGTCCCGCTCCGATGGGCCTGTTCTATGCCGATCCGCAATCCACGGCGGGCACGCTCTACCCGATCTTCCCCTACATGGCGTACACCATCGCCGCGACGTTGGAGAAAGAAACGGGAATCACTTTCGACGCCGCGACGGTTCCCGCCTTGCCCACTATTCTGCCCTACGTGGGCCCGACCCTGCGGACGACACGCAAGACCGAATCCGGAATCGAGATCGAAAGTCGCTCGACCGTGCCGGGTACGACGATGTCCGCCGGGGCGGCGCCGGTAATGGTGGCGCTTTTGCTGCCGGCGGTGCAGGCATCGCGCGAGGCAGCGCGGCGGGCGCAGTCGATGAACAACATGAAGCAGATCGGTCTGGCGATGCACAACTTCCACGCCACGAAAAACGCGTTTCCCGCCGCGTATTCGACGGATGAGCAAGGCAAGCCGCTGCTGAGTTGGCGAGTCCACGTATTGCCGTATCTGGAAGCGCAATGGCTCTACGAGCAGTTCCGCCTGGATGAGCCGTGGGACAGCCCGCACAATAAGAAGCTCCTCCCGCTGATGCCGCAAGTCTACCGTTCTCCGAACTCGACGGCGGCACCCGGCAAGACGAACTACATGACGGTCCGGATGGAGGGCTCGGCGTTTCCGGGCAAAGAGAAGATCGGCATCCGCGAAATCAAGGATGGAACATCCAACACGATCATGTTCGTCGAGGCCAACGACGATTCGGCCGTCGATTGGACGAAGCCGGACGACTTCGTTCCGGACGAGAAGAACCCCATGAAGGGGCTCACCGGGCTTCGTCCCGGCGGATTCAACGCGGCGCTGTGCGACGGATCGGTCCGCTTCATCAGCGAAACGCTGGATAAGGAAGTCCTAAAGAACCTGTTCCAGCGGAATGACGGGAACCCGGTGCCGAGCGATTTCTAAGCGGACATGACGCGCGTCCGGGCGGTCTCCGCGGAGCGAAAGCAGCGATTTGCCCGGCCATTACCCCGCAAAGGGTAGCAACCAGGCGAAGAGCAGCGTAAAACAAAAACTCGCGATTCCTAAAATGGCGAGGGTGAGGGTCCACGTCTTGAGCGTTTCCAGTTCGGTGAAACCGCCCATCCGCGAGAACAGCCAGAAACCGCTGTCGTTGAGCCACGAACCAACTGACGAACCACTGCCGATCGCCATCGCCAGGTACGCGGGGTGGAACCCGAGCATCTCCGGGGAGACCTCCATCGCGCCGAACATGCCGGCCGTGGTGATCATCACTACGGTGCCGGAACCCAGAGCGAGCTTCAGCACGACGGCCATGCCGAAGCCGACGCAAAGCATGACCATTCCGACGCCTTGGGCCGCCTCCCCGCCGATCATCTCGCGGATGGTCTCGGTCATCCCCGTTTCGCGAAGCATTCCCCCGAAGGCACCCCCGGCCGCGGTGATAAGGATGATCGTTCCGGCGCTCGTCAGGGCCGATTCGCTCACGCCGGAGAGTTCCCTGAAGGACATCCCGCGGGAACGGATCAAGACCCCCATGGCGAAAATGGCTGAAAGAATGAGGGCCAGATTGGGATTGCCGAAAACGGCGGTAAACCGCCGAGCGACGCTCAGCGTATCGCCCAGTGGTGACCCCAGGTAGACGTCCGCCAGCAACGACGTGACCGTATCGGCGGAAATCAACGCGATCGGCAGGAGGATGGGAGTGAGCGAGACGCCCAGCCCGGGGAGCGCCTCGTCCGACAACGGCTCCAGTAGTGCCTCCCCCACGTAGGGACGCATCGGTAGGTTCAGCCGACGGTCGATCACCTTGCACGCGATTAGCGTGACGACGGCGGTTGGGATACCGATCATCGGACCCAGGAGAAACATCATCCCGAGATCGACCTTCAACTCAGCCGCCATCAGCAGGGGGCCGGGCGTGGGCGGAATGAGCGTATGGCCGATGACGGCCCCTCCGGCGATCGCCAAAAGAAACAGCACGTAGTGCCCCCCGACCCGCCGCGTCAGCGACCGGGCCAGCGGCAGGAGCAAATAGAAGACGGTATCGAAAAAGACCGGAATCGAGAGGACGAAACCGGAGCTTAAAAGGGCGGAGGCCGCGCGTTTTTCGCCTAGAAGGCTCAAGAATGCACGGACGATCCGGTCGGCAGCGCCGCTGTCGATGAGGCACTTGCCGATCACCGCCGCCATCGCGATGACGATGCCGATCTGTCCCGCCGAATTCCCGAATGCCTGCGCGACGCGGGGAATCCTCTCCGCCCATTCGCCGGGAGACAACAGGCTCACCAGTATCGCCGAGGCGATCAGCGCGATAAACGCATTGAGCCGGAAGACGACGATCAAGACGACGACCGCCGACATTCCCAGCCCGAGGATGGCGAGAGGGTGCAACATTCCTTCTCAAACTTGCGATCCCGGGGTCGGGCGGAGGACGAGGTTCGTGATATTCGAGACCGTGTCGGCGTATTGCGGATCACCCTTGAGGGCTTCCCACTCCGGAGAGCCGATAAAGGCCTTCCAACCGGCTTCTTTCGCCGCCATGTCGTCGAAGGCCAGCATGTAGGTGAGGTTGGGCAGCTTGTCGCCGATGAGCGACTCGCCGAAAAAGACGGGCGGCATGCCACACTTGCGGAAGATGGCGATTTCGCCCCCTTCGTTGAACATGGCCACCTTCTTGACGGCCTTCACGGCGTTGTGGCTCTCGTAGATCCGCAGTTGCAGCACCCTCTCGGCCGCCTTGGTTGGGGCGGTGACGGTTGGGCAGTCGGCAAAGCCGAGCGAGAGCGAACTTTCGTAGCGGAGGTAGACCGGGTCGTTCATCGGGGCGTTCAGAATCGCGGCCGCCCCCTGGACGTAGGCCTCGTCCGCCAGGAGGGCCCGGTTCGCCGTGAGGACCGATTCCGGCGTCGGATGGGGAAGCACGACCGTCACCTGCAAGGCGAGGGTGGCGGCGTCCAACTTGGGGTTATCGGCGTTGTCGTCCGGCTGGAAGGTGAGTACGCCCACCGGCTCAATGCCAAGGCGGTTCCATGCGGGGATCGCCGCGGCGTCGAGGATGGCAATCAGTTGGGCTTTTTTGTCGGCGTTCGCGACCGTATAGGTCCGCAACTCGATCAGTTGCCGTTTCACGTTCGGCTCCTGGGCTTGCGCATTTGCCAGTCCGGTCGCGGCCAGGCCGGCGGCGCAGGAAGTAGTGAGAAAGTCGCGTCGTTTCATTGCTGTGTTCCCGTTCGGATGGAGTCCACGGAGGTTGGCGCGAACACGACCGAGGTCTCGATCCAGTTTCCACAACTGCAGCCTCCGCCTCCCTCGGGGGATAAAATTAGCCCGAACGCGGGGATAGTCGTCAACCAGCAGCCGGGACGCAGCCGGAACCAATCCGTCGCTTCGCCCGTTTCAAAATCCCAAACCTGCAATAGCGCGCCCCGGTCGCTCAGGTTTCTATAGATTAGCAGACGGGAGGTCGCCGCGTAAGTCCCGCATTTTCCCTTGGGGATTTCCCGCTCCAGCCTTTTTCCCGTGTTTAGATCCAGAACGGCGGGGCGGATGAAGACCTTTCCGCTCACGATGGCCGGCCGCTGCATGTGGCCGCCGTGGTCGTTTGTCTGCCAACCGAACTCGCTCTTCCAAAGCCGATTTCCGTCGGCTGCGTCGAAGGCGTAGACGTGGTATTTGTCGTCGGAGAGGTTGAGGATAAGTTTTCCTTCCCCGGCCGCGAGATAGACCGTTTGCAGCCCTTTCTCCGTCTCGATCGCCCGCTCCCAAACCGCCTCGCCGGTCTTCGCGTCGATACAGACGAGGTATTGCTTCTTCCAGAACTCGTCCCCGCCGAGGCGGCGCTGGTTCATCGCGACGATCGCCGGGTTGCGGACTTCCAGAAAGTAGACGCGGCCGTCGGCGACGGTGATCGTCGGATTGATAATGACCCCCTCTGCGTGGTGGGTCCACTTCGTTTCCCCCCCCGCCGGATCGAGCGCGAAGAGAGCCTCGCTGCACGTCTTGAGAGTGCCGGGGCCGGCCTTGGCGTCGAACCAGCCGAGCCCTCCCCAGAATGTCTCCCAGGAGGAGCCTTCCTTAATGGACGACCCGAGTAGAAGGTCTTCGTAGCGCGCGATGTAGCCCCAGTCGTACTTCCAGTTCGCCTTCGCGCCGGGAACCACATCGAACCGGGCGGCGACGTCTCCGGTCGCGGCGTCGATCTTCCAGCACTTGTTCTTCAGGACCGCGAAGACATGGTCACCGTCGGTACACCAGTTTCCGCAATCGCGAGGGACATTACTCCGGAGGAAACCGGGGACGTCGAGCAGCCAGAGGATCGTTCCGTTGAACGGGTCGATCGCCACCATCCGTTTCAGTCCCTGCGAGAACAGCCGCCCTCCCGCGGCAATCGGGGAAGGGAGCCGGCCGTTGCGGTCGGCCAGAATTCGCGGCCCCGGACGGCCGACCCACTGGACCTCCAGGTCCCGGGTACTCACCGCGCCGCCGAGGGTCTCGCCGCCGAAGGCGGAGTTGTCGGGTCGGCCGTAAAGGTGCGTCCACTCGCCGCAACCCGGCGGCAGCGCCTTCGTGAGGCACAGCCACGTGGTACCGCCGAGTTCCTTCGCGTCGACCGATTCGAGCAGCTCCGCGGAGAAGGCGCCTTGGCCGGTAGTCTCTCCAATCCACGCTTGGCCCATTCCCGGCCGCAGCAGCCGAAACGCCTCCGACCGGGCTGCTTCGGAATCGGCCGCCCGAGCAGCCACGAGGTTGGCGATCCGCCCGACGACCGGCAACTTCGCGAGATCGTCGACTCGGTACGCCACGACTCTCGTGCCGTAGGCGCCGGCGGCGATCAAGTCTTTGCGTAGCGAGTCGATTCTCTCCACGTCCGTATCGAAGGCGATGACCTGCATCTCGCTTTGTCCGGCCAGTTCACGAACGAGACCGCCGTCGCCGATACCCAGAACCACCGCGACCCCCTTGTCCATCCCCAGGGATTCGAGCATTCCCATCGCCGTCGCGGCCGCTTCGCCGTCCCCCCCCTTTCCGGCGAATTCCGGAACGCTGAAGTTGAACAGCGTATCGCACTGGTGCTCCGGCGAGACGGCCCGGTTTCCTTCCCGGTCGAAGACCAACCGGTAGAAGTAGACGGTCGTTGGGTCCAGGTCCGTTGCGGTAACGGCGTGTTGGGTGGAATGCCCGTCGCTCTCGAACGTCCGCCAGTCGGTACTCCCCTCCCTGCGCCACTCCACGACGCTCCGCATGGGCGAGGCGGTTTGCCAGCGGACGAGGGCGTCCTTACCGATGAATCGCAGGTACGGTCCCCAGACGAGCGGCTCGTTCGTCTCGCGCTCGGTTCGTTCCTTCGGTTCCGGCAAGACCGGCATCTCGAGCGTCTTCGCCTTGGCCCTCGCGGCGATCTCCGGCTCCGAGAGGGCGCGGTCGTAGACGCACACCTCGTGCAGGAGACCCTTGGTGGTGTAGAATTCGTTGTCGTCGCGATAGACGCCGATGTCGAAGTATCCCTTTTCCGGGTAAGCGATCGGCCCTTTCTGGGAAGTCGACGCGGCCTGCAGTTCCCCATCGACGTATAACCGCATCTCCTTTCCGTCGTAGGTTCCTACGACGTGGTGCCAGCGGTTGGGTTTGAAATCTCCCTTCGCCGTCATGTAGTCGAGCCGGCCGGTTCCTTCCGTCCCGCGGAGGGCGAAACAGAATTTGCTTCCGCGGAAACCCAGAAGCCAACCCCATTCCTTGTCGCCGTCGTCTTGAATCGAACCGACGAGCCCGCCCCATTCTTGCGCTTTCCGGACGTTGACCCACGCCTCGGCCGAGACCTGCTCTTTCGGGAGTTTTGCGCCGGCGAGTCTGTCGTACACCGCCACCTGAGACGTCTTGTCGTCCAATAGTATCGCCTCGTATCCGCCGCAACGGACCACCGTCACCGGACCGTTCACCAGCCCGTCCTTCCCGCCGGTCAGGTCCCGGGCGAGAAAACCGTCGAGATGCGGACGTTGAAAGACCCAGTGTCCCAAGAGCGACTTGTCTTGGATGGGATCAATCGGAACGAGACCCGCGGCGGCCGCTTCGCTCCTCCCTTCCTTCGGCTCCGCCGCGATCCGCTCGCCGCTCGGGGTGAAGCAATAGAGGTGCCCGAACGTGGTGGCGGCGAAGAGTCTTCCGTCGGCGACGGCCAGCCCGAAGACCTTCCCCTCCACCGGCGAGGCGGCCGTCTCCCAGACCTTTTTTCCGGTTTCGGCCGCGAACGCGGCGATCAGGCCGTCGCCGCCGGCAAAGAGGGTTTCGCCCGCCAGGGCCAGTTCCAGCGGCGCGTGGCACGGCTTGGCCCAGAGCAGCTTTCCGGTCTTGCGGTCGATCGCACTGAGGGAATAGTCGGTCAGAAGAAATGCGCGATCCCCTCGGACGACCATCGCGTTGCCGCCGCTAAAGGACGCCAGCTTCTCGGTCGTATCGGCGCTGCTGTCGGTAATCCATCCGACCTTGTTCCCGGGGCCGTGAAGGACGTGCCCGTCCGGGGTGACGAGGACGAAACAACCGCCGCCGTTTTGCAGCGAGCCGACCTGTTGCCCGGTGGCCTTGTCGAAGAGGAGCGGCGGTAGGCGCCCCTGAGGGATATACAGGCGGTCTTTCCCGGCGGCGACGGCCCCTTCCAGCGTGACCGAATCGTGCGACTCGACGTACTCCGGCACACCGGTCTTCGCGTCGAGGCGGCACAGATAACAGTTTTCCCAGGGGAGAAGCCCCATTGCGCAGTAGGCCTTGCCGCCGTCGATAAGGATGCCGGTCCGGCAGGGCCAGCGGGGAATGAGCCGTCCATTGTTAAGAATCCGCGGTGTCCCTTCCGCTTCTTCCGGGGCGAACTTCCAGACCAGCTTGCCGGTTTCCGCATTGACGCAATAGGCATGGCCGTCGTCGGAGCCGAAGTAGAGATTCCCTTCGTAGTAGGTCGGCGCGATGCGGACCGGGCCGTCCGTCGTAAAGGTCCACTCCAAAGAGCCGTCGCGCGTGCTCAGGCAGTGGACCGAATCGTCCACCGTTGATCCGAAGTAAACCCGGTCGCCGACCACGATCGGGTGAAAGACCGGGTCGTAGTTCCGCATCGACTTCATCCCCTTGAGTTCCGCGTAGGCGTCCCACTTGGCCGGGCCGGCCCACGCCGGGTTCGGCGGCTGGGGCGATTCGTACTTCCAGGCCAAGGTCAACGTCGCCGCGTCGAGCGGCTCGTCCGCGACCCCGCTGCGACCGTTATCGTGCCGAAACGTAGGCCAATCGGCACCACACGAGAACGGATTCAGTTGAAACAGCGCTACAAGGGCGAAACAGAAAAAACGGAACATAAAACAGTCCTATCCTCAAGGTGTTCTTGGGGTCTTCTGTGATGGTGGACGGGTCCGCCGGGAAAGCCGTCCTGGGCATTCGTGCGACGGGAACCTCCTTCAGAATACCGAATCCATCCCGGCCTGAGAAGCACGATTCGCACTCACCAGAGGCGGGCTAATTGAACTTGAACACTCGCGTTGCGATTTTGGGGGATTGCTGCTAGAATTCACTTCTCCAATGGTTCCCTGGAGGGGGCTGTCGGCAGTTGCCAAGTGTTTGGACCGTATCATGTTCGACAGAATATTCCAACTCCGCGAGAACGGCACGAACGTCCGGACGGAACTCCTTGCCGGGACGACGACGTTCCTGACGATGTCGTACATCATCTTCGTGCAACCGGCGGTCCTCTCGGGTTCCATGTTCGGCATGGATACCGGAATGGACTTCGGCAGCGTCATGACGGCCACGTGCCTGGCGGCGGCGCTGGCGACGGCCATCATGGGAATTTGGGCCCGCTACCCCATCGCCCAGGCGCCGGGAATGGGTGAGAATTTCTTCTTCGTCTTCTCCGTATTGCCGGCGGCCGCCCTTCTGATTCAGGAGAAGACCGCCGCCGGGGCGCTCGCGGAGGGGGTCACGACTCCCTGGCGGATCGCCTTGGGCGTCGTGTTCATCGCCGGTATTCTCTTCATGCTCCTTTCCGTATTGGGTGTCCGAGAGAGACTCCTCGACGCGGTCAGCGCCAGCATGCGAAACGGCATCGCCGTGGGAATCGGCCTGTTCATCGCCTTTATCGGAACGAAGAACGCGACGTTGATTTTGCCGGACGCATCCAGCGGCGTCAAGCTGAACGTCCACTTCGCCTCGCCGGATATCGTTCTTTTCCTGATCGGACTGTTCGTGACGGCGGGACTCTTCGCGCGTCGCGTCCGCGGCGCGATCGTCATTGGGATCGTGCTCGTCACGCTGCTGGCGATTGGATTGAAGTCCGTCCTACCCTATCTCCCGACCGAGATTACCGAGTCGCGCACGGTTGCCGACTCCCTCCTCGTGGAGCAATTCCAGCCGACGACCGAGGTGGCGGCGCTTCCACCGTCCATCGCGCCGACACTCCTCAAGATGGACATCGTGGGGGCCTTGTCCGCTTCGATGATCCCGTTCATCGTCATCTTCCTCTTCATGGACCTCTTCGACACCCTTGGAACGCTTATCGGCGTCAGTGAGCAAGCGGGGTTCATCAAGGACGGCAAGCTGCCTCGGGCGAATCGGGCGCTCCTCTCCGACGCGGTGGGAACGGCGGCCGGCGCGGTGATGGGAACCAGCACCGTTACCAGCTTTATCGAAAGCGCCGCCGGAGTGGAACAGGGCGGTCGCACCGGTCTGACCGCGCTCACCGCCGCCGTGTTGTTCCTCTTGGCCCTGTTCTTCAGTCCTTTGGTCGCGATGGTCGGGAGCTATCCCGTGGTCACGGCCCCCGCGCTGGTCGTCGTCGGAAGCATGATGATGCGTAACGTCACGAAGATCGACTGGTCGAATCCGGCCGAATCGATCCCCTCCTTCCTGATCCTCCTGGGCATTCCCCTCTCCTTCTCCATCGCCGACGGCCTGGCCATCGGCTTCATCGCCTACCCTATCATCAAGCTCATCGCCGGCCAGCGCAAAGACATCAAACCGCTGATGGTGCTGATGGCCGTGGTCATGGTGGCCTATTTCGTCTTCGTGAAGGCGGGGGCTTGAGCGGGGCGGCAGGATGAACGCCGTGGACGGCAGAGGGGCAAGGTGGCAGAGGGACATGGAGGCGATTCGCCTTGGCATCGAGAAGGCGATGGGAACGGAAGGGGCTAAATGCGGTGAGGAATAGCCGCTGGGGGCTCGATACGTCGGTCGTTCTGCGTCTGATCATCGGCGAGCCCGAGATGCACGCCGAGCGAGTGAGGGCGTTCGTCCAGGAAGAGGTACCTCGTCGCCGTCGTCGTTTCTTGAAAATACTCAGCCGGACCGAGGAGAGGGTGTTGCCACCTAACTCCCCAGGGGCTAAAATACACCGTCTTTGCCGGAGTGGCGGAATGGCAGACGCGCTGGATTCAAAATCCAGTTGGTGCAAACCAGTGTGGGTTCAAATCCCACCTCCGGTAGTACTTAATACCCCTATTAAGTGTGCATAGACTGGCGTTGGGATGTCTGGCGGGGCGGTTCAACGTAGCTACGATTGGGGTGAATCGGTTATCGTGGCAAGTCCCAACGGCGGCGGATATCCCGCGTGTTCGGTTCGTCCGAGGCCAGACGGCCCCCTTCCAGTACGAGCACGCGGGTGCAAAGTCGCTCGACGAAATCCAAATCGTGCGTCGCCACCAGCATGGCGGAGGGCATACGGAGCAAAATGGCCCCAAGCTCGCGTCTGGCAGGGGGATCCAGACCCGCCGTCGGTTCGTCCAACAGCAGCAGGGAGGGCTGTAACACGAGTGCCCCGGCCAGCGCGACGCGTTGTTTCTGGCCGTGCGAAAGATGGTGCAGGGGCGTCTTCGCGAGATGCCCGATCCCCAGCGACGCCAACATGCGTTCCGCGAGTGCATTGGCTTCCTCCAGGGGAACGCCTTGGCGGAGCAGGCCGAACGCCGCGTCTTCCAGCGGGGTAGGAAAGAGCAATTGGTCTTCCGGAGTATTGAACAGAAAACCGAGTTTCTCACGTACCGCCGAAAGGGTGCCTCGCGTCACCGCAGTGCCGGCGACGTGAATCTGCCCCGAAAAAGAGGCGAGCCCGGCGCAGGATAGAAGTACGGTCGTCTTTCCCGATCCGTTGACTCCGACGAGCGCCACCCGTTCTCCGCCGCCCACCTGAAACGAGAGGTCCTCCACCACGGGATGCCGGGCGTCGTAATATAGGGTTACACCGCGGAATTGGAGCGCGGGCCCGGTCATCACATCCCTCCTTTTCGCCACGCGAGCGAGAAGAAAAGCACGGACGCAACCATCGCAAGGCTTCCCCAGTCCGCGAGAGTCAGTCCGCGGTGACTCGACTCGACGGCCGCGTCGCGACCATATTGCCGGATTTCCATGGCCGCGGCGGCTCTCTCCGCGCGGTACATCACCCGGGGCAGCCAGACGGTCGGCAAGGAGACGAGCAATCTCCACCCTGTCTTGGCACGTCCCGCGGCCCCCCTCACGGCCATCGCCGCGGCAATGCGCCGACATTCGTAGTACAGTTCGGCCGCTTGATGAAGGATATGGAGAAGAATGAGGCAAAGCAGGCGGGGAATGGGAAGCGATAGAAGTCCTTGCCGCAGATCGCCGAGACTCAGCGCAGAAAGCGTCGCGGTCGTGATCAGCAGTCCGGCCTGACCGCGAGCCGCCACGATCCCCACGGCAAGAAACGCCGCATCCCATCCCAATGCCCCTCGTTCCAGGCGGATCAAAGGGGCGAGGAGAAGATAGGGCAGAAAGAGTACCAACCCCAGCACGAAGAACGCACGGAAGACGTGGGCGGGAGGGCGGCAGGCCAGAATCCACGCGACAACGAGAAAGATCAAAAAAAACCATCCCGAGAGACGGTCCAACGGAACGGCCAGCCCGGTCGCGAATACCGCGGTTCCGCAGAGTATCCGCGTTTGTGGGGCTAGGCGTTTCACTCTTCCGGACCCACGGCCCCACGACTCATGCCAGACATTCTTCATGATTGCTGTCCGCTATCCCTCGCGGCGGGCGGTGATCAAATAGTGGCTTTCGTCCTCCTCATTCTCGATAATCGAGTACCCGAACCGCTTGAACAGGGCGGCCGTTTCCTCGGCGGGGGGCAGGACATCGCGTCGCACGGCGGCCGAGGCCTTCGCGTGGATCGCGTTGATGGTCTCTCGCGAGGCCAGATGCAGCACATGCACCCGTCCACCGGGGCGGAGAATCCGTCGGAACTCGGCAACCGCTGCTTCGAAATCGTCGAGATGAGGCCAGACCGAATAGCAGACCACCCGATCGCACGACCGGCCGGAGATCGGAAAACGTGCCGCGTCGGCGACGTGCCATTCCACGCGATCGTCCGGATTCTTCCGTTTCGCCACGTCGATCATCGCCGACGCGATATCGACCGCGATGACCCTCCCCTCCGGCGAAAGCATCTTCAACAAGGCCCCCGTCAGATTGCCGGTGCCGCATCCGACATCCACGACGGTTTCGTCCGGCCGGATATCCCAGCCGGCCAGCGCGGCCGACAGCTTCCCGTCCAGCGACTCCAGGTCTTGCCATCCGTCCCATTCGCCGGCGATGGAATTGAAGAACGCCGCCTTCTCCGTCGCGGGAACGGCGTCGCCGAGGGGTTCGCTTCCGAGTACGGGTTCCGGGATGCGCAGGCCGGCGGCGGTCCGTACCAAGGGCGGAATCACGATCATCATGAGGACGACGCCGGGCCATCCTTGCAGAAGAGACACCCCCGCCAGGAACCCGGCCGGCAATTCAATCCACAAGGAAAAGAAGTAGACCAGCGTCACGTAAAGCACCCTTCCCAACAGCAATACGCCCAGCAAGACCAACCATTCGTTCGACCGGTGCCGAAGGCAACGCAGCGACGCGATAATCGCCGCCATCACGGAAAGCTCGACCGCCATCAACGCCGCGATCGGCGGATAGAACGGCGGCATCCCGGTGATGGCCCCCGACAGAATCGGAACGACAAAGGCCGTCAACGCCGCGGGAATGGGCCTCGCGAAAAACGCCAAAGCCACCAGCGGCAGATACATCGGCATGAAAACATGGCCAAGACGAACCATGTGAAAAAGGAGCGGAAGGAGCAGCGCCGCCGCGCCGAACGACCCGCAATAGGCAATGTCTCGCGATGATGCAACGTGATTCATGTTGTCGCTCTTGACTGAAAGCCCACCTTCCCGGCGTAGCCAGAACCCCGGCGCGGAGCGCGACCCGCGAGTTGCCACAATGGTTCAATGCGGGATCGACGGAAGGAAGCGGCCCCTTTCGTCGCTCGGGAGACTTCGTGCCGTTGAACCGGAAACCCCGGTTTCAATGACGGAGCCGAGTTTACCACGCGCGAAACGCCGGAGCAAGCGGGGCCGAACGGCTCGTCGGAGGCGAGAAGGGGGCCGGATGCTTCGCGCCTCCCTTGGCTCGCTCGTTGCAACGAAGCACTCCGCACCGAAGAACCTTCCGGCCGCGAACGAATCCCCGGTTCGCACCTCCGCACGCCGACGGAGTCACTTTTTTTCATACAGCTCCCCCCTAATGGTGGGTATATCTTGACCTTTCAAACCAAATTTCTCACGTCCCGTAGTAGAATTGGGGAGATTTCCGCGGGTACGCGTCGCAGTTGGCCAGCTCACTGTTTTTTGTCAGGGCCGGCGCAAAAATACTTCGAATTGGGGGATCACTTTCATTCCGAGTAGTGTTTTTTGCACAAACGGAGGGAACTTGTCCTCCCCCCGTGAGCGTGTAATTCGGCCATCTACTTCCCAGAAACGGTTCAAAACCATATAATTGCGTATATTTTCCAATGGGGGGGCTCCGCATGCCCACAAATTTTGCTATCATTAATGGAGGGTAAGGAACTTAATCCTTGGCGGGGGTAAGAACCGTCGGCCCTCTCTTAATCGAGATTTCATTCAAAAACAGACGGAGTTTCGAATGAGTACAATTCGAATATTGATCGCGGACGACCACGAAGTCGTGCGGTGTGGATTGCGGACGCTGCTTGCGGGAACGGATATTGAAATCGCGGCGGAGGTCGCTTCCGGGAACGCAGCGGTTCGTTACGCACTGGAGAATGACGTGGATGTCGTCGTCCTGGACATCCGCATGCCGGACGGCGACGGGCTCACCGCGTTGGGACGGATCAAGCTGGACAAGCCGGAACTCCCCATTCTGATCCTTTCGACGTACGACAATCCCACGTACGTGGCCCGGTCCGTGGCTCTCGGCGCCAGCGGGTATGTTCTGAAGTCGTCCGGCCGCGAGGTCCTCATCGAAGCCATCCGAAAGGCCTCGCGAGGAGAAAGTGCGTGGACGCGGGATGAACTCCGGCGCGTCACCGGTGCCCTTGCCACTCCGCGGCTTACCGCCGATATCGAGGTTCCTCTGACGCAGAGAGAGAGCGAAGTCCTTCGACAACTGGCGTACGGTTTGACCAATAAGGAAATCGCGGCGCAGCTCCACATCAGTTACGAGACGGTCAAAGAGCACGTTCAGCACATCTTGCGGAAGATCGGGGTTTCCGACCGAACGCAGGCCGCCGTCTGGGCCGTCCGTAAAGAGCTGGTGTAGGACACGGCCTGCTTTAGACTCTTGCGACGAAACGAACTCGGCGCCGACGTGAATCCGCCGATTCGCGTCGGCGTCTCACCATGTCTGCTGGGAGAGAACGTTCGCTACGCCGGCGATCACGCGCGAGATCTCTTCGTATCCGAGACTCTCGGAAAGTACTTCGCGTGGGTACCGACGTGTCCGGAGGTCCAGATCGGACTGGGAGTCCCGCGCCCACCGATTCAGCTTCAGCGATCCCGCGCGGGAATCCGCCTCCTGATGGCGAGCACGGGAACCGATCTGACGCGGAGGATGGAGGAATTTTGCGTGGCCGCCGCCGAACTTCTCGCCTCGCAGGGACTGGCCGGCTATGTCTTCAAAAGTCGCTCCCCAAGCTGCGGAATCCGCCTTGCCAAGTTGTATACCTCTCGGGGAACCTTCCGCCGCGTCGGACGCGGGTTCTTCGCCGCCGACATCATGCGACGCATGCCTTTGATGCCGGTAGTTACCGAGGAGGAACTCCGCGATCCGATCCGCCGGCTCACCTGGGTTACCCGCGTCTTCGCGACGGCCCGCATGAACCGATTGTGGAGCCAAGCCGGAGGCGCCGGCGAGTTGGAGCAATTCCACGAATCGTACGTGCTGACGGTCCGGGCCCATTCGGCGGCGGCCGAGGGAGCCCTGCGGAAGTTGATTCGGCGAGAGAAGAAGAGCCGAGGATTCCGCGCGGCATACGAGGCGGCCCTGCATAAGGCGCTCGACCGGCCCACTTCCAGGGCGAAGCAGGTTCGCGTCCTCAAGGCGATCGTCGCGAGCCTTCGGCCGAAGGTTTCCAGGGAGGAACGCGAGAACCTGGAATCGGTAGTTCGAGGCTATGGGGCGGCCGATATTCCGCTTGTCGAAGCCGTGTCAATCCTCCGTTTGTCCGCGCGGACGGCAAAAGACGCATCGCTTTGCGCGTCCAACTACCTTTTTCCCGATTCGCGCGAGTGGATGCTCCGCGCGGGTACGGGCTTGTGACGCGTCATGCCGGCGGCGGGGTTGGGCGGATTGACCATCTTCTTGAGCGAGCAAGGGCAAACGCCGGACACGCGGCTGCCAGGATCAACAGCAAGGCGGAACATGGTTCGGGAACGGAAACCCGGGCGCCGGCCCCCCAGTTCGCGCGGATTATATCCAAGTCGGCACCCCCGACGATGCCGTCGCCCGATGGGTCGCCCATGCCGAGGTCTCCTTGCGGTACCGTCCGGCCCCAGTTCGCACGGACCACGTCGAGATCGCTGCTGTTGACGTAACCGTCGCCGTTCAAGTCGCCGGGGAGGGGGTCTTCCCCGGAACCGCCGCCGACATCAACCCTTCCGGGGCTGCCGACTTGATGGGCCGGCCCGATCGAATACGAGAGGCCGTCCATGGGAGAACTCAGCATCCAGTTCGTCCCGTCCGTCGGGTCGCTTCCGAGGTGCGTCAGATAGATGGACGATTCGCTCGAATCGACCGGCCAAGGAGGATCGTCCGTGTATTCGATGGTTGTCTTGGCCCCGGCGTGCGTTTGATGATTGCCGACATACTCGGCGTAGTCGTCCCAGAGGCTGATCTTGTCGCCACCGTTGTTCAGCCCCATCGCGGCCCAGTTCGCCACCGGAATCTTATTCACCGACGGGTCCGGACAGACTACCGCGAATACCTCCTCGGGCGTCAGGGCATTGTAGAGAACGGCCACTTCACCCGCGCCGATGACTCCCTCGGTGATATTCGGGCCGCCTTTTCCGGCGATCGAGGAATTGCAGTCATCGATAACCCACGGCGTCGCGGAGAAGTCGATGGCCGCGCCGGTGTTGTTGTAGACTTCGATGCACTCGTAAGGGAGTTCGTTGCTTCCGACCGGATTATAGTAGATCTCGGTGATCACCAGGTTCGCCACCGAAGGCGTTCCGGCCGGAACGATCCCGAGATTGGCCGCATTCGTCGTGAGCAACTGACTGCTCTCGACGATGCCCTCGTCCCCGACGCGGCTGATTGCCCATTTCTCGCCGTTGGCGGGATCGTTCAAATCAGTCAGATAGATCGAACTCGCGATGTCTTGGGGACCAGGTCGGGGCCAGGGTGGCTTGTCACCGTACTCGAGGACCGTGACGGCGTTCGAAAAGACGCGGTCGACGCCGGGGTTGTCGGCGATGTAGGCCGCATGGCTGTCCCAAAGCCCGATCGTATCGGATGTGTCGAGATACGGCCAGTAATGATTCTCGCCGATCACCGGGACGAAATTGATCCCGGTACCCCAAACCGCGCGCATGTCGTCGGGGGTCATTCCGGCGCGGTCATCGTACAACACGGCGGTCCCCCCCGCGGGTAGAACTCCAGAGACGATATTTGCCTCGGTCGGTCCAACGAACCCGGTCGCCGCGTCATCGAATACCCATCCGGAAAGGTCGATATCCTGATCGGTAAGGTTGTAGACTTCGACCCATTCGAAGCCGGCATCGTTTGGCCCGGTCATGATTTCCGTGAAGATCACCCGCGTGTTGCTGGCGAGTCCGGGATGCGCCCCCGCGCCGAAGAGGGCGAGGATCAAAGTCGGCGTAATCCAAGTGCTGCTCCGCTTCATTATTCAATCATCCGCATGGACGACGTCACACAAATTCAGGCGTCTCCAACGTACTCGCCTTGCAATGCCCTTAGCCCTAATTAAAAGCGCGCTAAAGCGCACGGGCGTGTTAAGGAGTACGGATATCTCCATAGTCTAAACCAACCATCACCATCGAGACAAGAACCAAACCTGATAAATTGCATCCATGAGTGGATTACCCCTCCCCTCCCGGCTACTATATTAAGCAGTCCGAACGAGGATAGTCCATATCTACACCGACAAAGACTATTTCACCTAAACGAGGCGATCCGCGTAATGACTGCCGCCAGAGTGATAATGGATAGAAGAGGGGTTTTTTAGTTTCGAACCGTCGCATAGTCAATGCGTTTGTGGTAGAATGAAGCCTTTTCCGTTCCCTTGAGTCCACCATCTTCCACGAGCAATACGATGTCGCGCCCCATCATTCATATCCTTCACTTGGTTGTGACCTTCCTGGCCCCCTTTCCAGTCCTTGCCGCGGAGCCGACCGATTGGTTCCGCGACGCGAAATGGGGCGTGATGACGCATTATCTCGGCGCCCCGCCCAGTTCCGACGGCGGGGCCGAGTTGACCGCCGACGCCTGGAACGCCCAAATCGACGCGTTCGACATGGAGGGGCTCGTCAAACAACTCGCCTCGACCGGAACAAAGTACTGTCTGTTCACGCTCGGGCAAAACTCGGGCCACTATTGCTCGCCCAACGCGACGTACGACCGATTCGTCGGAATCAGCCCCAGCAAGTGTTCAAAACGCGACTTGATCGCCGACCTGGCGAAGGCCCTGCGTCCTCACGGAATTCGGCTGATGGTCTATATTCCCAGCGGCGCGCCGGCAGCGGACCCGGTCGCCGTCGAGCGGCTCGGTTGGAAATGGGGCCGCGCCGACGGCTGGCCCCGCGGTGGACCGCTGACGCACGAACGGCTGGCCGAGTTCCAGAAAAAATGGGAGGCCGTCATCCGGGAATGGTCCCTCCGCTGGGGTAAGGACGTCGCCGGATGGTGGATCGACGGCTGCTACTTCGCCGACGACATGTACCGCTTCGACGACGCACCCAATTTCAAAACCTTCGCCGCCGCTTTGAAGGCCGGAAATCCCGAGGCGATCGTCGCGTTCAATCCCGGCATCACGCTCCCGGTCATCGCCCACACGCGGTTCGAGGAATACACGGCGGGGGAAGTGAGCTTGAAGCAGGTGCCCGAGGCCATTCAAACCTGTCCGGGACGCTGGATCACGCGAGACGGCGCGCGAGTGCAATACCACTTGTTGACATTTCTCGGCGATTCCTGGTGCCGCGGCGAAAAACCGCAATTGCCGGACGAACGTATCGTTGAATACGTCCGAGCGGTGAACGCCAAGGACGGCGCGATTACGTTTGACGTCCCGATTGAAAAGAGCGGGCGAATCCCGGAGCCGTTCGTGAAGCAACTGCGGACGCTGGGCAATAGCCTATAATTCGGTACCGGATTCCTTATCGGACGCCCCTCTTCTCGGACATCCCGGAGAAACCAATGCCGATCTACGAATATGAACATTCCGCGAAGCGCGGCAAGAAATGCCATAAGCGGTTCGAAGTCCTGCAGAAAATGAGCGACGCGCCGTTGGAACAGTGCCCCGAGTGCGGCAAACCGTGCTACCGTGTCATCTCCGCCGTCTCCACAATTCGCAACGAAAAAGCCATCCTCGCGCCGAAGAATCTGGAACGTTTGGGATTCACGCAGTTCAAGAAGGCGGGCGACGGCTGCTACGAAAAAACGTGCGGCGAAGGTCCGCAAGTGATTAAACGCGATTAGCACCAGGGTTGACGACGCGTATCCCACGGCTGGGTTGTTGAAAAATCTGGAATTAGGGAGCGGCGACCGAGTGGCGTTCACCGACCGCCCAACCTCCTCACCACCGCTCCCGAATCAGTTCCTCCACGTGCGGCCGTAGCTCAACCCGCCCGTCTTCGCCGATCGTCGTATAATTCGCCGTCTCATACAGCACGAACCCGTCCAACCCCGGGTGGTTCTTCACGAAGTCGATCTCTTCGCGTTTGCATTGGCGACGGCCTTCGAAGTTCGTCATCGTGTGAAAATCGCTCTGGAAGTGCAACGGCTTGCCGGCCGCGGCAACCGCCGCGATGTACGTGTCGAGGACCTTTCTCAGGTTCCAGGGACGAAGCGTCCAACACCCGCGGAATTCCAGCTCGTCGGCAATCTCCTTCACCCACGTCTCCCATTGCCACTCGAAGTTCGGCGGCAATGGCGGAATGCGGCCGCGGTCGTCCGGGGCGAGCATCCCCGAATGCAAGTGGACGGTCATCCGTTTGCCGCGACTCGTTAGTAATTCCCTGGCCTCGCGGAGGAACTGGGTGTACGCATCGCCGTTGATGCGGCTGATCGTCGGATAGTCGGTTTTGCCGCCGGCCGCTTCGAGGACCGGCTCGTTGAATCCGTATTCCCACGGTTCGGGGGGCCGGACGTGATTCGCCACCCGAAAGTTGATCCCGTCCGCGCCGCGGTCCAGGCAATACCGCGCCAGGTCCAGCCAATGCCGCCGCACCTCCGGATAGATCGGGTGCAAATTGCCGAGCATGTGCTCCGGCTTGCCTCGCACGGCCGCCACGAAACCGACCTTGTCCAGGAAGATCCAATCCGTCACCTTATAGTCGTCGAACTCGTAGAAATCCTGGAAGTGCCGTCGCATCCGCTCGGGGTCGGACAATTCCTTCTCGACCTCGGGCATCCGCAAGTAGCGGATCGACCGCCGCATGACCTTGGAACCGAAAACGCCTCGCTGGTGTTTATCGAGCGAACCACGTCCGCTGCTGAGCGTATGCGGAATCGGTTCCCCGTTCGGTCCGGCCAGTTCCAGCAGGTTCCCGTTTTCGTTAGCGAAGTCCCCCTTTTGGTCCGCCAAGGAACACCGGACCAAGACATAGGCATGGTCCTGGGGAATCTCAAGCCCTTCCAAGTGCAGAATCCGGCACGGCCGCCACTTCGGAAACCGTTTCCGCCACTCGACCGTCTCCCGAAACGTGATTGGACCTTCATAACGGACGAACCGGTTATTCGTCGCGCTCGTCCAAACGGAAAGATGCTCCTTCTTCACCCGCGTCGGGCCGTCATGTCCCTTCACCAACCGAATCGTCGCGATGGGACCGCTGAAATCGTCCGCCGCCGGCCGGCACTTCAGGCACATCTCCGGATGGGCCGCCGAAAATCGTCTCGCCCCAGGAAAGATGCCCCGCAAGTCCTTGAAAGCGACGGCACCGTCCGGGAAGGGCATCGTTATCGGGAGGGGCGTGCCGAATCCGCCACCCTCGAACGGCTTGATCAGGGCGTAAAACTCCAGTCCATGCGCGTGCGCCGCGGCCGCGGCCTCGGCGAAAAGGTCGAAGCCCAGCGGATAATCCTCGTAGAAGGTCCACATAGGATCGAATATCCACTGGTGTCGCGTTACGCCCAACGACGCGAGCCGCGCGTTCAGTTGATTCAACTGGTCCCGGTCGAAAAACCGGTCGTTGATCAGGACATTGTCGAAGTAGTCCGTCGTGGCGAAGAGCGCCTTCCGCTTCCCCTTCGACGCATCGGCCCGGGCACGATGAACGCACGTGCCTGCCAAACCCGTTAAGGCCGCCCCGCCCGCTCCTCGGACTGTGTGCGAAAGAAAGGAACGTCGGTTGAGGCTTCGTGTTGGGTCGTTCATGGGAGCACTCCTTCATATCGAGCTTACCCCACTCGCTCCCATTTGAACCGCGCGCCGCCGCGCGTTCAAGTCGCGAATCAAACCCCGACCCCAACGGGAGCGAAATCGAACGGCACGCGAAAAAACCTAAGCGGGCCTGTAAGCCGGGTTCTCTCGGAGGTCCGGGCTCCAAGGTTAACAGCAAACCAGCCAAGGTTCGATCACGCGGTGTAACACTTGCAATCCCCTTTCGCGGGTGGAATTATCGGCGCTCACGAGACGCCAACGAAACACTACAATGGGGCCGGCAAAACAAGTCTCCCCCTCCAGTAGGTAGTTGGAGGGGATTACGCTCGTTCGTTGACACGGCTCTTTCGCTCGCCTAGAATCGAAGTTGTTGCCGAAGTGCGCCGCCTGCCGGCCGTTTCGCCGTTGCGTTGCGACGCTCGGCACGGAACCACACAACCCTCCCACCTATTAGGTTGCCACCTGCCATGAACAAAGCCAGCCGCCGCCAATTCATCAAAACGACCGCCGCCGCGTCGGTCATTTCTCTTCCTGCCATTGCCAAGTCCGCCCAAAGCGCCAACGACCGTGTTCGCGTCGGCCTGGTCGGGTTCGGAGGTCGAATGCGGTCTCACGCCGGCTGTCTGGCGACAATGACGAAGACCGACAACATCGAGATCGTCGCCGTTTGCGACTGCGACAAGCGCAAACTCGATTCCGTCGAAGAACACAGCCCGTTGCTCAAGGGCATGAAGCTTGCCCGGTACGACGACCAGCGGAAGCTCTTCGACGACAAATCCGTCGACGCGGTCTCGTTTTCCACCCAGGATCACTGGCATGCCTTACAGACCGTTTGGGCGTGTCAGGCGGGCAAGGACGTCTACGTCGAGAAGCCGACTTCGCATAATATCTGGGAGGGCCGCAAAATGGTCGAAGCGGCCCGCAAGTACAATCGCATGGTTCAGATCGGGACGCAGAACCGCTCGAACCCGAATGTCGTCGAGGGGATCGCGAAGCTGAAGGAGGGGGTCATCGGCCGGTTGTACATGGCCCGAGGCATGACCTATAAATGCCGCGGCAACCTGGGCAAGCACCGGCCGCAACCGGCTCCCAAGGAACTCAACTGGGACGCCTGGGTGGGTCCGGCGAAGATGGTTGAATTCAGCAATTTCCAGCACTCGCGATGGTATTGGAACTCGAATTTCGCCAGTGGAGACATCGCGAACCAGACCTCGCACGACATCGACATCATCCGCTGGGGGTTGGATCTCCAGGGCATGCCCAACGTCATGATGTCGATGGGAGGCCGCTATTTGCCGGGGGATGACGACGATGCCGACACGCCCAATACCCAGGCCTTCATTTGCCAGTGGGACGGCCGCGAGGTGCAGGTGACGTTCGAGGTCCGCCACTGGTATTCGAACACCGAGGCCGGCATGGGCGACAAATACCCGTTCGTCGCGCCGGACCAGTGCGTCGGCGTGATCTTCTACGGCGAAGAGGGCTACATGATCATTCCCGACTACAGCAGCTACTACACGTTCATGGGTCTGAAGCGGGAGCCCGGACCCTGCAAGTTCAAGACGGAACCGATCGATTGGCTGACCGAGAGCATTCCCCATTTCCAGAACTGGGTGAAGGCGATCCGCGCCAGAGACCACAAGCTCCTCGCCGCCGACGTCGAAGAGGGGCACTACTCCACCGGAGTGTGCCACCTCGCCAAGATTTCCAACGCCCTCAAGCGGAGCATCCACTTCGACCCGAAGACCGAGACCATCCTCAACGACCCGGAGGCGTCCAGACTGCTCCGCCGCGAACAACGCGAACCATACGTGATTCCGGAAACGGTCTGATCCGTCGCCGGAGATCGAACCGTGCCCATGGTGGGGGCACGCTATCGGCGGCGCAGCCGAGGCGAAGCCGACGGACGCGGCGTCCAAGAGCGAGACGCCGGAGCCGGCGGAGCCCACGCGGTGCAGCCAGACGTGGGCGATGCTGATCAAGCGGGTGTACGAGGTGGACCCGCTGAAGTGCGACCAATGCGGCGGCGAAATGAAGGTGGTCGCCTTTATCGAACCGCCGCGCGGGGACGTGATCGAGAAGATATTGCGTCACTGCGGACTATGGGATCCGTTGACGGCGCGAGGCCCGCCGAGCGAAGACGGCTGGGTCTATGAGCCGAACCCCGAATTGGGAGAGCCGGCCGACGTTGTCCGAAGAGGAGGAGCCGGGCGAGCTGACATCCGTCGATATCGACGAGTTCCTGGCGACGTTCTGAGTAGCTTTCGATTCTGGCCGAT